>NZ_JBITFM010000007.1:0-118694 GCF_044456065.1 Streptomyces sp. NPDC051041
GGTTACATTCCGAACCCGGAAGCTAAGCCTTACAGCGCCGATGGTACTGCAGGGGGGACCCTGTGGGAGAGTAGGACGCCGCCGAACAATTTGTGAAAGGGTTGGACCCCGAACTTCGGTTCCGGGTCCAACCCTTTTTTGCTGTGCGTCACTTGAAGTTCACGTTGCGCACCCAGCATCCAGGGCATGGGTACTGCTGCAATGCTCAGGGCCGCCGGTGTCGGAGTCGGTGACGAGGTCATCGTGCCGGCCTTCGGGAACGTGGAAGTCTCCGAGGCCGTCGCCCTGACCGGTGCGCTTCCGGCGTTCGCCGACATAGACCCCGTGACGTACTGCCTGGATCCGTCCGCCGTGGCGGCGGCGGTGACCCCGCGGACGGCGGCGGTGGTCGTCGTACACCGCTTCGGCCGGACGGCCGATGTGGGGCGGTTGCGGGCGCTCGCGCAGCGGCACGGGCTGCTCGTACTGGAACAGGGGGAGTCAGAGGCGCCGTACGACGAGGTCGCGCAGCGCAGGGAGCGGGCCGCCTACCTCGACGCGAAGCTGCGGGGGGTGCGGACACCCGACGGAGGCGACGGACACACCTATCAGCAGTACGTGGTGCGGGTACCGGGCAACGGGCGGCCGGACCGGGATGCCTTCGCCCGCGCCGTGCGGGCCAGGGGAGTCGAGTGCCGGGTGCCGGTGAAGACGCCGGTGCATCGGCTGCCGGAGTTCCGGCGGTGCGTGGCCCTGCCGGAGACCGAGCGGGCCGCCGCCGAGACCCTCGCGCTGCCGGTCGACGCCTCGTTGACCAGAAGGGACATGCAGCGGATCGTGTCCGCGTGCAACGCGCTGGGGGGACTGCTCCAGCCGGCCCTCTGAACGGATGGCGTGACGGGGCGGTCGTGGTTGGGAACACGGGTCGGTTCGGGGTATGATCTATTCCGTTGCCGCGAGGGAAACTTCGGAAAAGGCGACAGGCCCCTATAGCTCAGTCGGCAGAGCGTCTCCATGGTAAGGAGAAGGTCAACGGTTCGATTCCGTTTGGGGGCTCCAGCGAAAAGGCCCCGCCCATCACAGGGCGGGGCCTTTTCGTTCCCCGATCCGTTTCTGACTCCTGCTCAGTCCTTGTGTGGCTCCGGCACCCGCATCGCCAGGATCGCCATGTCGTCGGACGGGGCGTCCGACGCGAAACGCTCCACCGCGCGCATGATGCGGGCGGCCACCGCGCCGGCCGTCAGACCCGTACAGGTCGTGAGGACATCGGCGAGGCCGTCGTCGCCCAGCATGCGCGTACCCTCGCGGCGCTCGGTGACGCCGTCCGTGACGCACAGCAGGACATCGCCCGGATCGAGGGTGACCGTCTCCTCGTACAGCTCCAGATCGTCGATGACGCCCAGGAGCGGCTGGGGCTCGGCGGCCGGCTCGACCGTGCCGTCCTGGCGCAGGCGCAGCGGGAGGGGATGGCCGGCGCAGACCACCTTCAGCTCCGCGCCGCCGTCCTCCTGCGGCCGCAGCTCGCCGTACAGCAGCGTCAGGAAGCGGCTGCGCGCACCCTCGTCGAGGATCGCGGAGTTCAGGCGCTCCAGCACCGCGGGGCCGCTCAGGCCCTCGCGGGCCAGCAGCCGCAGCGCGTGCCGGGCGAGGCCCGTGACCGCCGCCGCGTTCGGGCCTGTACCGCAGACGTCGCCGATGGCGAAGCCGTAGGCGCCGTCGCGGATGGGGAAGACGTCGTAGAAGTCGCCCCCGACCTCGTTGCCCTCGCCGGCCGCGCGGTAGATGACCTCGACCTCGACGCCCTGGATCCGGGGGAGTTCGGGCGGCAGGAGACTGCGCTGGAGGGACTGGCTGATGGCCGTGCGCTCCGAGTACAGGCGGGCGTTGTCCAGAGCCAGGGCCGCCCGGCGGGACAGGTCCTCGGCCAGTTCCAGGATCTCCTGGCGGAAGTGCTCGTCGGTCGGCTTGCCGAGCGTCAGCATGCCGATGACGCGGTTGCGGGCGACCAGCGGCAGGACGACCGTTTCGCCGCCGACCGCGGAGGCCGTGGCCAGGGTCGGGCCGATGCCCGACGCCATCCGCTGGACCGGGCCGCCGTTCAGACCGAGGCTGCGCATGGAACTGCGCAGGGCCGCCTGGTGCGCGACCTCGGCGGGGGCCGTCCAGACGCGGGCGCCGGGGGTGGGGACCGGGTCGGGCGGAGGAATCCTCGACAGCAGGTGCTTGATGCCGTCGATGAGTTCCTCGTCCTCGTGCAGGACGTACGACAGGTCCGGCTCCGAGGCCTGGTCGGCGATCGTGTACACCGCGCACCAGGTGGCCAGCGTCGGAACCGTCATCTGGGCCATCAGGGCCAGTGTCTGGTCGCGGTCCAGGGTGCCCGCGAGGAGGTCGGAGGCCTCGACCAGGAAGCTCAGCGAGCCGCGGCGCAGGCGCTCCAGCTCGCCCAGACGGGCCGACTCGACGGCCAGGGCGATGCGGTCGGCGGCGAACTGCAGGCGCAGCGCCTCCTCGTTGGAGTAGCGCCGCGGGGCCTCGGCGGCGACGCCGAGGGAACCGGTGAGACGGCCCTCGACCTTCAGGGGGACGGTGACGACCGAGCGCATGCCGGTGCCGTTGAGCAGCGGTACGGCGCCGGGTACGGCCGTGAGGTCGTCATGGACGGCGGGCATACGGGCGGAGCCGTAACGGCCGGGGCCCGCCTCGACGGGGACGCGGGCGAAGCGCTGGCGGGCGGAGGGCAGGCCCGTGGAGGCGCGGACCTCCAGTTCGGTTTCGTCGTCGGTGGCCAGGAGCAGGAAGGCGGCGTCGCCGTCGAGCATGTCGCGGGCGCGTTCCACCGTGCGCTGGAGCAGGCCGTCGAGGTCGTCCGGTGCCGGAGAGCCGATGAACAGCTCGAAGGGATCGGTGCTCTGCTTCTCCGAGGCGCCGCCCGCGTCGGACGCCGGGACGCGCGACGGCGTCTGCAGGACGGCGCGCTCGTGGTCCCGGACCAGGAGGCAGACCGTCGACGGTTCACCGCCGGTGTCGCGGACACGCAGGTGGGAGGCGTACACCGGTGTCACCCGGCCGTTGGCGGCGCGGATGCCGTAGCTGCCCTCCCAGCGGGAGAGTTGGAGCGCCTCGGCGATGCCGGTGCCGGTGCCCGGGGTGTGCGGCCAGGCCGCGAGGTCGGTCAGGGGCTTGCCGACGACCTGCTCGGCCGGGTAGCCGAAGAGCTCCTCGGCGTCCTCGTTCCAGGCGCTGATGGCGCCCGTGCGGTCGATCTGGACGACGGCGACGCGGACGCGGCCGTCGGCGAGCGGGAGGAGTTCGACCGGGAGGGAGGGGCCCGCGGTGCGGGTGCCGACCGGGCGTTCGGGGAGGTCGAGCTGGAACCAGACGTTCTTGTGGGTGGGCGTGTAGTCGACGCCCCAGCGTTCGGCCAGGGCCGCGCACAGCTGGAGACCGCGGCCGCCCTCGCAGTCGGGGCTGCCCATGTTGACGGCCGCCCCCTGGAGAGGAATCTCACGTTCCGGGTAGCGGTCGGAGACCTCGATCCGTACGCCGCCGTCGCTGCGCAGGCACACGACCTCCGCGGAGGTGCCGGCGTGCACCACGGCGTTGGTCACCAGCTCGCTGGTGAGAACGACGGCGTCGTCGACGACGTCGGCGAAGCCCCAGCCCTGCAGGGTGTCCCGGACGAAGGAGCGGGCGCTCGCGACCGATCGTCCGACGGGCTCGAAGCTGGCGGCCGCGCGCGCGGTGATCACAGAACTCCTCGACTCTTTCTCCACGTGCAGGGCTTCGACGCCGGCCGGTTCGTGCCGCTGCTGCGGCAGGCCGTCCGCCGGCCCGGGGTCCGGGGGCTGTCCCCCCGGGATCAGTCCGGTGGTCATGTGTCCGGCCGCCCCTCCGATGCCCGCTCGTCTCCGTGCCACCGCCCAGGCCGGACGGACCGGCGTGGCTGGACAGCCGCAAGCAAGGTTACTTACCTTCGCCGTCCGTGCGGATGCCGGTCCGCGGTGTTTCCGCCCGAGGGAGTGCGGACGATGTGCGAAGCTGCCGAACTGTTATGGCCTGGTTCGGCGGGAGTGAAACACTGGGCAGGGTTCCTGTGAAGGTCCGGGCGCGCCGAGTGTCTTGCGTGCGGAGCGGGCAGCAGCCCCGGCGGCGGCCCGCCGGGCCGGGCGGGAACACACAGCAGTACGGAAAACACGCGGTAGTAACCGGTACGCCGAGCGGCGGTACCCGGGCACGGCGGTAATGGTCGACCCCTGCGGGAGGGACACAGTGGAGTCTGGCGCAGCGACGCGGGGCACGAAGACGCGCGCGAAAGGCGGACCGTCCCTGAACAACCGGCGCAGTACGCGCAATGGCACCACTACGGTGGACACCGCTGCCCTGAACCGGCTGCTGGCGGCTCTGACGGCCATGCGGGACGGGAACTTCCGCAAACGGCTCACGGTGTCCGGGGACGGCGTGATGTCCGAGATCGCGGCGGTCTTCAACGAGGTGGCCGACCGCAATCTCCACCTCACGGGTGAGCTGGCGCGGGTGCGGCGCATGGTCGGACGTGAGGGAAAGCTCACCGAGCGGTTGGAGACGGGCGCCTGCGAGGGGTCCTGGGCGGCCGCGATCGACAACTCGAACGCGCTGGTGGACGACCTGGTACAGCCCGTCTCCGAGGTCGGCCGGGTGCTGTCCGCGGTGGCGGAGGGCGACCTGTCGCCGCGCATGGAGCTGCGGACGCAGGGGCCGGACGGGACCGGGCATCCCCTGCGGGGCGAGTTCCTCAAGGTCGCCCGTACGGTGAACAACCTGGTCGACCAGTTGTCCACGTTCACCGACGAGGTCACGCGGGTGGCCAGTGAGGTGGGGACCGAGGGCAAGCTGGGCGGGCAGGCCCGGGTGCGCGGCATGTCCGGTTCGTGGAAGGACCTCACGGAGTCCGTCAACACGATGGCGCACCGGCTGACGGCCCAGGTCCGGGACATCGCGCTGGTGACGACGGCGGTCGCCAAGGGGGACCTGTCGCGCAAGGTCACGGTGCACGTGGCCGGGGAGATGCTGGAGCTGAAGAACACCGTCAACACGATGGTCGACCAGCTCTCCGCGTTCTCCTCGGAGGTGACGCGGGTCGCGCGCGAGGTGGGCACCGAGGGCGCGCTGGGCGGTCAGGCGCAGGTGCCCGGGGTGGCCGGCGTGTGGAAGGAGCTCACCGACTCCGTCAACACCATGGCCGGGAACCTCACCGCCCAGGTGCGCGGGATCTCCGAGGTGACGACGGCGGTCGCCAACGGCGACCTGTCGCGGAAGGTGACCGTGCCGGCGCGCGGCGAGGTCGCGCAGCTCGCCGAGACCATCAACCAGATGACCGAGACGCTGCGGATCTTCGCGGACGAGGTCACGCGCGTGGCCAACGAGGTCGGCGCCGAGGGGCGGCTCGGCGGGCAGGCGAACGTGCCGGGCGCGGCCGGGACGTGGAAGGACCTGACGGACTCCGTCAACACCGTGTTCCGGAACCTGACGACCCAGGTGCGGGACATCGCCGCCGTCACCACGGCGGTGGCCAACGGCGATCTGTCGCAGAAGGTCACCGTGGACGTGGCCGGGGAGATGCTGGAGCTGAAGAACACCGTCAACGGGATGGTGGACCAGCTCTCGGCGTTCGGCTCCGAGGTCACGCGGGTGGCCCGCGAGGTCGGTGTCGAGGGCGAGCTCGGCGGGCAGGCGCAGGTGCCGGGCGCGGCGGGCACGTGGAAGGACCTGACGGACTCCGTCAACACGGCGTTCCGCAATCTCACCGGACAGGTGAGGAACATCGCCCAGGTGACGACGGCGGTGGCCAACGGCGATCTGTCGCAGAAGGTCACCGTGGACGTCTCCGGCGAGATGCTCCAGCTGAAGAACACCGTGAACACGATGGTGGACCAGCTGTCGTCGTTCGCCGACCAGGTCACCCGCATGGCCCGGGACGTGGGCACCGAGGGCCGCCTGGGCGGTCAGGCGGTGGTGCCGGGCGTGTCCGGGACGTGGAAGGAGCTCACCGACTCCGTCAACTTCATGGCGGGCAACCTCACCTCCCAGGTGCGGCAGATCGCCCAGGTGACGACGGCGGTGGCGCGGGGCGACCTCTCCCAGAAGATCGACGTCGACGCGCGCGGGGAGATCCTGGAGCTGAAGAACACCATCAACACGATGGTCGACCAGCTCTCCGCCTTCGCCGACCAGGTGACCCGGGTGGCCCGGGAGGTGGGCACGGAGGGCCGGCTCGGCGGTCAGGCCAGGGTGGACGGCGTCGCCGGGGTGTGGCGCGACCTGACCGACTCCGTGAACGGCATGGCGGGCAACCTGACCGCGCAGGTGCGCAACATCGCGCAGGTCGCCACCGCCGTGGCCCGCGGCGACCTCTCCCAGAAGATCACCGTGGACGCGCGCGGGGAGATCCTGGAGCTGAAGAACACCCTGAACACGATGGTGGACCAGCTGTCATCGTTCGCCCAGGAGGTCACGCGGGTGGCCCGGGAGGTCGGTACCGAGGGCATCCTCGGCGGCCAGGCCGAGGTGCAGGGCGTCGCCGGCACCTGGAAGGACCTCACGCAGTCCGTGAACGGCATGGCCAACAACCTGACCATGCAGGTGCGCAACATCGCCGAGGTCACCACCGCCGTCGCCAAGGGCGACCTGTCGAAGAAGATCACCGTCGACGCCAAGGGCGAGATCCTCGAACTCGTCACCACCGTCAACACGATGGTCGACCAGCTGTCCTCGTTCGCCGAGCAGGTGACCCGGGTGGCCCGCGAGGTGGGCACCGAGGGCATCCTCGGCGGGCAGGCGAACGTGCCCGGCGTCACGGGCATCTGGAAGGACCTCAGCGACAACGTCAACCTGATGGCGAAGAACCTCACCGTGCAGGTGCGGAACATCTCCCAGGTGGCCGCCGCGGTCGCCAACGGCGACCTGACGCGGACGGTGACGATCGAGGCGCGCGGTGAGGTCGCGCAGCTCGCGGACACCATCAACACGATGGTGAAGACGCTCAGTTCGTTCGCCGACCAGGTCACCAAGGTGGCCCGCGAGGTGGGTACGGACGGCATCCTCGGCGGGCAGGCGCACGTACCGGGTGTGGCCGGCACGTGGAAGGACCTCACCGAGTCGGTGAACCAGATGGCGTCCAACCTGACCGGCCAGGTCCGCAACATCGCCATGGTGACCACGGCCATCGCCAAGGGCGACCTGACCAAGAAGATCGACATCGACGCGCGCGGGGAGATCCTGGAGCTGAAGACCACCATCAACACGATGGTCGACCAGCTGTCCTCCTTCGCGGAGGAGGTCACGCGGGTGGCCCGCGAGGTGGGCACGGAGGGCCGGCTCGGCGGTCAGGCCCGGGTGCGGGACGTCGACGGCACCTGGCGGGACCTGACGGAGTCCGTGAACGAGATGGCCGGGAACCTGACCCGGCAGGTGCGCGCCATCGCGCGCGTGGCGACCGCGGTGACCCGCGGCGACCTGAACCTGAAGATCGACGTCGACGCGTCCGGCGAGATCCAGGAACTGCAGGACTACATCAACAAGATGATCGCCAACCTGCGCGACACCACGATCGCCAACGAGGAGCAGGACTGGCTCAAGGGCAACCTCGCCCGTATCTCGGCGCTGATGCAGGGCCGCCGCGACCTGGAGGACGTCGCCTCGCTGATCATGAGCGAGCTGACCCCGGTGGTCTCGGCGCAGCACGGCGCGTTCTTCCTGGCGATGCCGCTGGTCGACGGCCAGGACGCGGGCGTCGCGGGCGACGACCAGTACGAGCTGCGCATGCTCGGCTCGTACGGCTACTCCATGGGCTCCATGCCGACGTCCTTCCGGCCGGGGGAGGCGCTGGTCGGGACGGCGGCCAAGGAGAAGCGCACGATCCTGGTGGAGAACGCGCCGACCGGTTACCTGAAGATCTCCTCGGGTCTCGGGGAGGCGCCGCCCGCCCAGGTGATCGTGCTTCCCGTGCTGTTCGAGGGGAAGGTGCTCGGCGTCATCGAGCTGGCGTCCTTCACGCCGTTCACGCAGATCCAGAAGGACTTCCTCAACCAGATCGCCGAGATGATCGCGACGAGCGTCAACACCATCTCCGTCAACACCAAGACGGAGCAGCTGCTGAAGCAGTCGCAGGAGCTGACCGAGCAGCTGCGGGAGAGGTCGGCCGAGTTGGAGCAGCGGCAGAAGGCCCTGCAGGCGTCCAACGCCGAACTGGAGGAGAAGGCCGAGCTGCTGGCCCGGCAGAACCGCGACATCGAGGTGAAGAACACCGAGATCGAGGAGGCGCGGCAGGTCCTGGAGGAGCGCGCCGAGCAGCTCGCCGTGTCGATGCGGTACAAGAGCGAGTTCCTGGCCAACATGTCGCACGAGCTGCGCACCCCGCTCAACTCGCTGCTGATCCTGGCCAAGCTGCTCGCCGACAACGCGGAGGGCAACCTCTCCCCGAAGCAGGTCGAGTTCGCCGAGACCATCCACGGTGCCGGCTCCGACCTGCTCCAGCTCATCAACGACATCCTCGACCTGTCGAAGGTCGAGGCGGGCAAGATGGACGTCTCCCCGACGCGGATCGCGCTCGTCCAGCTCGTGGACTACGTGGAGGCCACCTTCCGGCCGCTGACCGCCGAGAAGGGCCTGGACCTGTCCGTCCGGGTGTCGCCGGAGCTGCCGGCCACCCTGCACACCGACGAGCAGCGGCTGCTGCAGGTGCTGCGCAACCTGCTGTCCAACGCGGTGAAGTTCACCGACTCCGGATCGGTGGAGCTGGTCATCCGGCCCGCGCGGGACGACGTCCCGCAGCAGATCCGGGAGCAGCTGCTGGAGGCCGGTTCGCTGGCCGACCCGGACGCGGACCTGATCGCGTTCTCGGTGACCGACACCGGTATCGGCATCGCGGCCAGCAAGATGCGGGTGATCTTCGAGGCGTTCAAGCAGGCCGACGGCACCACCAGCCGCAAGTACGGCGGCACCGGGCTCGGGCTGTCCATCTCGCGGGAGATCGCGCAGTTGCTCGGCGGTGAGATCCACGCGCAGAGCGAGCCGGGCCGCGGCTCGACGTTCACGCTCTACCTGCCGCTGCACCCGGCCGAGCTGCCGCCGCAGGGCTACCAGCAGCCCGTGCCCGCCCTGGAGGCCGGTGAGCTGGTGGCGTCGGCGGCCGGGACGTCCGAGCTGTCCGACGTGGAGATCGAGACGCCGGCCGAGGTGAAGTCGTACCAGGAGACGCAGAACGGTCCCGCCGCGCTCTTCCGGCGCCGGCGCAGGACCTCGCCGTTCGGCGAGCAGCGCGCCGGGCGGCAGCAGGAGCAGTGGCCGATGGCGGAGCAGGAGGCGGCGCCGCAGGCACGCCGGAGCATCCGGTTCGGCGGCCAGAAGGTGCTGATCGTCGACGACGACATCCGCAACGTCTTCGCGCTCACCAGCGTCCTGGAGCAGCACGGCCTGTCCGTGCTGTACGCCGAGAACGGCCGCGAGGGCATCGAGGTCCTGGAGCAGCACGACGACGTGGCGGTCGTCCTGATGGACATCATGATGCCCGAGATGGACGGGTACGCCACGACCACGGCGATCCGCAGGATGCCGCAGTTCGCCGGGCTGCCGATCATCGCGCTGACCGCCAAGGCGATGAAGGGCGACCGGGAGAAGGCGCTCGAGTCGGGCGCCTCGGACTACGTGACGAAACCGGTCGACCCCGATCACCTGCTGTCGGTGATGGAGCGGTGGATGCGAGGAGAGTGAGGGGAGTGTCCGAAGGCCGTGCGCAGGTGGCGGGAACCTTTGGTGTGCGCGCGCGGTCGCTGACCCGGCGCGTCCGGCGTCGTGTAGAAGTAGATGATTCGGGGAACCTTCTGGTCTCCCGCCACGTTTCTGCTACGTGCACAGTGACATCGTGGTGACAGGGTGTGGCGAAGGGTGGGGTGCGACTACGATGACCGGCACAAGGACGGGCGGCGCAAGGGAGTCGTCCCCCGGGGCGGCACCCACCGGTGTTTCCCCAAGTCCTGCGGACCGGGGAGGCCCCAAGCCGGGGCGAGGAGGGCGGGCCATGGTGCAGAAGGCCAAGATCCTCCTGGTCGATGACCGGCCGGAGAATCTGCTGGCGCTGGAGGCGATCCTCTCTGCGCTCGATCAGACGCTGGTGCGGGCATCGTCCGGGGAGGAAGCGCTCAAAGCACTGCTCACGGACGATTTCGCGGTCATTCTGCTGGACGTCCAGATGCCGGGCATGGACGGGTTCGAGACCGCCGCGCACATCAAACGGCGGGAGCGGACCCGGGACATCCCGATCATCTTCCTCACCGCGATCAACCACGGTCCGCACCACACCTTCCGCGGGTATGCGGCGGGCGCGGTGGACTACATCTCCAAGCCGTTCGACCCGTGGGTGCTGCGCGCGAAGGTCTCCGTCTTCGTCGAGCTGTACATGAAGAACTGCCAGCTGCGGGAGCAGGCGGCGCTGCTGCGGCTCCAGTTGGAGGGCAGCGGCAAGGACGCGGACGGTGAGGCGAAGGAGTCGGCGGGGCTGCTCGCCGAGCTGTCGGCGCGGCTCGCGGCGGTCGAGGAGCAGGCCGAGGCGCTGTCCAAGCAGCTCAACGACGAGTCGACGGACGCGGCGGCGGTGGCCACGGCCGCCCATCTGGAACGCAAGCTCACCGGATTGCGGCGAGCGCTGGACGCACTGGAACCGGGGACCTCCGGTGGCCAGGCCGCGGTGAACTGACGCCGGTCGCTGCGGGCCGGGGCGGTCCGTCGCGCCGGGGCGCGGGCCGGTGCCACGCGGCCGGGCCTGGACGGTTCGCCGGTGCTTCCGGGCGCCTCCGGTGAAGTCGCGTCACCAGCCACGTCGGACGCGCCAGTTCCGCCCCTTCGGCAGAGCGACACGAACGGGTGAAGCCGTGGGCACACGTGTCCGCCGTCGTCTCCCCCGGTAACCTCACACCCATGGCCTCACGTCCCTCCGCAGCCAAGAAGCCGCCCGCGAAGAAGGCGGCCGCTTCCGCGAAGGCTCCGGCGAGGAAGGCCGCTGCCCCAAGGGTCCCCGCGAAGAAGGCCCCCGCTAAGCGGCCGCCCGCCAGGAAGGCCGCGGCGAGGAAGCCCGCGCCCAGACCGGCGCCCAGCCCCACGGCGGGCGTCTTCCGGCTCGTGCGCGCGCTCTGGCTCGGCCTCGCGCACGCCGTCGGGGCCGTGTTCCGCGGCATAGGGCAGGGGGCCAGGAACCTCGACCCGGCGCACCGCAAGGACGGCGTCGCGCTGCTCCTGCTCGGCATCGCCCTGATCGTCGCCGCGGGCACCTGGGCCGATCTGGAGGGGCCCGTCGGCGACCTGGTCGAGATCCTCGTCACCGGCGCCTTCGGCCGGCTCGACCTGCTCGTGCCGATCCTGCTCGCGGTCGTCGCCGTCCGCCTCATCCGGCACCCGGAGAAGCCCGAGGCCAACGGCCGCATCGTGATCGGCCTGTCCGCGCTGGTCATCGGCGTGCTCGGGCAGGTGCACATCGCCTGCGGCTCGCCCGCCCGCGACGGCGGCATGCAGGCGATAAGGGACGCCGGCGGCCTCATCGGCTGGGCGGCGGCGACCCCGCTGTCGTACACCGTGACCGACGTCCTCGCCGTACCGCTGCTCGTGCTGCTGACGGTCTTCGGGCTGCTGGTGGTCACGGCCACGCCGGTCAACGCCATCCCGCAGCGGCTGCGGCTGCTCGGTGTGCGCCTCGGCCTGGTGCACGACCCCGGGGCGGAGGCGTACGGCGAGGACGACGAGCGGTACGAGCAGCAGTGGCGCGAGGCACTGCCCGCCGGGCCCCGCAGGCGCGGGCCCGCTCCGGAGGCGTACGAACCCGACCGCGCGGAGCAGGAGGCCCTGTCCCGGCGCCGCCGTCCGCGGCGGTCCGCGGCGGCGCCGCAGCCCGGCGCGGACCGGCCCATGGACGCCGTGGACGTCGCGGCGGCGGCCGCCGCCGCGCTCGACGGCGCCGTCCTGCACGGCATGCCGCCCTCGCCGGTCGTCGCCGACCTCACCCAGGGCGTGCGCGCGGGGGACCGCGAGCCGACCGCGCCGGTCCCGACGCCCGCGCCGGCCGCGCGCCCCCGGCAGGAGGAGCCCCCGCGGAAGCAGCCGACGACGGCGGTGCCCGACCTCACGAAGACCCCGCCCGCCCAGACCCGCGAGCTGCCGCCGCGCGCCGAGCAGCTCCAGCTGTCCGGCGACATCACCTACGCCCTGCCGTCCCTGGACCTCCTCCGGCGCGGAGGCCCCGGCAAGGCGCGCAGCGCCGCCAACGACGCCATCGTCGAGGCGCTCACCACCGTCTTCACCGAGTTCAAGGTCGACGCCCGGGTCACCGGCTTCACGCGCGGGCCGACGGTCACGCGCTACGAGGTCGAGCTCGGCCCCGCCGTGAAGGTCGAGCGGATCACCGCGCTGACCAAGAACATCGCGTACGCCGTCGCCAGCCCGGACGTACGGATCATCAGCCCGATCCCCGGCAAGTCGGCGGTCGGCATCGAGATCCCGAACACCGACCGGGAGATGGTCAACCTCGGTGACGTGCTGCGCCTCGCGGAGTCCGCGGAGGACGACGACCCGATGCTGGTCGCCTTCGGCAAGGACGTCGAGGGCGGCTACGTCATGCACTCGCTGGCGAAGATGCCGCACATGCTGGTCGCCGGCGCCACCGGGTCCGGCAAGTCGTCCTGCATCAACTGCCTGATCACCTCGGTCATGATGCGGGCGACCCCGGAGGACGTCCGGATGATCCTGGTCGACCCCAAGCGCGTCGAGCTGACCGCCTACGAGGGCATCCCGCACCTGATCACGCCGATCATCACCAACCCCAAGCGGGCCGCCGAGGCGCTCCAGTGGGTCGTACGCGAGATGGACATGCGCTACGACGACCTCGCGGCGTACGGCTACCGGCACATCGACGACTTCAACCGGGCCGTGCGCGAGGGCAAGGTCAAGGCGCCCGAGGGCAGCGAGCGCGAGCTGCAGCCGTACCCGTACCTGCTGGTGATCGTCGACGAGCTGGCCGACCTGATGATGGTCGCGCCGCGCGACGTCGAGGACGCGATCGTGCGGATCACCCAGCTCGCGCGCGCGGCCGGCATCCACCTGGTGCTCGCCACGCAGCGTCCGTCCGTCGACGTCGTCACCGGCCTGATCAAGGCCAACGTGCCGTCGCGGCTCGCCTTCGCCACGTCCTCGCTGGCGGACTCGCGGGTCATCCTCGACCAGCCGGGCGCGGAGAAGCTGATCGGCAAGGGCGACGGGCTGTTCCTGCCGATGGGCGCGAACAAGCCGATCCGCATGCAGGGCGCGTTCGTGACCGAGGAGGAGGTCGCGGCCGTCGTCCAGCACTGCAAGGACCAGATGGCGCCCGTCTTCCGGGACGACGTCGTCGTCGGCGGCAAGCAGAAGAAGGAGATCGACGAGGACATCGGCGACGACCTCGACCTGCTGTGCCAGGCGGCCGAACTGGTCGTCTCCACGCAGTTCGGGTCGACCTCCATGCTCCAGCGCAAGCTGCGCGTCGGCTTCGCCAAGGCCGGGCGGCTGATGGACCTCATGGAGTCGCGGAACATCGTCGGCCCGAGCGAGGGGTCGAAGGCGCGTGACGTTCTGGTGAAACCCGACGAGCTGGACGGTGTGCTGGCGATGATCCGGGGGGAGTCCGAGGGGTAGGGAGACGGAACGCGGTGGTCGCCCCACGGGAGCGGGACGCGGCGCCCCGGCCGGGGCGGTCGTGACCCATCCGTAAGGGATCATTGGGCAACCGTTTCCCCCCGCCGTACGTCAAGTTGAGGGAAGCGACAAACAGCCACTCCACCATCGGGAGGTCGGGCCATTCCGATGGCGTACAAAGTCCGACCGCCCGGTTGCCCCACCCTTTTGCACCCCCCCTAGACTGAACGTCCAGCACAGGCGGCTACACGCTCGAAAGGCGCCCCCGTGTCCATCGGCAACTCCCCTGAAGACGAGCGTCCGTTCGAAGACCACCGCGTCGAAGACGACCGCGAGGAAGACCGCCCCTCCATCGGCACCGCCCTGCGGCAGGCGCGCATCGCCGCCGGGCTGACCGTCGACGACATCAGCACCGCCACCCGGGTCCGCATCGCGATCGTGCGCGCCATCGAGGCGGACGACTTCGCTCCGTGCGGCGGGGACGTCTACGCCCGTGGGCACATCCGGACCCTGGCCAAGGCCGTGCACCTCGATCCGGCCCCGTTGCTCGCCCAGTACGACGCCGAGCGCGGCGGGCACCCGGCCCCGACCCCGGCCGCACCCCTGTTCGAGGCGGAACGCATCCGTCCCGAACGGCGCGGGCCCAACTGGACCGCCGCCATGGTCGCCGCGATCGTCGCCGTGATCGGCTTCGTGGCGTTCACGGCGTTCAAGGGCGACGGCGGCGACCGGACGCCGGTCGCCGGGGGAACCGCGCCGACCAGTGACACGTCCGCCTCGCCCACGCCGGAGTCCGGCGAGCCCACCGACCCGAAGCCGGAACCGACGGACAGCGCGATCGCGGCCGCGCCGCAGGACAAGGTGACCGTCCGGGTCAGCGCCACCGACGGGCGCAGCTGGATCTCCGCCAAGGACCACAACGGCCGACTGCTCTTCGACGGGCTGCTCAAGCAGGGCGAGTCCAGGACCTTCCAGGACAGCTCCGAGGTCAACCTCGTCCTGGGCGACGCCGGGGCGATCGAGCTGTACGTGAACGGCAAGAAGATCGAGGACGACTTTCAGCCGGGGTCCGTGGAGCGTCTGACCTACACCAAGGGCGACCCCGAGGCCGGGTGAGCGGTCCCGGGGGTGTCGGTGCGCGCGGGAGCGGGGCCGCGGCCCGGCCGGCGGAGCCCGGTCGCCGCGACCGGGCGGAGCCGGCCGGACCGGGCGGGGAACACGGACGGCGCCCGCTCCCGCGGGCCCGTGCCGGTCCGCGGGAGCGGGCGCCAGCCCCGTCGGCGTGGGCCGTCAGCGGGACGAAGTAGTCTTGAGCCCATGCCTGAACGCCGTACCGTCGCACTCGTCACCCTTGGCTGCGCCCGTAACGAGGTGGACTCGGAGGAGCTCGCAGGTCGTTTGGAGGCGGACGGCTGGCAGCTCGTGGAGGACGCCGCGGACGCGGACGTCGCGGTCGTGAACACCTGCGGGTTCGTCGAAGCCGCCAAGAAGGACTCCGTCGACGCCCTCCTGGAGGCCAACGACCTCAAGGGACACGGCAGAACGCAGGCCGTGGTGGCGGTGGGCTGCATGGCCGAGCGCTACGGCAAGGAACTGGCCGAGGCCCTCCCCGAGGCCGACGGCGTGCTCGGCTTCGACGACTACGCGAACATCTCGGACCGGCTCCAGACCATCCTGAACGGCGGCATCCACGCCGCGCACACCCCGCGCGACCGGCGCAAGCTGCTGCCGATCAGCCCGGTCGAGCGGCAGGGAGCGGGCACGGAGGTGGCGATTCCGGGGCACGGGCCGGCCGACCTCCCGGAAGGCGTCGCTCCGGCCTCCGGCCCCCGCGCGCCCCTGCGCCGCCGCCTGGACGGCTCCCCGGTCGCCTCGGTCAAGCTCGCCTCCGGCTGCGACCGGCGCTGCTCCTTCTGCGCCATCCCGTCCTTCCGCGGCTCCTTCATCTCGCGCCGCCCGAGCGACGTGCTCAACGAGACGCGATGGCTGGCCGAGCAGGGCGTGAAGGAGATCATGCTGGTCTCCGAGAACAACACCTCCTACGGCAAGGACCTGGGCGACATCCGCCTGCTGGAGGCACTGCTGCCCGAACTCGCCGAGGTCGACGGCATCGAGCGGGTGCGGGTCAGCTACCTCCAGCCGGCCGAGATGCGGCCCGGCCTCATCGACGTGCTGACCTCGACCCCGAAGGTCGCCCCCTACTTCGACCTGTCCTTCCAGCACTCCGCGCCCGGCGTGCTGCGCGCGATGCGCCGCTTCGGCGACACCGACCGCTTCCTGGAGCTGCTGGACACCATCCGCGGCAAGGCCCCCGAGGCCGGCGTGCGGTCCAACTTCATCGTGGGCTTCCCCGGCGAGTCGGAGGCCGACCTCGCCGAGCTGGAGCGGTTCCTGAACCACGCGCGGCTGGACGCCATCGGCGTCTTCGGCTACTCCGACGAGGAGGGCACGGAGGCGGCGACGTACGACAACAAGCTCGACGAGGACGTCGTCGCCGAGCGGCTCGCCCACATCTCCCGGCTGGCGGAGGAACTGGTCTCGCAGCGGGCCGAGGAGCGCGTGGGCGAGACCGTGCGCGTCCTCGTGGAGTCCGTGGACGGCGAGGAGGGCGTCCAGGGCCGTGCGGCGCACCAGGCGCCCGAGACGGACGGCCAGGTGCTGCTCACGGGCGGCGCGGGCTTGAGCGTCGGCCGTATGGTCGAGGCGAAGGTGGTCGGTACGGAAGGTGTCGACCTGGTCGCCGAGCCGCTCCAGGGCTCGTACGCGTGGAGTGAGGAGGCGGGCAGATGACCGGAGTTCCGGCGTCCGCGGCGGGAGGCGCCTCCGGCGCGCGGAGGGCCGCTCCGGGCGCGGCATCGGGTGCCGTGCCGGGGGCGGTGGGGCGTGCGGCCTCGGGCGGGACCGCCGCGCGGGCCGCTGCCGAGCAGCCCGGCGGGCGGACGTCCGGCTCCGGTGGGACCCCGGGCGCCGGTGGGGCGGGGAGCGGCGGAGTCCCGGGAACCGGCGGTGGGGCGCCGGGGAGCCAGGGGACCGCTTCCGGGGACACGTCCGGGACCGTCGGCTCCGGACGCGCCCCGGATGCCGCGGACGCTTCGGGGACCGTCTCCGGCGCAGCCTCCGGTACGGCGGGCGGCGCCCGGCCGGCGCGCGGGGCGAAGCTGGCCGCCGCGGCCGTCGACCAGGCCAGCGTCTGGAACGTCGCCAACCTCCTGACGATGCTCCGGCTGGTCCTCGTGCCGGCCTTCGTCGCGCTGATGCTGGCCGACGGCGGCTACGACCCGGCCTGGCGCTCGCTCGCCTGGGCGGCCTTCGCCATCGCCATGATCACCGACCTCTTCGACGGGCACCTGGCGCGCACCTACAACCTGGTCACCGACTTCGGGAAGATCGCCGACCCCATCGCCGACAAGGCGATCATGGGGGCGGCGCTGATCTGCCTCTCCGCCCTGGGCGATCTGCCGTGGTGGGTGACCGCGGTGATCCTCGGCCGGGAACTCGGTATCACGCTGCTGCGTTTTGTGGTCATTCGGTACGGCGTCATCCCCGCGAGCCGCGGCGGCAAGCTCAAGACCCTCACCCAGGGCATCGCCGTGGGGATGTACGTGCTGGCGCTGACGGGACCGCTGGCGACCCTGAGGTTCTGGGTGATGGCGGTGGCGGTCGTTTTGACGGTCGTGACCGGACTGGACTATGTGAGACAAGCCATTGTGTTGCGCAGGCGGGGAATCGCCGAGCGCGAAGGCGCGTTGGAGGAGACGGAAGCGTGAGTTCCCCGGCCGTCGACCTGGTGCGACTACTGGCGGTGAGGGGTGGGACCCTCGCGGTCGCCGAGTCACTGACCGGCGGTCTGGTCGCGGCGGAGATCACCTCGGTTCCCGGGGCGTCCCAGGTGTTCCGGGGCTCGGTCACCGCCTACGCCACCGAACTGAAGCAGGAACTGCTCGGCGTCGACGCCGGCCTGCTGGCGGCACGTGGAGCGGTGGATCCGCAGGTCGCGCTCCAGATGGCGGCCGGCGTGCGCAAGGCGCTCGGTGCGGACTGGGGGATCGCGACGACGGGTGTCGCGGGTCCGGAGCCGCAGGACGGCAAGCCCGTCGGGACGGTCTTCGTGGCCGTGGACGGCCCGTTCGGAGCGGAATCCGGTTCCGCCGCCGGCGGAAAAGTGGAGGCCCTGCGGTTGAAAGGCGACCGCGCGGAAATTCGTAGAGAGAGTGTACGGAGCGTACTCGCACTGCTCCTGAAGGAGCTTGCGAGCGAACAGACCGGGAATGAGCGGGCACAGGATACGGAACGGAACGGGGGGTTTTGATGTTTGCAGCCCTGAGTGAACACGACATCGCTCCCCGCACGGCCGCGGCGCGAGGCGGTACGGTGGGGCGAGAAGGATGCGGCTACGCGGTCCGAGGAGGGAGCCACCGATGATTCTGCTCCGTCGCCTGCTGGGTGACGTGCTGCGTCGGCAGCGCCAACGCCAGGGCCGTACTCTGCGCGAAGTCTCCTCGTCCGCCCGAGTCTCACTCGGCTATCTCTCCGAGGTGGAGCGGGGGCAGAAGGAGGCTTCCTCCGAACTGCTCGCCGCCATCTGCGACGCGCTGGACGTACGGATGTCCGAACTCATGCGGGAAGTGAGCGACGAACTCGCCCTCGCCGAACTGGCCCAGTCCGCTGCGGCCACCCCCAGCGAGCCCGTGCCCACGCCGGTTCGTCCGATGCTGGGCTCCGTGTCGGTGACCGGTGTGCCACCGGAACGGGTGACCATCAAGGCGCCCTCCGAGGCGGTGGACGTCGTCGCCGCGTGAGCGCGGCGCCGAACCGCACCTGTGCGGCATCCCTGATGCCGACGCGGCGTTGAACGACGTGTGAGGCCCCGGCCGGGGCCTCTCCGGGCAGACCCGGAGGGACGCGGCCGGGGCTTTCGCATGCGCCGGCGGCGAGGGCGGCTCCGGGCGCGCCGAAGGCCGCCGCGGTGCGTTTGCCGGGTCCGGGCGGCCCCGTCATCGTGGAGGGATCTGGCGGGGACCCCCGAGGAGGTGCGGATGTACGTCGTGAAGAGCCCCCTGTCCGACGTGGACCTGAAGACCGTGGCCGAGGCGCTGCAGGGCGCCCTGGTCGACCTGGTGGACCTCGCCCTCGTGGCGAAGCAGATCCAGTGGAACGTGGTCGGGCCGCGCTTTCGCTCCGTGTACACGCAGCTCGACGAGGTCGTGGACTTCGCGCGCGTCCACTCCGACACCGTGGCCGAGCGCGCCGCGGCGCTGGGGGTCCCGCCGGACGGGCGCGCGGCGACGGTGGCGGTCGGCAGCGGGATCGGGGTGACGCCCGAGGGATGGGTGGACGACTCGGCCGCGGTCGGCACGCTGGTCGAGGCGCTGGGGGCGGTGATCGCCCGGATGCGGGAACGGATCCGGGCGACCGGGGAGGTGGATCCGGTGAGTCGGGACGTCCTCGTCCGGATCACGGCGGACCTGGAGAAGCAGCACTGGATGTTCCAGGCCGGGAACGGCTGACGCCCGCCGTGCGGCGGCTGGCGGGGCGGCGCCGGGACCGCGGCGGCCGGGTTCTTGCCGCGGTTCGGACGGGGTGCCGCGGGCGTCCGACTGCTCCGGGCGGGCGGCTCCGGGCGGGGTCTGCCGAGGGCCGGCCGGGCGTCCTCGGCGGAAATCGCCCGGGGCGCCGGGCGGATCGTCCGGGAGGGGGCCGTGCCCAGGCGCCGGCCGCCGCTCTCCGGGGTACCGGGCGGGCTGGTCCCGGTCGGTCGGCGCCGGCCCGGCGGGTGGTGCGCCCGTGTGTCCTCGGCGCACCCTCCCGGAACGCCGGGGTCCGTTCGGCGTCGGGCTGGAGGTGGTGGCGGGCCATGTCGGGGCGGATCGTGCGCTGGGGAGCCGTTCTGGGGTTCGGAGGGCTGTGGTGGTGGGCCGTGCTGCGGCTCGCGCTGGTGCCCGGCGCGGGAGCGGTCGAGGGGGTGGTCGCCGCCGGGGGATGGGGGCTGAGCGTGCTGCCGGTGCACTGCGCGCCCGGCGACCGGGCGGCAGGGGCCTTGGCCGCGGGACGGTGGCGGCGGGCGTGGCAGGGCCGGCGGGCGGCCGCCGGGGGATCGTCGCGCCGCCGTCCGGCCGGATGATCCGGCCGGTTGTGAGGCGGGCGGGCCCGGGGCGGCTGCCGGGGGCGCGACCGGCTGCGGAAGGCGCGGCAGGGTGCAGGGACGGGCCGGCGGCAGACGGTGCGGCGGCGTCCTCCGCCCCGTCGGTCCGGCACGGCCGGGAAGAGGGCGGCTTTCCCGGCAGGCGGTCGAGAAGCGCACCCCCGCGGCGGGGGCGCGCCGGGCCCGGGCCGGTGTGGGCGGGTGCGGCCGGGCGGGTCAGCGGGGGGTGTGGCGCCGGTTCCCCCGCCGGGGGTGCGGGGTTCGCGGGGCCGGGCCCCGCTGGCAGGCCGGGCACCAGTACGTGGGGCGTTCGCGGGAGCCGTCGCCCTGCTCACCCACGCGGACGGGCGTGTGGCAGCGCAGGCAGGGACGGGGCGCGCGGCCGTACACGAACAGTTCCTGGCCGCGGCGGCCCGTCGTGGTGCGGACCGGGCGGTCACGGTTGGCCTCCAGGAGCTTCTTGGCCAGTGCGGGGAGCCTGCCGGCGTGCTCGGCGGGAAGTTCACCGACGGGGAGCCAGGGGGTGACGCCGAGCAGGAAGCACAGCTCGCACTTGTAGATGTTGCCGATGCCGGCGAGATTGCGCTGGTCGAGGAGGGCCTCGCCGAGGGGGCGGGCGGGGTCGGCGAGGAGGTTGGCGAGGGCGCGGCCGGGGTCCCAGTCCGGCCCCAGCAGGTCGGGGCCCAGATGGCCCACGGCGCGGTGTTCGTCGGTGGTGCGGAGAAGTTCGAGGACGGGAAGGCGGTAGCCGACGGCCGTGTGCTCGGTGTTGCCGAGGACCGCGCGGATCTGATGGCCCGGGCCGCCGCTCCAGCGCCGGCCGTGGGGATACACCTTCCAGGCACCGTCCATCCGCAGGTGCGAGTGGAGGGTCAGGCCGCCCTCGACGCGGGTGAGGAGGTGCTTGCCGCGCGGGGTGACGTCCAGGACGGCACGCCCCGTGAGGTCGGCCGTGGCGTACCTGGGCACCCGGAGGTCGCTGTGGGTCAGCACCTTGCCCGCGAGGGCGCCGTGCAGCCGCCTCGCGGTCTGCCAGACCGTGTCTCCTTCGGGCATGGTTCAAGGGTGGCACGGCCGGGAGCGGGGATGCCCTGACGCGGGCGTCCTCCCGGATTCGCGGGCTCCGCGGGGCGGGCGTGTCCTTGAGGTGTCCCCCGGTGCCGCGGCCGGGTGCGTCCTTGAGGGCTTTCCCCGGTGCTGCGGATGGCCCCCGCTCACGCGCGCAGGCGCAAGCCCCGAGGAGTGGCGACGAAGCCCGCTGCTTCCAGGAGGGCGCCGAGGGGGGAGGTCAGGGCCGGGATGCCGTTGACACGCTCCACCGTGACCGTGCCCAGGCGGCCGGCGCGGGCGGCCTCCGCGAGGGCCTCGGCGGCTGCCCGCAGGCGGGCGTCGTCGGCGGGCTCCTGGTCCGGGTCGGAGGGCCAGGCCAGCAGTGTCTTGCCGCCGCGCTCCACGTAGAGCGCGAGATCGCCGGCGACGAGCACCACGAGGGAGCCCGCCTTCCGGCCCGGCTTGTGCCCGGCGCCGGTCGGGGGCTCGGGCCAGGGGAGCGCCGCCCCGTAGGCGTTCGCGGGGTCGGCGGCGGCGAGGACGACGGCTCCGGAGCCGGCGGAGGAGCGGGCGCGGTGGTGGCCGGCGAAGCCGTTGCCGGAGGTGCGGCGGCCGGTGCCGCCCGGGCCGTCGGTGCCGTACGGGAGGCCGCTCCCCGGGCCGGTGCCGTCGGGGGAGGCGTACGCACGGGGCGAGATGTGATCGCCGGGGGCGGACGGGCCGGGAGCCGTCCAGGCGAGGTCCTCGTCGAGGCCGGTGGTGTCGTGCTCGTCGTACCTGTCGTGTTCGCCGTGCCCGTCGTGAGCGGAGCCGGCTCGGCCGGCGCCGGGGGCGGAGGTGTCCCAGTCGTCCAGGGGGCCGGAGGCGTCGCGGGCACCGGGCGGTCCGAAGCCGGCGGACACGGCTGCGGAGCCCTCGGGGGGCCGGCTGCCGAAGCCGGGCCCCGGCAGGTCGTCGCCGCGCTCGCGGGCGCCGGCCACCGCGCGGAGGCGGTCCACCGCGCCGTCCATGGCGAACTGCGCGGCGCCGAGCCCCTCCACCACGTAACCGCGCCGGGCCTGACCGCTCTCCTCGAAGGCGGACAGGACGCGGTACGCCGCGGAGAAACCGCCCTCGACGCCCTCGGCCGTGACGGCGCCCCGGGTCACCACGCCGTGCCGGTCGAGGAGCGTGCGGGCCAGGGCGTGGGCGCGCACCGTGGGGTCGGCCTCACGGGCGGGCAGCAGGGACCAGCGGCCGGCGACGGTCGGCGGCCCGCCGCGGGAGGCGGGACGGGCGGCGGCCGTCAGGGAGCCGTAGCGCCCGCGCGGGACCGCGCGCCTGGCGCGGTGGGCCGTGGCGCCCGCGGTGCGGCCGGAGCCCAGCAGGGAGCGCAGGGGCGCGAGCGTGTCGTTGGTGAGCCGCCCGGACCAGGCCAGGTCCCACAGGGCGTCGGCCAGTTGCGGGTCGGTGACGTCGGGGTGCGTGGTGGCGCGGACCTGGTCGGCGATCTGGCGGAAGAACAGGCCGTAGCCCCCGGAGAGGGCGTCCAGGACGGACTGGTGGAGGGCGGTCGGCTCCAGGGGGTGCGGGGAGGGCAGCAGCAGCGGGGCCGCGTCCGCCAGGTACAGGGAGATCCAGCCGTCCTTGCCGGGGAGGGCGCCGGCCCCGGCCCACACCACCTCCCCTGCGGCCGTGAGTTCGTCGAGCATCGCCGGGGTGTAGTCCGTCACCCGGGACGGCAGGACGAGCCTCTCCAGGGCGGACGCGGGCACGGCGGCGCCCTGCAGCTGCTCGACGGCGCGCACCAGCCCGTCGACGCCGCGCAGCGCGTGCCCCCGGCCGACGTGCTGCCACTGCGGCAGGAACTGGGCGAGCGCGGCCGGCGGCACCGGCTCCAGCTCGTGCCGCAGAGCGGCGAGCGACCGGCGGCGCAGGCGGCGCAGCACGGCCGCGTCGCACCACTCCTGGCCGATCCCGGCCGGGTGGAACTCGCCCTGGACGACCCTGCCCGCCGCCGCCAGCCGGTGCAGGGCGCCCTCGGTGACGGCGACGCCTAGGCCGAAGCGGGCCGCCGCCGCGGCCGACGTGAACGGGCCGTGCGTACGGGCGTAGCGGGCCAGGAGGTCGCCGAGCGGGTCCTTCACCGGTTCGGTGAAGGCCTCCGGGACGCCCACGGGCAGCGCGGTGCCGAGCGCGTCCCGCAGCCGGCCCGCGTCCTCGATCGCCGCCCAGTGGTCGGCGCCGGCGATACGTACCTGGATCGCCCGGCGGGCGCCGGCCAGCTCCCGGGCCCACTGCGGCTGTGCGCCCCGCTCCGCCAGTTCGGCGTCGGTGAGCGGGCCGAGCAGCCGCAGCAGGTCGGCGACCCCCTCGGCGTCCTTGACGCGGCGGTCCTCGGTGCGCCACTGCAGCTCGCGCTCCAGCTCGGCCAGGACGTCCGCGTCGAGCAGTTCGCGCAGCTCCGCCTGGCCGAGCAGCTCGGCCAGCAGCCGCGAGTCCAGCGACAGGGCGGCGGCGCGGCGCTCGGCGAGCGGCGAGTCGCCCTCGTACAGGAACTGGGCGACGTATCCGAACAGCAGGGAGCGCGCGAACGGGGACGGCTCGGGGGTGGTGACCTCGACGAGGCGGACCCTGCGGGACTCCAGGTCGCCCATCAGCTCGATCAGGCCGGGGACGTCGAAGACGTCCTGGAGGCACTCGCGGACCGCCTCGAGCACGATCGGGAACGAACCGAACTCGCTCGCCACCTGCAGCAGCTGGGCGGCGCGCTGGCGCTGCTGCCACAGCGGGGTGCGCTTGCCGGGGTTGCGGCGCGGCAGCAGCAGCGCGCGGGCGGCGCACTCGCGGAACCGGGAGGCGAACAGGGCCGAGCCGCCCACCTGGTCGGTGACGACCCGGTCGACCTCGCCGGGGTCGAAGACGACGTCCGCCGCGCCGACGGGCGCCCGGTCCGCGTCGTACTCCGGGCCGGTCGGCACCGGCTCCTGGTCGAGCAGGTCCAGGCCCATGAGGTCGGCGTCGGGCAGCCGCAGGACGATGCCGTCGTCGGCGTGCATGACCTGCGCGTCCATGCCGTACCGCTCGGAGAGCCGGGCGCCGAGGGCGAGGGCCCACGGGGCGTGCACCTGGGCGCCGAACGGGGAGTGCACGACGACCCGCCAGTCGCCGAGCTCGTCGCGGAACCGCTCCACGACGATCGTGCGGTCGTCCGGGACGTGGCCGCAGGCCCGGCGCTGCTCGTCGAGGTAGGAGAGCACGTTGCCGGCGGCCCGGGCGTCCAGGCCCGCGGCGAGGAGGCGCAGCCGGGCGTCCTCCTCGGGCAGCGAGCCGATCTCGCGCAGGAACGCGCCCACCGCGCGGCCCAGTTCCAGCGGGCGGCCCAGCTGGTCGCCCTTCCAGAACGGCAGCCTGCCCGGCACGCCCGGGGCGGGCGAGACCAGGACGCGGTCGCGCGTGATGTCCTCGATGCGCCAGGAACTGGTGCCGAGCGTGAAGACGTCGCCCACGCGGGACTCGTACACCATCTCCTCGTCGAGTTCGCCGACCCGGCCGCCGCCCTTCTTCGGGTCGGCCCCGGCGAGGAAGACCCCGAAGAGCCCGCGGTCGGGGATCGTGCCCCCGGAGGTGACGGCGAGGCGCTGCGCGCCGGGGCGGCCGGAGACCGTGCCCGCGATCCGGTCCCACACCACGCGCGGGCGCAGCTCGGCGAAGGCGTCGGACGGGTAGCGGCCCGCGAGCATGTCCAGGACGGCCGTGAACGCCGACTCGGGCAGCGACGCGAAGGGGGCGGCGCGGCGGACCGTGGCGAGCAGGTCGTCGACGTGCCAGGTGTCCATCGCCGTCATGGCGACGAGCTGCTGGGCCAGGACGTCCAAGGGGTTGGCGGGGATCCTCAGGGACTCGATGGCGCCGGCGCGCATCCGCTCGGTGACGACGGCGGCCTGCACCAGGTCGCCGCGGTACTTGGGGAAGACGACGCCGGTGGACACCGCGCCGACCTGGTGGCCCGCGCGGCCCACGCGCTGCAGGCCCGACGCGACGGAGGGCGGGGACTCCACCTGCACGACGAGGTCGACCGCGCCCATGTCGATGCCGAGCTCCAGGCTGGAGGTGGCGACCACGGCGGGCAGGCGGCCCGCCTTGAGGTCCTCCTCGACGAGGGCGCGCTGCTCCTTGGAGACCGAGCCGTGGTGGGCGCGGGCGATGACCGGGGGCGCGCCCCGGGCGGCTCCGGAGTTGCCCATGAGGTCCGCGGGGGAGTGGTGCTCCCCCAGGGGCTCGCCGGTGGCCCGCTCGTACGCGATCTCGTTGAGGCGGTTGCACAGGCGCTCCGCGAGACGGCGGGAGTTCGCGAAGACGATGGTGGACCGGTGGGACTGGACCAGGTCGGCGATCCGCTCCTCCACGTGCGGCCAGATCGACGGGCGTTCCGCGCCCTCGCCGCCGTCGGCGACCGGGGAGCCGCCCAGTTCGCCCAGGTCCTCGACCGGCACCACGACCGAGAGGTCGAACTCCTTGCCCGACTCCGGCTGGACGATCTCGACCTTGCGGCGGGGGGAGAGGAAGCGGGCGACCTCGTCGACCGGGCGGACCGTCGCGGACAGGCCGACGCGCCGGGCGGGCCGGGGGAGGAGCTCGTCGAGCCGCTCCAGGGAGAGGGCGAGGTGGGCGCCCCGCTTGGTGCCGGCGACCGCGTGCACCTCGTCGAGGATGACCGTCTCCACGCCGGTCAGCGCCTCGCGCGTGGCCGAGGTGAGCATCAGGAACAGCGACTCCGGCGTGGTGATCAGGATGTCCGGGGGACGGGTGGACAGGGCGCGGCGCTCGGCGGCGGGGGTGTCGCCGGAGCGGATGCCCACCGTCACCTCGGGCTCGGGCAGGCCCAGGCGGACGGATTCGTGGCGGATGCCGGTCAGCGGGCTGCGGAGGTTGCGCTCGACGTCGACGGCCAGGGCCTTGAGGGGGGAGACGTACAGGACGCGGCAGCGCTTCCTCGGGTCCGCGGGCGGGGGCGCCGAGGTCAGCTGGTCCAGGGCGGCGAGGAAGGCGGCCAGGGTCTTGCCGGAGCCGGTGGGGGCGACGACCAGCACGTCCGAGCCCGCGCGGATGGCCTGCCACGCGCCCGCCTGGGCCGCGGTGGGCGCGGCGAAGGTCCCCGTGAACCAGCTGCGGGTCGCGGGGGAGAAGCCGTCCAGGGCCGGGTGCGTGTCGCTGACCATGCGTCCATCGTGCACCCGGGCACTGACAATCCGGCCGGCCCGCGCGAACGGGGCGTCCGGCGGGGCCGCCGGCCCGATGGCGGCCGTGCCGGACGCCGCCCGCCGCCGGGTGGACGCCCCGGCACGCCCCCTCCCGCCGCGGCCGGCCGCGGACGCGGGTCGGACCCTGCGGCGGGCCGCACGGAGAATGGCCTCATGGCAGGTTCTGGCGAGCGGGCACGGCACTGGCGGTACGCCGAGCTGCCCGGGGTCGATCTGCTGCGCGCCCGCTACATCCGAAAGACGTTCGTGCGGCACACGCACGAGCACTTCGTGATCGCCGCCATCGCCGACGGGGTCGAGGTCTTCCACCACCACGGGGCCGATCAGTACGCGGGCGCCGGGGCCCTGGCGCTGATCAATCCGGACACCCCGCACACCGGGCGGGCCGGGGTGCCCGAGGGGTGGCGGTACGGGGCCGTCTACCCGTCGCCCGAGGTGGTGGCCGGGATCGCGGCCGAGACCACCACGCTGCGGGGCACGCCGGGGTTCGTCCGGCCGGTGGTCGACGACCCGTACACGGCCGGCCTGGTGCACCGGGTGCTGCGGGCGGCGGACGAAGGGAACGCGCTGGCCGCCGACACGTTGCTGCGGGTCGCCGTGACCCGGCTGCTGCGGCTGAACGGCGGGCCGCTGCCGCGGCGGGAGGCGCGGACGGCGGGGGCCCGGACCGCGGCACGCGCGCGTGCCGTGCTGGAGGAGCGGCTGGCCGACCCGCCGAGCCTGGAACAGCTGGCCGCCGAGTTCGCCACCAGCCCGTTCGCGCTGCTGCGGGCCTTCCGGGACGCCTACGGCATGCCGCCCCACGCCTGGCTGACGGATGCGCGGGTGCGCCGGGCGCGGCGGCTGCTGGACGCGGGCACGTCACCGGCCGAGGCGGCCGTGGCCGTGGGGTTCACCGACCAGCCGCACCTGAACCGGCACTTCACCCGGATCGTCGGCGTGCCCCCGGGGGCCTACCAGCGGGAGCGCAAGAACGTACAAGACGTCCGGCAGCGGATGCCCTACCGTCCGGCCCGTGGCAGAACGGACAACTCTTCCAGACATACGCCCGCATGACGGGGAAAGGCCGGACAGCGCCGTCGTACGGGACGCCCTCGGAGTCGGCGTCGCGGTGGGACTGTCCGGGTTCGCCTTCGGGGTGACCTCGGCGGGCAGCGGACTGACCCTGGGGCAGACCTGCGCGCTCAGCCTCCTGGTGTTCACCGGGGCCTCGCAGTTCGCGCTGGTCGGGGCGCTCGCGGCCGGCGGCAACCCGCTGACGGCGGCCGCGGGGGCCTTCTTCCTGGGCGTGCGGAACGCCTTCTACGGGCTGCGCCTGTCGCAGCTGCTGGCCCTCCCGCGCGCGGTGCGGCCGCCGGCCGCCCAGTGGGTGATCGACGAGACGGCCGCCGTCGCGCTCGCGCAGACCACGCGGCGCGGCGCCCGGATCGGATTCGTCGTGACGGGACTCAGCCTGTACGTGCTGTGGAACCTCACCACGCTGCTGGGCGCGCTGGGCGCGGAGGCCGTCGGGGACACCGGGGCGTGGGGACTGGACGCGGCGGGCCCCGCGGTCTTCCTGGCGCTGCTCGCGCCGATGCTGAAGACCGCGGCCGAACGGGCCGTCGCCGGTCTCGCCGTGCTCCTGGGGCTCGGCCTGCTGCCGGTGCTGCCCGCCGGGACGCCGGTCCTGGTGGCCGCGCTGGCGGCGCCGGCCGTGCTGTGGGCGGAGGGACGCCGCGGGGGCGGCGCGCGGGAGGGGGGACGGTGAGCACCTGGATCGCGATCGGCGCGACCGCCCTCGGGTGCTACGCCGTCAAACTGGCCGGGCTGCTGGTGCCCGCGGCCGCCCTGGAGAGGCCGCTCGTCAAGCGGCTGGCCGCCCTGCTGCCCGTCGCCCTCCTCGCCGCGCTCACCGCCCAGCAGACCTTCGCCGACGGGACCGCGCTCGTGCTGGACGCCCGGGTCGCGGGGGTCGCCGCGGCCGCCGTGGCGCTGGTGCTGCGCGCCCCGTTCCTGCTGGTCGTCGGGGTGGCGGTGGTGGTGACCGCCGGGGTGCGGGCCCTGGTCGGTTGAGGGGGCCGTGCCGGGTCAGCCGAGGTCGCGGCCGTACGCCCGGAGGGTGCGCAGGGCCTCGACCGTCGCCATGGAGCGGGCCTCCGGGACGGGGGCCGGAGCCCGCCGGCGCCGGCGGGCGGGCCAGCCGCCGTCCTGCTGCTGCGCGGCGGCGAGGAAGTCCAGGGAGCGGTTCATCTCCGCGTCCGTGAACCACGCGCGCGCCAGGGAGCGCGGCGTCCTCGCGTAGTCGTGCGGGAGGCGGGGCTCGCCGGGGACGTCGCCGGGCGGGACGGGACCGGCGCCGAGGCGGTCCGGGTCCAGGACCGCGAGCCGCTGTTCGCGCACCAGACGCCCCAGGCGGTCGGCGGCCGCCTCCGCGCGCGGACGGTCGGGAGCGGAGTCCAGGAAGGCCACGGCGGCCTCGACCTCGTGCGGGCGGGCCGTCCGCAGCGACTCGACCGCCTGCCAGCAGAAGTCCGTGGCCCGGAACAGCCAGGCGTGCCACACCTCGTTGCGGTGCAGCAGGCCCACCACCGGGCCGGTGGCGAGGAGATCACCGGACGGGGCGCCGGCGCCCCGGGCGAAGGGGGCGGCCGGACAGCCGTCCCGGCCGGGCGGGAACGCCGGAAGGGCGCCGTCCGGCGTCGACACGGAGGTCAGGTAGCGGCACAGGCGCTCCACGCGCTGTCCGCCGCAGCGGCCGATGGAGTCCAGGACGCGCAGCGCGTGCACGGTGTGCAGGGGCCGGCTGTCCGGGCCGCGCAGATCGGGCTCCAGCGCGTGACCGTACCCGCCGTCCTCGTTGCGGTAGGCGTCCAGCGCCGTCTCCACCGGGTCCGCGTCGCCGCCCCGGAAGTGGTGCGCGAAGAGGCGCTGCTCCAGCACGCGTGCGGTGAGCCAGACGAAGTGCTCGGCACGCGCGAGCGGGGTGGACGCCGACGGCGTCGGGGGGAGCGCGGAAACTCCTGTTTCGGCCATGCGTCAGACCGTAGGGCGGAAAGCGCTCCCGGCGAGGGGCCCCGGCGCAGGCCCACCCCGGGGGCGGGATACTGGAGGCATGCGGTTGACGGTCTTCTGGCAGCGGATGGCGGACCATTTCGGTCCGGGCTACGCCGACACCTTCGCGCGCGATCACGTGATGTCGGAGCTCGGCGGGCGCACGGTGCTGGAGGCCCTGGACGCCGGCTGGGCGGCCAAGGACGTGTGGCGCGTGGTCTGCACGGTCATGAACGTGCCACAGGACAGGCGCTGATCGGTCACGAAGATCGCGGGACGGCCGCCGGCCGCCGGTGACGTGGGCGAGACTTGCACCGTGGCACCGACTGACGAGACCGGGCAGGCAGCCCCGCACACTTCCCCGTCCGGCACGACGCCGCCCGGCCCCCGGCCCCCGGCCCCCGGCACCGCCGGTCCGGACGCCCGGATGCCCCGCTGGCTGCCGCGCGCCCTGGTGCTCGCGCTCGCGCTCTACGCCGTGTTCCAGCTGGGCAGCTGGGCCTTCCACCAGCTCACCGGCCTGCTGATCAACATTCTCATCGCGTTCTTCCTGGCCCTCGCCATCGAGCCCGCGGTGAGCTGGATGGCCGCGCGCGGTCTGCGCCGGGGGCTGGCCACCGGCATCGTCTTCCTGGCCGTGATGATCGCGTCCGCGGGCTTCGTCACCCTGCTCAGCTCCATGCTCGCGGGCCAGATCATCACGATGGTCGAGAACTTCCCGGCCTACCTCGACTCCGTCATCAACTGGGTCAACATCCACTTCAACACCGAGCTGCGCCGGGTGGACGTCCAGGAGGGCCTACTCCGCTCGGACTGGCTGCGCACCTACGTGCAGAACAGCGCCACCGGCGTCCTGGACGTGTCCGCGCAGGTCCTCGGCGGCCTCTTCCAGCTGCTGACGGTCACGCTGTTCTCCTTCTACTTCGCCGCCGACGGTCCGCGGCTGCGCCGCGCGCTGTGCTCCGTGCTGCCGCCCGCCCGGCAGGCGGAGGTGCTGCGCGCGTGGGAGATCGCCGTCAACAAGACCGGCGGTTATCTGTACTCGCGCGGTCTGATGGCGCTGATCTCCGGCATAGCGCACTACGTCCTGCTGCAGGTCCTGGAGGTGCCCTACGCGCCCGTGCTCGCCGTGTGGGTGGGGCTGGTGTCGCAGTTCATCCCCACCATCGGCACCTATCTCGCGGGCGCCCTGGCCATGCTGATCGCCTTCACGGTCGATCCCTGGTACGCGCTGTGGGTGCTGATCTTCGTCGTGGTCTACCAGCAGTTCGAGAACTACGTGCTGCAGCCCAAGCTGACCTCGAAGACCGTCGACATCCATCCTGCGGTCGCCTTCGGCTCGGTCATCGCGGGCACCGCCCTGCTCGGTGCCGTCGGCGCGCTGATCGCCATCCCCGCGGTGGCCACGCTGCAGGCGTTCCTGGGGGCGTACGTGAAGCGGTACGCCGTCACGGACGATCCCCGCGTCCACGGGCACCGGGGAGGGGGACGGGGGCCGGGCGCCGGCCTGCTCACGCGCACCCGGCGGCTGTGGGGGCGGCGGCCGCAGACGCCGCCGGGGCCGGCGGACCCCGGCGGGACGCCCTCCTGACGTCCCCGCACCGCCGCAGCACCGCGGCGGTGCGGACGGGGCTTCCGCGCGCCGTGTGACGCACTTGACACAAAAATCGAACATCTATTCTTATGAAGGCTCCGGCATGGCTGACGAGGGCGTTTCGCCGCGGTTCTGGTGGAGATATGCCCGAGTTATCCACAGGCCGGCCTGCGTCGGGGCGCATTGTCAGTGGCAGGCGTTAGCGTCTTTGACGTGAAGCGATCGACTCAAGCAAACCGGGTGGAACCCATGGCAGGAACCGACCGCGAGAAGGCCCTGGACGCCGCACTCGCACAGATTGAACGGCAATTCGGCAAGGGCGCGGTCATGCGCATGGGCGAGCGCTCGCAGGAGCCCATCGAGGTCATCCCGACCGGGTCGACCGCGCTCGACGTGGCCCTGGGCGTGGGCGGCCTGCCGCGCGGCCGTGTGGTGGAGGTCTACGGCCCGGAGTCCTCCGGCAAGACCACCCTGACCCTGCACGCCGTGGCCAACGCGCAGAAGGCGGGCGGCACGGTCGCCTTCGTGGACGCGGAGCACGCCCTCGACCCCGAGTACGCCAAGAAGCTCGGCGTCGACATCGACCAGCTGATCCTCTCCCAGCCGGACAACGGCGAGCAGGCGCTGGAGATCGTCGACATGCTGGTCCGCTCCGGCGCCCTCGACCTCATCGTCATCGACTCCGTCGCCGCGCTCGTCCCGCGCGCGGAGATCGAGGGTGAGATGGGCGACAGCCACGTGGGTCTGCAGGCCCGCCTGATGAGCCAGGCCCTCCGGAAGATCACCGGTGCGCTCAACCAGTCCAAGACCACCGCGATCTTCATCAACCAGCTCCGCGAGAAGGTCGGCGTGATGTTCGGCTCGCCGGAGACCACGACCGGTGGCCGCGCGCTGAAGTTCTACGCCTCGGTGCGCCTGGACATCCGCCGTATCGAGACCCTGAAGGACGGCACGGAGGCGGTCGGCAACCGCACCCGGGTCAAGGTCGTCAAGAACAAGGTCGCGCCGCCCTTCAAGCAGGCCGAGTTCGACATCCTCTACGGCCAGGGCATCAGCCGCGAGGGCGGCCTGATCGACATGGGCGTGGAACACGGCTTCGTCCGCAAGGCCGGCGCCTGGTACACCTACGAGGGCGACCAGCTCGGCCAGGGCAAGGAGAACGCGCGCAACTTCCTGAAGGACAACCCCGACCTGGCCAACGAGATCGAGAGGAAGATCAAGGAGAAGCTGGGCGTCGGCGTGCGGCCCGAGGAGCCGGCCGCCGAGCCGGACACGGACGCCGCGGTCGCCGCCGCTCCGGCCGAGACCGCCGCGGCGGTGCCCGCACCGGCGGCCAAGGCGGTCAAGTCCAAGGCCGCGGCAGCCAAGAGCTGACCCGTGACACGACGAACCGACTGGGCCGAGTACGCCTACCCGGACGCCGCCGTGCGCGCGCACGCCGGGGCGGGCGGCACCGGCTCCGCCGGGGCGGGCGGTGCCGGTCAGGACGACGCCGGCTCCGCCGGGGCGGGAGACGGCGCGTACGGGGGAGACGTGCCGCGCGGCGCGGGCCGGGGACACGGCCGCGCGGCGCCGTACGGCACGGACGAGCGGTACGGGACGCGCGGCGACGAGCCGGACGGCGGACCGTGGCCGGACGGCGGCGCGGAGCGCGGCGCCGGTTCCGCGGGCGGCGGCTCGCCGCGGCGGGGCGGCGCCGGGCTCCGTGGCGCGGACGGCCCACGCGCAGACCGCCGGCGCGGCCGTGGGGAACCGTCCGGAGAGGACGGAGGCGCCCCCTCCTCGTCGAGGGCCGAGGAGGCGGGGTCTCCGGGGGACCCGGTGGAGCAGGCACGGGCGATCTGCCTGCGCCTGCTCACCGGGACCCCGCGCACGCGGAAGCAGCTCGCGGACGCGCTGCGCAAGCGGCAGATCCCGGACGACGCCGCCGAGGAGGTGCTGTCGCGGTTCGAAGAGGTCGGCCTGATCGACGACGGTGCCTTCGCGGACGCCTGGGTGGAGTCCCGGCACCACGGCCGCGGACTGGCCCGGCGCGCCCTCGCCCGGGAACTGCGGACCAAGGGCGTCGACGCGACGCTGATCGACGCGGCCGTCGCCCGGCTGGACTCCGAGCAGGAGGAGGCGACCGCGCGCGAACTCGTCGCCCGCAAGCTGCGGGCCACCCGCGGCCTCGACCGCGACAAGCGCCTGCGCCGCCTCGCCGGCATGCTCGCCCGCAAGGGCTACTCCGAGGGCATGGCCCTGCGCGTGGTCCGGCAGGCGCTGGAGGAGGAGGGCGAGGACACGGAGTTCCCGCAGGACGAGGGGTTCTGAACGGTTCCGCGCGGACACGGGCATTCCCGACGAGGACACGTGTCGCGCATGCCGGGGCGCGCTCCCGTGCGGGCGTGCGCGGTGCGGACCGGGGGCGGCTTCCGCCGGCCCCTCCTCAGCACCGGGGCCAACGCGGACACGGCACCGCTGCACCGCCCTCCGGGCCTGGACACGGTGCCGTTCCCGGGCGACCGCACGACGCCGGAGCGCCGGGGTTCTACGCCGCAACCGGCAGTCCCGCCGCTCGCCACGCCTGGAACCCACCGGCCAGATCGGTCGCCCGGTGCAGGCCCAGCCGGTGCAGGGACTCCGCCGCCAGGCTGGAGGCGTAGCCCTCGTTGCAGATCACGACGACGCGCAGGTCGTGGCTGGTGGCCTCGGGGACGCGGTGGCTGCCTCGGGGGTCCAGCCGCCACTCCAGTTCGTTGCGCTCGATCACCAGGGCGCCCGGGATCAGGCCGTCCCGTTCGCGCAGCGCGGCGTACCGGATGTCCACGAGCAGCGCCTCGCCCGCCCGGGCGGCCTCGTACGCCTCGCGGGGCCCGATCCGCGCGTAGCCGGCGCGTACGCGTTCCAGCAGCTCGTCGATGCCGACGGGCCGTTCACCCGTGCCGCTCACCGCCAGTCCTCGGGGCGCTCGACCTGCTCCAGGCGCAGAATCCGCCCGCTGCGGCTGTAGCGGCGGATCCGCGGGAGGGGCGGGTGGTAGGCGTGGACGGAGACGGCGTGCCGGTCGGGGGACTCGTTGAGCACCTCGTGGACATGGTGCCGGCCGAAGGCGCGGCCGCTCCCGGCCGGCAGCCGGCGTTCCCGGTCCACGCCGTCGGTGAGCTCCAGGGTCTTCCAGCCGTCGGTGGGCAGCCGGGCGGCGAGCGAGTTCTCCCTCAGCTCCCCCGACGCGGTCACGAACGCGCCGACCGAGTCGGCGTGGTCGTGCCAGCCGGTGCCCGTGCCGGGCGGCCAGCCGATCAGCCAGGCCTCGCTGCCGCCGGGCCCCTCCAGCCGTACCCAGGTGCGGCCCCGCGGGTCGAGCGGGAGCGAGGCGATCAGCTCGGCGTCGGCGGCGGCACGCCGTACGAAGTCGAGCAGGTCGGCCTGATCGGGCGGGGGAACGGAGGCGGCAGCGGCGGAGGACGCCGCAGGGGATGCGGTGGTGGACGCGGCGGGAGAGGCAGACACGGGTACCGTCCTGAGGAGTGTTCGCGAAGGGCGCGCGAGGATGCGGGAGCAGAGCGCGCGGGGGAGCGATGCGAGTTCAGCAGGACGGGCGACACACGCAGCCCGCGTAGCGGACGAGGTCCATGTGGACCCTCCGCCACAGGCGCACGCAGGTGTCGATCACGATCCGGAGTACACCACGCCGGTGCCCACCGGTCAAACCCATCGGCACCGGGCGGACGGCGCCGTCACCGTACGGATCACATGGCCTCGCCCCGCCGCGCGGCCGACGCGGTGCCGGTGCGCACGTCCCCGACGGGTCCCCGGCGCCCGTTCCGCGGCCGCCTCTCACCCGCTCCTTCAGTGCGTTCCGGCGCCCGCCCCGGCCTCCGCCTCCTCGGCCGTCCGCCCGGCCCCGCCCAGTGCGGCCTCCGCCGCCGCGTGCAGGTCGGCGGGGCGCACCCCGCTCAGCGCCGTGACCAGGTGGCCGTCGGGCCGTACCAGCAGCACCGTGTGGGCGGCCGCGCCCGGGTAGCTCTCGGCGACCAGCAGCTCGGCGGGGCGCGGCAGCGAGTCCACCGCGGCGGCCAGCCGGGGCATGATGCCGGCGCTCGCCCAGTGCCTGCGCTCCCACACCCCTGTGCCCGGCGCGACCAGCACCACCAGCAGCGCCCCGCGGCCGAGCCGGTCCCGCAGCCGTACGAAGGAGCCGTCCTCCGCCGTGACCACGACGTCCGCGACGGGCCAGCCGGGCGGTGTCTCGACGGGGACCTCCCCTTCGAGGCGCGGAGGCATCAGCGGCGAGTCGGCGTACGCCCCCGGCGCGCCCAGCGACCCGCGCCCCAGGTGACCGTCGGTGAGCAGCGCGTCGTGCCCGCGGGCGGAGCCGGGCACCACCGACCGCAGCCCTTTGCCGCCGCGCAGCAGCGGCAGCGCCTGGTCGGCGGCGCGCAGCCGGGCGGCGACGACCGCGCGCCGTTCGGTCTGGTAGCTGTCGAGCAGCGCCTCGTGCGGCCCGTGGTGCCAGGCGAGCGCCAGCTTCCAGGCGAGGTTGTCGGCGTCCCGGAGTCCTTCGTCGAGGCCCTGGGTGCCCAGCGCGCCGAGCAGGTGCGCGGCGTCCCCGGCGAGGAACACCCGGCCGACCCGCCAGCGGCGGGCCAGGCGGTGGTGGACGGTGTGGACGCCGGTGTCCACCAGCTCGTACGGCGGGACCGAGCCGCCGGTCCAGCCGGCCAGCGTCTCGCGGATCCGGGCCACCACCAGTTCGGGCGTGACCAGGTCCTTGCCCGGCGGCAGCAGCCAGTCCACCCGCCAGACGCCGTCCGGGAGGGGACGGGCGGTGATCTCCCCGGCCGACGGGCCGGACGTCCGCCACGGCGGCGCCCGGTGCAGCAACGCCTGGTCCTGCCAGGGGAGTTCCGTGCGCAGCGCGGCGACGGCGTGCCGCTCCACCGCCGTACGGCCGGGGAAGCGGATGTCCTGGAGCTTGCGCACGGTGGAGCGGGGGCCGTCGCAGCCGACCAGGTAACTGCCGCGCCACCAGGTGCCCTTGGGGCCGCGCGTGCGGGCAGTGACGCCGGAGGCCTCCTGCTCGACTCCGTCCAGGCGGCTGTCCACGGCGATCCTCACCAGGGGTTCGCGGGCCAGGGCCGCGCGCAGGGCGCCGGTCAGGACGTGCTGGGCGATGTGCAGGGGAGCGGGGTCGGTGTCGTCGAACGCGATCTCGCGCATCACCTGCCTGCGCCGCATCGACCGCCATCCGGCCCAGCGGAACCCGGCCCGCGTCAGCGGTACGCCGCTGAGCCGCTGCACGAGGGCGGCGGTGTCCTCGTGCAGGACGACGGTGCGCGCGGGACGGGGCTCGTCCGTGCCCGGCCCCTCGTCGAGGAGGACGCACGGCACCTCCTGACGCGCCAGCGCCAGGGCGAGCGTGAGCCCGACGGGCCCCGCTCCGGCGATGATCACCGGGTCCACGGTGCGGCGCCCCCTGCCCGCGGCGGCGTCCTGGTGAGGAACGTGGATGAACAGGAAGTCGGAGCAGGGTGCACGATCACAGAACGTATGCAACCCATTGCCGCAGCTCGCGTCAAGCGAAGGAGGCAGTGGCGATCATGCCCACTGCCTCCCGAGTCCCTGCCGTCCCGTCCGGCGGCCTGATCCGCCGTCAGGTCGTCTTCTGCAGCTCCTCGTGCTCGCCGGGGGCCGCGAGTTCCTCGACCGCGCCGGCGCCGACCACCGCGCCCGTCGACTTCTTGCCCCGTCGCAGCCGGCCCTCCAGCCAGCTAGCGAAGGACGTGAGCGAGAAGTTGATCACGATGAAGATCACGGACACGACGGTGAAGCTGGCGATGACGTTGGCGCCGTAGTAGCCGCTCATCGTGTTGGCCGACGAGAGCAGTTCCGGGAAGGTGAGGACGGCGCCGCCGAGGGCGGTGTCCTTCACGATCACGACGAGTTGGCTGACGATGGCCGGGAGCATCGCGGTGACCGCCTGCGGCAGCAGGATCAGCCGCATCACCTGGTTCTTGCGCAGGCCGATCGCCGCCGCCGCCTCGGACTGTCCCCTGGGCAGCGACAGGATGCCCGCCCGGACGATCTCCGCGAGGACCGAGGCGTTGTACAGCACCAGACCGGTGACGACCGCGTACAGCGGGCGGTCGTCGGAGCTGACGTCGGTGTACTCGGCGAACAGGGCGAGGCCGAAGATCATCAGGACCAGCACCGGGATGGCCCGGAAGAACTCGACCACGACCGCGGCCGGCACCCGGATCCAGACGTGGTCCGACAGCCGGGCGATGCCGAGGACGGCGCCGAGCGGCAACGCGATGATCATCGCGAGCGCGGCGGCCTTCAGGGTGTTCTCCAGGCCCGGCCAGATGTAGGTGGACCAGGCCTCGCCGCTCGTGAAGAACGGCTCCCACAGGACCCATTCCAGCTGGCCCTTGTCCTTGAGCGTGCCGAACACCCACCACAGCAGGGCCGCGAGGGCGACCACGAAGACCACGGTGAGGACGATGTTCCGCCGCTTGGCGCGGGGGCCCTGGGCGTCGTACAGAACGGAGCTCATCGCTTCACCGCCACCTTCTTGCCCACCCAGCCGAGGACCAGGCCGGTCGGCAGCGTCAGAACCACGAAGCCGAACGCGATGACCGTGGAGATCAGCAGCAGCTGCGCCTCGTTCTCGACCATCTCCTTCATCAGCACCGCCGCCTCGGCGACGCCGATCGCGGCGGCCACGGTGGTGTTCTTGATGAGCGCGATGAGCACGTTCGCCAGCGGGCCGACGGACGAGCGGAACGCCTGGGGCAGCACCACCAGACCCAGTACCTGGCGGAAGCTGAGACCGATCGCGCGGGCCGCCTCCGCCTGCCCGACCGGCACCGTGTTGATGCCGGAGCGCAGCGCCTCGCACACGAAGGCCGAGGTGTAGAGCGCCAGACCGAGGACGGCGAGCCGGAAGTTGATCGTCTCGACCCTGTCCGCGCCGAGAGAGACCCCCAGCGTCTGGTTCAGGCCCAGCGAGGTGAACAGGATGATGACGGTGAGCGGGATGTTCCGCACGGTGTTCACGTACGCGGTGCCGAAACCGCGCATCAGCGGCACCGGGCTGACGCGCATGGCGGCCAGCAGAGTGCCCCAGATCAGGGAGCCGACGGCCGACAGCACGGCGAGCTGCACTGTCGTCCAGAAGGCTCCCAGCAGGTCGTAATCTCCAAGAAAGTCGAACACGATCTCCCGCGCTTCCGCGTGTAGGGATACCCGCCCCGGTGCGCCTCCCTCGCCCGGGACGGCGCACCCTGTCAGGCGCTGCCTCAGCTCTTGATGTCGCCGATCTTCGGCGCGGGCTCGTACTTGTAGTCGGCCGGGCCGAAGTTGTCCTTCACGGCCTTCTCCCAGGAGCCGTCGGAGACCATGGCCTCCAGCGCGTCGTTGATCTTCGCCTTGAGGTCGCTGCCCTTCTTGACGCCGATGCCGTAGTTCTCGTTGGTCATCTTGAAACCGCCGAGCTTGAACTTGCCCTTGAACTGCGCCTGGGCGGCGTAACCGGCGAGGATCGAGTCGTCGGTGGTGAGCGCGTCGATGGCGCCGTTCTGCAGACCGGGCAGGCAGGCCGAGTACGTCGGGTACGGCTGCAGCTGGGCCTTGGGCGCCAGCTTGTCCTTGATGTTCTGCGCCGAGGTCGAGCCGGTCACCGAACACAGCTTCTTGTCGTTCAGGTCCTCCGGCGACTTGATGGAGTCGTCGTCGGCGCGGATCAGCACGTCCTGGTGGGCCAGCAGGTACGGGCCGGCGAAGTCGACCTTCTCCTGGCGCTCCGGGGTGATCGAGTAGGTCGCGGCGATGAAGTCGACGTCACCGCGCTGCAGCATGGTCTCGCGGTCGGCGCTCTTCGACTCCTTCCACTCGATCTGGTCCTCGCTGTAGCCGAGCTTCTTGGCGACGTACGTGGCGACGTCGACGTCGAAGCCGGCGTAGCCCTGCGGGGTCTTCTGGCCGAGGCCGGGCTGGTCGAACTTGATGCCGATGGCGATCTTCTTGCCGCCGCCGGAGCCGGAGCCGGAGCCGTTGTCGTCGCCGTCCCCGGAGCCGCACGCGGTGGCGGTGAGGGCGAGCACGAGCACGGTGGCCGAGGCGGCGGTGACCTTGCGGAGCTTCATGGTGCACATCCTTGGGTGATGAAGAGACGAGGGCCGTCGGTGACGGATCCGTGCGGGCGGTCGGACGACGGATCGGGACGGACGGTCAGTGGTGCAGGATCTTCGACAGGAAGTCCTTGGCGCGGTCACTGCGCGGATTGCTGAAGAACTGGTCCGGCGTGGCCTGTTCGACGATGCGGCCGTCCGCCATGAAGACCACGCGGTTGGCGGCCGAGCGGGCGAACCCCATCTCGTGGGTGACGACGATCATGGTCATGCCGTCGCGGGCGAGCTGCTGCATGACCTCCAGGACCTCGTTGATCATCTCCGGGTCGAGAGCCGACGTCGGCTCGTCGAAGAGCATGACCTTCGGGTCCATGGCCAGCGCCCGGGCGATGGCGACGCGCTGCTGCTGGCCGCCCGAGAGCTGTGCGGGGTACTTGTCCGCCTGCGTGGCGACGCCGACCCGGTCGAGCAGGGCGCGGGCCTTCTCCTCGGCCTTCCGCTTGTCGGCCTTGCGGACCTTGACCTGGCCCAGGGTCACGTTCTCCAGCACGGTCTTGTGCGCGAAGAGGTTGAAGGACTGGAAGACCATGCCGACGTCGGCGCGCAGCCGGGCCAGCTCCTTGCCCTCGTGGGGCAGCGGCTTGCCGTCGATCGTGATCGAGCCCGAGTCGATCGTCTCCAGACGGTTGATGGTGCGGCACAGGGTGGACTTCCCGGACCCGGAGGGTCCGATGACCACGACGACCTCGCCGCGGGCGATCGTCAGATCGATGTCCTGGAGTACGTGCAACGCGCCGAAGTGCTTGTTGACGCTCTTCAGGACGACCAGCTCGTCGGTCGCGGCCACATCCTTCTCGGCCACCGATACTTCGGTCATCGCTCTCAGGCTCCGTCCTCCTCGGTTTCCGGAGGACAGTAGTAACGCGTTGCGACCTGCGTCATTACATCTGAGGGGAATCTGAGCATCACGATCCGATAGCAATCGGACACATGTCGTAGCACTTGTGAGCAGGGCGCATATCGGCCGGATAACGGAACCGGCGAGCAACCGGAACCCTCTTGACGCCGTCCTCTTCCATCAGCGTGACTGCACGAGGAACACGCGCGCGTGCACACCGATGTGTACACGTCCCGATCGTACGACCGATGAACCGAAGGGGGCCCGGATGAGACTGCTGCTCGTCGAGGACGACAACCACGTCGCCGCCGCCCTGTCGGCGGTCCTGGCGCGGCACGGGTTCGACGTCACGCACGCGCGCAGCGGTGAGGAGGCCCTCCAGGCACTCGTCCCCGAGGGCAACGGCTTCGGCGTCGTCCTCCTCGACCTGGGCCTGCCCGACCAGGACGGCTACGAGGTCTGCAGCAAGATCCGCAAGCGGACCAGCACCCCGGTGATCATGGTCACCGCCCGCTCCGACGTCCGCTCCCGCATCCACGGCCTCAACCTCGGCGCCGACGACTACGTGGTCAAGCCGTACGACACCGGAGAGCTGCTCGCCCGGATCCACGCCGTCAGCCGGCGCACCGTCCACGAGGACGCCCCGGGGGCCGACGGGACCGTGGTGCGCCTCGGCCCCGTCCGCATCGAGCTGCCGACGCGCCAGGTCAGCGTGGACGGTTCGGTCGTCCAGCTCACCCGCAAGGAGTTCGACCTGCTGGCCCTGCTCGCCCAGCGGCCCGGGGTGGTCTTCCGGCGGGAGCAGATCATCAGCGAGGTCTGGCGCACCAGCTGGGAGGGGACCGGGCGCACCCTGGAGGTGCATGTGGCGTCCCTGCGCGCCAAGCTGCGCATGCCGGCGCTCATCGAGACCGTACGCGGCGTGGGTTACCGCCTCGTCGCCCCGGGCTCGTAGCGGGTCCGGGTGCGCACGCGTCTCCTGCCGCTGCTCATCGTCCTGATGGCGGCCGTGCTGCTCGCGCTCGGCATCCCGCTCGCCGCCAGCGTCGCGGCGGCCCAGCAGCAGAAGGTCGTCGTCGACCGGATCGACGACACCGCGCGCTTCGCCGCGCTCGCCCAGTACGTCACCGACTCCCCCTACGGCTCCAGGACCACCAGCCCCGACGAGCGCCTGGAGACCCTGCGCAGCGAGCTGGCCAGCTACTACGAGGTCTACGGCATCCGGGCGGGCGTCTTCTACCGCAACGACGTGCGCATGGCCAACGCGCCGGAGGACTGGTTCCTGCCCGAGCACGGCGAGGTGCGCGCGGCCTTCGACGAGGCGCTGCTCAGCCGCCGCAGCCACGATCCGGAACAGGTGTGGCCCTGGCAGCGCAGCCGCCTCGTCGTCGCCTCGCCGGTCATCCGGGACGGGGACGTCGTCGCGGTCGTCGTGACGGACTCGCCCACCGGGCCGATGCGGTCGCGGATCCTGCACGGCTGGCTGGTCATCGGCGCGGGCGAGGCCGGCGCGATGCTGCTGGCCGTCGGCGCCGCGCTGCGGCTGACCGGCTGGGTGCTCAAACCGGTACGGGTGCTGGACGCCACCACCCACGACATCGCCACCGGGCGGCTCAAGTCCCGGGTCGCGGCCACCGGGGGCCCGCCGGAACTCAGGCGCCTGGCCCGGTCGTTCAACGAGATGGCGGACAACGTGGAGAGCGTGCTGGAGCAGCAGCGCGCCTTCGTCGCCGACGCCTCGCACCAGTTGCGCAACCCGCTGGCGGCGCTGCTGCTGCGCATCGAGCTGCTCGCCCTCGAACTGCCCGAGGGCAACGAGGAGATCGCCTCGGTACAGGCCGAGGGCAAGCGCCTGGCGCGGGTCCTGGACGACCTGCTCGACCTGGCCCTGGCCGAGCACACCGAGGCCGACCTGGGACTCATCGACATCGGCGCCCTCGCCGCCGAACGGGTGGCGGCCTGGGCGCCCACCGCCGCGGCCAAGGGCGTCCGGCTGGTGGGGAGCTGCCCGGCGACCACGGCGTGGGCCGACCCGGTGGCGCTGTCCAGCGCCCTGGACGCGGTCATCGACAACGCGGTCAAGTTCACGCCCGAGGACGGGACCGTGACGGTGGCCGTCGCCTCCAACGGCGCCACCTCGACCGTCGTCGTCACCGACGACGGCCCCGGCCTGACCGACGAGGAGCTCGCCCGCGTCGGCGACCGCTTCTGGCGCAGCGGCCGCCACCAGAACGTCAAGGGCTCCGGCCTCGGCCTGTCCATCTGCCGCGCACTGCTCGCCGCGGGCGGCGGCTCGATCGCCTACGACCACCACGAGCCGCGCGGGCTGAAGGTGACCGTGGCCGTGCCCCGCAACGGTCCTACGGCTTGACCGAGCGGTAGTAGCGCCGGGCGCCGTCGTGCAGGGCGAGCGGCTGGGTGTAGATCGCGGTGCGCACGTCCACCAGCTGCGCCGAGTGCACGTGGGCGCCGATGCCGTCCCGGCTCCTGATCACGGTCCGGGTCAGCCACTCGGTGAGCCGGGGATCGGTGTCCTCGCGGGTCATCAGCAGGTTGGACACCGCGAGCGTCGGCACGGCGGAACCGTTCTGCACGGCGGGGTAGGCCGACTCCGGCATCTGCGTGGCGCGGTAGTGGCGGGTGGCGCCGCCCTGCTCGTGCAGTTCGGCGACGAGGTCGGCGCCGATCGGCACGAACCGCAGACCGGAGGTCTCGGCGACGCGCTTGAGCCCGTCCGTCGGCAGCCCGCCCGACCAGAAGAACGCGTCCAGCCCGTGGCCGAGCCGCTCGGGTCCGGTGTCGATGCCGTCGGACCGGGGCGTGATGTCCTTCTCCGGGTCGATGCCCGCCGCCCTGAGCACCCGGTCGGCGATCAGCCGGACCCCCGAGTCCGGCAGCCCGACCGCCACCCGCTTGCCGCGCAGGTCCTCCACGGACCGGATGTCCGAGTCCGCCGGGACGGCGAGCTGCACGTAGTCGTCGTACAGGCGGGCGACACCGCGCAGCCGGCCGGCGCCGGGCCGGCCGTCGAGCGCGTACGTCTGCACCGCGTCGGCCGCGGCGATCGTGAAGTCGGCCTTCCCGGTCGCCACGCGCTCGACGTTCTCCTGCGACCCCGCGCTGGTCAGCAGCCGCACCCTCAGGTCCGGCATGTCCTCGGCGAGAGCGGTGCGCAGCCGTTCGCCGTACTCCTGGTAGACGCCGGCGCGCGTTCCCGTGCTGAACGTGATCGTCCCGCTCGGCGGCTTCTCGCCCAGCGGCAGCAGCCACCACAGCAGCAGCCCGAGCGCGACGGCGCCGGCGGCCGCGCCCTGCAGGGCCCGGCGCCCGCCGATCCGGGGGAACACCTTGGACATGCGCGCGATCCTGCCAGGTGGGGCGGGGAGCTGACCAGGGCGGGACCGGACGCGGGCCGTGGGCGGGGCAGGGGCGCCGCGGCCGGGGGCGAAGGCCGCCGGCCGCGGTCGTTACAGTCGGCGCATGAGTTCCTCACCCGCCGAACTGGTCCGCGCCTTCCACCTCGCCTTCGGGCTGGACGTCCGCAGCACGCCCACGCGGGTCCCGCCGGAGGTGGCGGCCCACCGCGCGGAGCTGCTCGCCGAGGAGGCCGCCGAGGTCGCCGAGGTCTCCGTCACCGGCCCGCTGGACCGGCTGGCGCACGAACTCGCCGACGTCGTCTACGTCGCGTACGGCACCGCCCTCGTCCACGGCATCGACCTCGACGCGGTGATCGCCGAGGTCCACCGCTCCAACATGACCAAGCGGGGTCCCGACGGCCAGATCGCCCGCCGCCCCGACGGCAAGGTCCTCAAGGGCGAGCACTACGAGGCGCCGGACGTGGCGGGGGTGCTGCGCCGGCAGGGGTGGACACCGGGCGGGGACGCCTGACGCCGGGCCGCGGCGGGGCCGCCGACGGCAGCCGCGTACGCCGGGCGGTGGCCTGCCGGCGGCCGCGGCCGCCGTACGCGCACCGGCCGCGACCCGCGTGGGCCGTACGGCCGCCCGCCGGGGCCCGGGCACGCCGCACCGCCGCCCGGACGGGGCCGTACGCGGTGCCGCCGTCAGTCCCCCACGGACGCCTCCGCCTCCGCCGGCCGCGGTGCGCTCTCGCCCGTCCGCCCGCTCCCGGCGGCGCGGCGGCGGGTCCAGCGGGTCGCCAGGGGCTCGGTGAAGCGGGCGGTGAGGGGCCCGAGGATCACCAGGATGAGCACGTACGCCGTGGCCAGGGGACCCAGGGACGACTCGACGCCGGCCGTCACCGCCAGCCCGGCGATGACGATCGAGAACTCGCCGCGCGCCACCAGGGAGCCGCCCGTCCGCCAGCGTCCCCTGACGGATATCCCGGCCCGCCGCGCCGCCCAGTACCCGGTGGCGATCTTCGTCGCGGCCGTGACGACGGCCAGCGCGAGGGCGGGCAGCAGGACCGGCGGGATGCTGGCCGGGTCCGTGTGCAGCCCGAAGAAGACGAAGAAGACGGCGGCGAACAGGTCGCGCAGCGGGCTCAGCAGCGTGTGCGCGCCCTCGGCGACCTCCCCGGACAGCGCGATGCCCACCAGGAACGCACCGACCGCCGCCGACACCTGCACCTGCTGCGCCACGCCCGCGACCAGGATCGTCAGGCCCAGCACCACCAGCAGCAGCTTCTCCGGGTCGTCGCTGGAGACGAACCGGGAGAGCACCCGCCCGTAGCGCACCGCCACGAACAGCACCAGCCCCGCCGCGCCCAGCGCGATCGCCAGCGTCAGGCTCCCGGTCAGCAGCCCGGCCCCGGCCACCAGCGCCGTGACGATGGGCAGGTACACCGCCATCGCCAGGTCCTCCAGGACCAGCACGCTGAGGATCACCGGCGTCTCCCGGTTGCCGACCCGGCCGAGATCGCCGAGCACCTTCGCGATCACGCCGGACGACGAGATCCAGGTGACACCGGCCAGGACGACCGCGGCCACCGGTCCCCAGCCGAGCAGCAGCGCCGCCGCCGCGCCCGGCAGGGCGTTGAGCGCGCAGTCGACCAGACCCGCCGGATAGTGCGCCTTGAGGTTGGTCACCAGGTCACCGGCCGTGTACTCCAGCCCCAGCATCAGCAGCAGCAGGATCACACCGATCTCGGCGCCGATGGCGATGAACTCCTCGCTCGCGCCGAGCGGCAGCAGCCCGCCCTCGCCGAAGGCGAGACCGGCGAGCAGATACAGCGGGATGGGCGAGAGACGGAAGCGGGCGGCGAACCGGCCGAGCAGGCCGAGACCGAGGATGATGGAACCGAACTCGATCAGCAGGACCGCGGACGAGTGCATCCGGATCACCCCTGTCCGAGGATCGCCGCGGCCGCGTCCACGCCCTCGCGGGTGCCGATGACGATGAGCGTGTCACCGCCCACCAGCCGGAAGTCCGGCGCCGGCGACGGGATCGCCTCCGCGCGCCGCAGCACCGCCACCACCGACGCGCCCGTCTCGGTCCGCATCCGGGTGTCGCCCAGCACCCGCCCGTTCCAGCGGGAGGTGGCGCCCACCTCGATCCGCTCGGCGACGAGCCCCAGGTCCGAGGTGTACAGCAGGCTCGCGCTGTGGTGGGACGGCTTCAGCGCGTCGATCAGGGCGCTCGCCTCCGAACCGGTCAGCCGCAGGGACTGGGCGCAGGAATCAGGGTCGTCGGCCCGGTACACGCTCACCGTGCGGGTGCCGTCCCGGTGCGCCACGACCGACAGGTGGCGGTGTTCCCGGGTGACCAGGTCGTACTGAACCCCGATTCCCGGCAGCGGCGTCGCCTTCAGACGTGGAGCGGACACGTTTCTTCCCCTTGTTCCTCGCGTGCGGCGCGCTCGGCGCACCTCTGGTTCGTCGCCGAGGTGGACGAGGCGGGTGACGCCGGTGATCACCTCGGCGTCCTCGCATGGTGTCATCCGCCCGTACGGTGGCGACATGGGTGTCATCACGGATATACGCGACCGGCGGGCGGCGGCGAGACTGGGCCCGGCGGCGTCGTGCGCGCGGGCCGGAGGGAGCGGGAACGGAACCGTGTCGTTGTTCTGGCGGATCTTCTCGCTCAACGCCGCGGGCCTGGTCGCCGCCACCGCGCTGCTGCTCGGCCCGGTCACCGTGTCCACCCCCGTCCTGCCCGGGGAGGCCCTGCTGCTCCTGGCGGGCCTCGTGCTGCTGCTGGCCGGCAACGCGGTCGTCCTGCGGCTCGGCCTCGCCCCGCTGAGGAGGCTGGGCCGGGCCATGGCCGCCGCGGACCTGCTGCGCCCCGGGGTCCGCGCGGCGGTCGCCGGTCCGGCGGAGGCGGCCGAACTGATCACGACGTACAACACCATGCTCGACCGGCTCGAAGCCGAACGCGCCGCGGGGGCCGCCCGCGCCCTCGGCGCCCAGGAACGCGAACGCCACCGCGTCGCACGCGAACTCCACGACGAGGTCGGCCAGACCCTCACCGCCGTCCTCCTGCAGCTCAAGCGTGTCGCCGACCGCGTCCCCGCGGACCTGCGCGAGGAGGTCGGCCAGGCGCAGGAGGCGACCCGGGCCGGCCTGGAGGAGATCCGCCGCATCGCGCGCCGGCTGCGCCCCGGCGTCCTGGAGGAGCTGGGCCTGGCCAGCGCGCTGCGCTCGCTCGCGACCGAGTTCACCACCCACGGGCTCACCGTGCGCCACCACCTCTCCGGCGACCTGCCCCCGCTCGACGCGGAATCGGAACTCGTCCTGTACCGGGTGGCGCAGGAGAGCCTGACCAACACGGCCCGGCACGCCGCCGCCGACCGCGCCGACCTGTACCTTCGGCCGCTTCCCGGCGGCGTCGAACTCCTCGTGCGCGACAACGGCACCGGTCTGGGCGCGGCCCCGGAGGGGGCCGGGATACGCGGTATGCGCGAGCGGGCCCTGCTGACCGGGGCGGCCCTCTCGCTCGGACCGGCCCCCGGGCGCGGCACCGACGTGCGGCTGCGCGTGCCGGCCGGCCCCGCGCCCGCCCGCACGCGCCCGCGAATACCGGCGGGCGCGGAGGCCGGCCGGTGACCGCGCCGGTCCGCGTCCTGCTCGCCGACGACCACACGCTCGTCCGCCGCGGGGTGCGGCTCATCCTGGACGGCGAACCGGACCTGGAGGTCGTCGCCGAGGCCGGGGACGGGGCCGAGGCGGTGACCCGCGCCCGGGAGACCGCCGTGGACCTGGCCGTCCTGGACATCGCCATGCCCCGCATGACCGGCCTGCAGGCGGCCCGGGAACTCTCCCGCCGCCTGCCCGCCCTGCGCATCCTGATCCTGACCATGTACGACAACGAGGAGTACTTCTTCGAGGCGCTGCGCGCCGGCGCCTGCGGATACGTCCTCAAGTCCGTCGCCGACCGCGACCTGGTCGAGGCGTGCCGGGCGGCCGTACGCGACGAACCGTTCATCTACCCGGGCGCCGAACGCGCCCTCGTCCGCTCCTACCTGGACCGCCTCCACCGCGGCGACGGCCTGCCGGCCCGGGCCGTCACCGAGCGCGAGGAGGAGATCCTCAAGCTGGTCGCGGAGGGGCACACCTCCAGGGAGATCGGCGAACTCCTGTTCATCAGCGCCAGGACCGTCGAACGCCACCGTGCGAACCTGCTCCGCAAACTCGGCGTGCGCGACCGCCTGGAACTCACCCGCTACGCGATCCGCGCCGGGCTCATCGAGCCGTGAGGACGCCGCGCGGCGAGGCGCATCGGCCGGCGGGCGGCACGCGCGCACGAGGGGCGCACCGTACGCGGGCGGGGCGGCGGACCCGTCCCGGGCGGCACGCGCGCACGAGGGGCGCGCCCGCGGGTGGCGGGCCGCCGACCGCCGCGGGCGCGCAGCGGGCCGTGACCGGCCACGGCGGACGGGGGAGGGGTGGCGCGGCTCACACCCTTCGGGGAAAGAAACGACTTTGGTTCATGGTTCAACTGTGTGCGGGTGCGGAGGGGACAGTGTCCCCGGGCCTCACCTATCGCCCGTGGGGACGATCGTTCGGCTGAAGCCCCACGGAGCCACTCGCCGCGAGGCGACCGCCCTCCGCCCCGCCCCCGACCGCCCCGGCCGGCCCTCCCCCGAGCCGGCCGGGGCTTCCCGTCCGCCGTGCCCCGGCACGCCGCGCCGCCCGCCGGCACCGCGCCTCCCGGCTCGTCGGCGGATGCCGGCGGGACCGCCCCCTGTCACGCGCCGGTCGGCTCGTAGGTCCAGCGCAGCAGTGCGCCGAGGCCCCCCGTGGGAAGGTCCGAGTCGTCCTCCCGCTCCTCCGCCGGAGGGACGACCAGGACGTCGGCGGCCGTGACGGCGGCCACCCTCAGCAGCGCGTCGTCGGCGCGCACCAGGATGGGTTCGCTCTCGCCCAGGGTCTGCGCGTCGGTGCGGCGGACCGCGACCTGGTCGGGCTCGGCCCCCACCCACGTCTCACGGGCCAGCTCCGCCCCGTCGGGCCGGATCAGCAGCGTGTCGATGCGGTGTTCCTGCGCGGCCTCCACCAGGGCCGGAACCCCTTCCACCGCGTCCGTCGGCCGGTCGGTGCCCACCCGTCCGGCGCGGAAGCGCTCCAGTGCCTCCTCCACCCGGCGGTGCATGTACTGCCGACGGGCCTGTTCGATGACCTCCTCCAGGGGGACGGAGTCGGAGCCGGCGGCCCGGCCCCCGTGCTCGGTCCCGATCGCCACCTTGCGGATCGTCTCCGGGAGCCTGTCGTACACGGAGGACCGCTCCCGCGGATCCCCCGCGAGGACGACCAGGTCGGCTCCGCACTCCTCGAACGCGGCGGCCAGCGCTTCGGCGATCTCGCCGGCGTTGTGCTCCCAGGTGTTCTCGACCTTGAGCTGGAAGTGCCGCTCGTTCCACTGGGCCGAGCCCGTGCGGTGCACGGGGTGCTGCCGCCCCTCGACCTGCCCGGCGTCCTGCGGGCCGGCCGCCGCGCGCAGTTCGAAGTCGGCGCCGGTGCGGTCGATGTACGCCACCAGGCAGGCCGGGTCCTGGCCGGACAGCTCCAGCAGCGGCGTCAGGCGCGGCAGCGGGGCCCAGCAGGCGAGCGGGCGCTGCGGCGGCCGGGAGAGACGGTGGCTGAGCACCACCTCCCCGCCGGTGGCGAAGAAGACCCGCCCCGCGGGGTCCTCCTCGGGGGAGACGCTCATCAGGGCGGCACGCACCGCCTCGACGGTCGCCGCGTCGGCGCCTTCCTCCTCCAGCGTCCGGCAGGCCTGCCGGACCAGCAGCTCGCGCTGCTTGGCCCCCGTCTCGTCGTTCTGGGCGGGATCGAAGTACACCGTGGCCCACGGGCCGCGACGCTCGAAGAGCGGTTGCAGGAATGACAGGTGCACGATTCCTCCTTGTGCATTCCGGATCTCGGGAGCCGTTCCGGCCGATGAGCCGAGTGCCCGACGGGAGGCGCGGGACACGCGGTGCGGTCCGCCCGGCCGTCGCCGTGCCGCCCGGCCCGCTGTCCGGACCGGGGCACGCCCGCGACGCGCTTGCGCCGGGCCGGGGCGGGGCCGTCGCCGCCCGCCCACCGCGGCCGGGTTCGGTCCGGTACGGCGTGCGAGGTGCGTGTGTGACAGGAGCCGGGCGGCGTGCCGTCCGCCCGGGCGCGGTGGCGGGCGCGGTCCCGCCCGGGCCCGGGACGCCTTCGGCACCGCGAGCGGGCGGTCCGCGCGCGTCAGCCCGTGGAGCGGGGCTGTGTCGGGTTCTCCGGGGCGCCCTGGGACGGCGGGTTCATCTTCGGCCCCGAGGTGACGGGCGACACCGAGGACCCGGTGTCGGCGGCGGGCGCGTGCTCGGGAGCGGGCGCCAGCGGCGAGCCCTCCGACGGCTGCGCGCCCCCCTCCAGTTCCTGGAGCCGGGTCCGGAGGGCCTGCACCACGGGGAGCCGGTTGCCGTGCGCCTCCTCGTAGGCGAGCACCTCGCGCAGGCCCGGCTCGTCGAGGGTGCGGATGCGGTGCTGGAGACTGCCCAGCGGAAGGTGGTCGTAGTCCGGCAGCGGCAGCGTCTCGTGCTGCGGTACCTGTGTCCTGGTCTTTTCCTCGGACATGAGCACGTCCTTTCTGCGCCGGCGTGCCTGCGGATCTCGGGCGGTGTTCCCTCCGGCTGACCGGCGGACTTTCCGGAAGCCGCCCCTCCTGGTAAGGGGCAAGTCCCTCGTCCGGGACCGCCCAAACTGCCCGCCGCGGTCCTCGTCCGGGACCGGCGAACGCGCCGCACCGCCGGCGACCGGGCCGACGGCCGCCCGCGGCGGGGCGGCGCGTTCGCCGCCGGTCCGCCCCGGCGCCCCCGACGCGGACCGCCGGGGGAAGCCCCGTACCGGCCACGGCCGGGACGGGGCCCTTCGGTCACCGCCTACTCTTGAGCCATGACCAGCAGCAGCGACCGGAGCCCGGCAGTGGACGTTCGAAACACCATGACGTACGAGATCCGCACCTACGGGTGCCAGATGAACGTCCACGACTCCGAGCGATTGGCCGGGCTGCTGGAGGACGCGGGCTACGTCCGCGCCCCCGAGGGCTCCGACGGCGACGCGGACGTCGTCGTCTTCAACACCTGCGCGGTCCGCGAGAACGCCGACAACAAGCTGTACGGCAACCTCGGCCACCTCGCGCCCAAGAAGGCCAGGCGCCCCGGCATGCAGATCGCGGTCGGCGGCTGCCTCGCGCAGAAGGACCGCGACACCATCGTCAAGCGGGCGCCCTGGGTGGACGTCGTCTTCGGCACGCACAACATCGGCAAGCTGCCCGTCCTGCTGGAACGCGCGCGCGTGCAGCAGGAGGCGCAGGTCGAGATCGCCGAGTCGCTGGAGGCGTTCCCCTCGACGCTGCCGACCCGGCGCGAGAGCGCCTACGCGGCCTGGGTCTCCATCTCCGTCGGCTGCAACAACACCTGCACCTTCTGCATCGTCCCGGCGCTGCGCGGCAAGGAGAAGGACCGCCGCCCCGGCGACATCCTCGCCGAGATCGAGGCCCTGGTCGCCGAGGGCGTCTCGGAGATCACCCTGCTCGGCCAGAACGTCAACGCGTACGGCTCCGACATCGGCGACCGGGAGGCGTTCAGCAAGCTGCTGCGGGCTTGCGGGACGATCGACGGCCTGGAGCGCGTGCGCTTCACCTCCCCGCACCCGCGCGACTTCACCGACGACGTCATCGCCGCCATGGCCGAGACGCCGAACGTGATGCCGCAGCTGCACATGCCGCTGCAGTCCGGCTCGGACACGGTCCTGAGGGCGATGCGCCGCTCCTACCGCCAGGAGCGCTACCTCGGGATCATCGAGAAGGTCCGGGCCGCCATCCCGGACGCGGCGATCACCACCGACATCATCGTGGGCTTCCCCGGTGAGACCGAGGCGGACTTCGAGCAGACGCTGCACGTGGTGCGCGAGGCGCGGTTCGCGCAGGCGTTCACCTTCCAGTACTCCAAGCGGCCCGGCACCCCGGCCGCCGAGATGGACGGCCAGATCCCCAAGGAGGTCGTCCAGGCGCGCTACGAGCGGCTCGTCGCCCTCCAGGAGGAGATCTCCTGGGAGGAGAACAAGAAGCAGGTCGGCCGCACCCTGGAGCTGATGGTCGCCGAGGGCGAGGGCCGCAAGGACGGCACCACCCACCGCCTCTCCGGCCGCGCCCCCGACAACCGCCTGGTGCACTTCACCAAGCCGGAGCAGCAGGTGCGCCCCGGCGACGTGGTGACGGTCGAGGTCACCTACGCGGCCCCGCACCACCTCCTCGCCGAGGGCCCGGTGCGCAGCGTCCGCCGCACGCGCGCGGGCGACGCCTGGGAGAAGCGCAACGCCGCGCAGAAGGCCGGGCCGACGGGCGTGATGCTGGGCCTGCCGAAGATCGGCGCGCCCGAGCCGCTGCCGGTCGCGGCGAGCGGCTGCGGCTGCGACTGATCCCGGAGCACGGCGGGAAGGAGAGCCCCATGCCGTACAGCGTGGAGTACACGGAGCGCGCGGCACGCGTGCGGGACAGCCTCCCCGCCGACCGGCGCGAGGTGCTGGAGCGGGGACTCGCCATCCTGGTCGCCGACCCGCGCCACAAGTTCTCGCACCCGGTGGGCGACGACGAGTCGACCCGCGAGATCGCCCTGTCCCGGAACCTGTTCGTGGAGTACGTGATCAGTGACGGCAAACTCGTGGTGCTCGTCCTGACCCTGATCGACCTGACGGACGTGCTGATCGAGGACTGACGGAGCAGCGGCGGCCCCGGACGCGGCGGGTGCCGGATGCGTGGGGGCGGCCGTACGGGGTTACGCTGCCGATCATGCTTGTCGCCGCAGCAGTCTGCCCCTGTCCGCCGCTTCTGGTGCCCGAGATCGCCGCGGGCGCCGCGCCCGAGCTGGACACCGCGCGTGCCGCGTGCGCGGACGCGCTGGACGTGCTCGCCGCCGCCCGGCCTGACCGGCTCGTGGTCGTCGGGCCGGACGACGGCGCCGGGCCCGGGGACGCCGGGCCGCGGACGTATCCGGAGGGCGCCCGGGGGTCGTTCCGCGGCTTCGGCGTGGATCTCGGCGTACGGCTGGGACGGCCGGACCGGGACGCGGGAGCCGGGCCGGAGCTGCCGTACGCGCTCGCCGTGGCCGCCTGGCTGCTGGAGCGGGCCGGGTGGGCCGCTGCCCCGGTCGAGGGACTGGCGGTGGGGGAGGCCCTCGCGGCCGAGCGGTGCCTCGGCGCCGGCCGGGAGATCGCCGCGCGGGCCGGGCGGGTGGCGCTGCTGGTGATGGGCGACGCCAGCGCGTGCCGCACGCTCAAGGCCCCCGGATACCTCGACGAGCGGGCGGCGCCCTTCGACGCGGCGGTCGCGCGTGCGCTGGGCGCGGCGGACACGCCCGCCCTCGCGGCGCTGGACGCCGGGCTCGCCCGCGCACTGCGGGCGTCCGGCAGGGCACCCTGGCAGGTCCTCGCCGGCGCGGCGGAGGACACGGCCCTCGACGGCGCGCTGCTGTACGAGGACGCCCCGTACGGAGTGGGGTACCTCGTGGCCACCTGGTCCCGGAGCGAAATCCCGGTGGGGCACCGGCCGTAGTCCGGCCGGGGCGTGCCGCCCGCCGCGGGGAACGGCGGACGGCCGGGGGCGTCCTGCCCCGCGGCCGTCCGCCGCTGCGCCGGCCGGGAAACCCGATGCCGGTCAGGAAACCGGCGGCGGTGCGGACGGAGGCGGCGCGCTGCCGTCCGTGTCCGCTTCCGGGACCGGCCCGTGCGCCCCGGCCCCGGGGCCGCCCTTGTGCGCGAGCCGGTCCACGGCCTCCTTGGCCCTGCCCGTGCCCCGCTGGATCCTGTCGCTGTACTTGCCCCCGGTCCTCTCGTCGACGACCCGCGCGGCCTTGTCGAGGCCGTGCCGGATCCTGCCCTCGTGCCGCTGTGCGAGGTCCGAGACCCTGTCCTTCGCCGGGCCCAGCCTGTCCTTCATGCTGTCCAGCAGACCCATGGCTCACCTTTCCCGTGGTTAGCCTTCTCCGACGGGGCGGTCAGGTGCGGGCGCTCCTGCCCGCCCCGCGGTCGGTCGCCGTGCCGGCGGACCGCTGCCTGGGGATCCCCGGGCTCCCCGCGGCGGCGGCACCGGCGGTCCCCGTCGCCGCCGGTCCCCCGTCCCGCGCCCCGGTCCCGGCGGCCGTCGCCTCCTCCGCGCTCCTCGACCTCCGGAAAAAACGTGCAAAAACGCCCATGCCAACTCCCTACGTTACTCGTGCGGATGACTTCCCGCGCAGCTCGGGGCGTCCCCCGTCCGACCGGACCCGGTGGGGCGTCCGGCGCGCCGCCGCCTGCGGCGGCCGGACGGAGACCCCGCAACGGGCAACGACCCCGCGGTCGCACCGTCACATAACTCGTTCGAGGGCACGGTGCGAGGTTTGCGAGACTGGGGCGGTGAGCAGCGCACCCCCCGCCCCCCGCGTCATCGCCGTCGTCGGGCCGACCGCGGCCGGAAAGTCCGATCTGGGCGTCTTCCTGGCCCAACGGCTCGGCGGCGAGGTCGTCAACGCCGACTCCATGCAGCTCTACCGCGGAATGGACATCGGCACCGCCAAGCTGACACCCGAGGAACGCGGCGGCGTCCCGCACCACCTCCTGGACGTCTGGGACGTGACCGTCACCGCCTCCGTCGCCGAGTACCAGCGGCTGGCCCGGGAGCGGATCGACGCGCTGCTCGCCGCCGGACGCTGGCCGATCCTCGTCGGCGGCTCCGGTCTCTACGTCCGGGGCGCCGTCGACAACCTGGAGTTCCCCGGTACCGACCCGGAGGTGAGGGCCCGGCTGGAGGAGGAGCTCACGCTGCGCGGCTCCGGGGCGCTGCACGCCCGGCTCGCCGCCGCCGACCCCGAGGCGGCGCGGGCCATCCTGCCCAGCAACGGCCGCCGGATCGTCCGGGCCCTGGAGGTCATCGAGATCACCGGCAAGCCCTTCACCGCCAACCTCCCCGGCCACGACTCCGTCTACGACACCCTCCAGATCGGCGTCGACGTCTCCCGCCCCGAACTGGACGAGCGCATCGCGCGCCGGGTCGACCGGATGTGGGAGGCGGGCCTCGTCGACGAGGTGCGCGCTCTGGAGGCGCAGGGGTTGCGCGAAGGGCGTACGGCCTCGCGCGCGCTCGGCTACCAGCAGGTTCTCGCGGCGCTCGCCGGGGAGTGCACGCTGGAGGAGGCCCGGGCCGAGACGGTGCGTGCCACCAAACGCTTCGCGCGCCGCCAGGACTCGTGGTTCAGGCGCGATCCCCGGGTGCACTGGTTGAGCGGGGCCGCGGCCGATCGCACGGATCTCCCGCACCTCGCCCTGTCGTTGGTCGAACGACCGGTTACAGCCTGATCACGTGATGGCATCGGGACGCCCAGGCCGCCATCCCGGCCTCCGGCGCCGTGCCATCATCGAGCTTCGATCGACCAAGTGGAGTCCTGAGTTGGGAGGGCGCGTGGCGATGGAGGCCGGCCCTCGCGACACCGCACAAGGCACCGAGCACCTCACCGCCGGCCCCGGCGAACCGGAGCCGGACGGCGGCCGTCTCAGCCCGGACGGGCCCGACGAGACGCAGGACGGTGTGACCGCCGACGGCCCGGAGCCCGAGGAGATGTACGCGGGCGGCGACGAGGTCGAGGTCGAGCTGCGGCCGCAGCGCCGGCTGCGCATCTGGCAGCTCGCGCCCATCGTCGGCCTGGCCGCGGTCGGTTCCCTGATGTTCGCCTTCCCGCTGGCGTTCGACTTCGGCGACAGCGGAGCCGTGATCGCGATGCTGGGGCTGCTGATCTGCTCGTGCGCGGCCGGCTGGGGCATGATGGCCGCCCGCCGGGTGGGCTACACCTGGCCGGGCCTGCCGCAGCGCGGCTCCGGACGCCGCCCGGACTGGCGGGTGATCCTCGCGTACGTCGTGGTGGTCGCCGCGGTGGTCGTCCTGGCCGTGTGGCGGGTGGCCCGGCTGCGGGGCTGAGGCCGTCGACGGGCCCGCCGCGCCGTCGCCCCCACCCCGTACGATCGGGGCATGAGCACGCGGATCGCCTTCCTCAAGGGGCACGGCACCGAGAACGACTTCGTGATCGTCCCGGACCCCGAGAACGTCATCGACCTCTCCCCGGCCGCCGTCGCCGCCCTGTGCGACCGCCGCGCGGGCATCGGCGGTGACGGAGTGCTGCACGTGGTGCGGTCCGCCGCCCATCCCGAGGCCGAGGACATGGCGGCCGAGGCGGAGTGGTTCATGGACTACCGCAACGGCGACGGCTCGGTCGCCGAGATGTGCGGCAACGGCGTACGGGTGTTCGCGCGCTACCTCCAGCGCGCCGGGCACGTGGCGGAGGGGGACATCGCGGTGGCCACGCGCGGGGGCGTGAAGACCGTGCACATCGCCGAGGACGGCGACATCACCGTCGGCATGGGCAAGGCCCTGCTCCCCGAGGGGGAGGTCACGGTCCGCGTCGGCGAGCACAGCTGGCCCGCGCGGAACGTGAACATGGGCAACCCGCACGCGGTCGCCTTCGTGGCCGACCTCGCCCACGCCGGCGACCTGCTCTCGCCGCCGCCGTACAGCCCGGCCTCCGCCTACCCGGACGGCGTGAACGTCGAGTTCGTGGTGGACCGCGGCCCCGGACACGTCGCGATGCGCGTGCACGAGCGCGGCTCCGGGGAGACCCGCTCCTGCGGCACGGGCGCGTGCGCGGTCGCCGTCGCCACCGCCCGCCGGGACGGCGCCGACCCGGCGGTCACCGGCACCCCGGCCACCTACACCGTCGACCTCCCCGGCGGCACCCTCGTGATCACCGAGCGGCCCGACGGCGAGATCGAGATGACGGGTCCCGCCGTGATCGTCGCCGAGGGCGAGATCGACGCGGAGTGGCTGGCGGACGCCGCCCGCCGCAGGGCCTGACGGCCTCCCTCCCCGGGCCCGGAACTGTGATCTCCGACGCAGGGCGGAGCGCCTCGCGGGAGCGGTCGCCGCACGGCCGCCTGGCCGGAAACCACGCCTCGCCGCAGGTCAGACGGGGCGAAAACGCGAACCCACCCGCCTTCGCTCGAATGGGTGATCCGTTTCGGGCTCGGCGAGAGCCGGTCAGCGGGACGTGATGGGCTCGGTAGCATCAAGCACCGGCCCGGACGGGGGACCGACACCATCCCCTGGACCCGTGCGCCAGGGGTACCCGTCCGCCGGTCCACGCAGCCGGAGGTGCCCATGAGCGCGGAGGTCACGAACCCTGCGAGCCCAGGCCCGGTGAGATCGGGCCCGGTCACGCCGAGCCCGGTCGCACCGGGCGCGACGACGCCGGCAGCGCCCCGCAGAAAGGCCCGCGCCCGGATCGACCTGCGCCGCCTGGGCCGCGCCGCACTGCTCGGCCCCGCCGCCCGCGACCGGCTGCCCGACGCCATCGGCCACGTCGTCGAGGCCCACCGCGCCCACCACCCCGACGCCGACCTCGAACCCCTGCGCCGCGCCTACCTGCTGGCCGAGTCCTCGCACCGCGGCCAGATGCGCAAGAGCGGCGAGCCGTACATCACCCATCCGCTCGCCGTGACCCTCATCCTCGCCGAACTCGGCGCCGAGACCACGACGTTGACGGCCTCCCTGCTCCACGACACCGTCGAGGACACGGACGTGACCCTGGACCAGGTCGGCGAGCAGTTCGGCGAGGAGGTCCGCTATCTCGTCGACGGCGTCACCAAACTGGAGAAGGTCGACTACGGCGCCGCCGCCGAGCCCGAGACCTTCCGCAAGATGCTCGTCGCCACCGGCAACGACGTCCGCGTGATGTCGATCAAACTCGCCGACCGGCTGCACAACATGCGCACCCTCGGCGTGATGCGCCCCGAGAAACAGGCGCGCATCGCCAAGGTCACCCGCGACGTCCTCATCCCGCTCGCCGAACGGCTCGGCGTCCAGGCGCTCAAGACCGAACTGGAGGACCTCGTCTTCGCGATCCTGCACCCCGGGGAGTACGAGCGCACACGGGAGCTGATCGCCGAGAACGAGGCCCGCGCGGACGACCCGCTCGCCGAGGTCGCCGACGAGGTGCGCTCGGTCCTCCGGGAGGCCGACATCCCTGCCGAAGTCCTCATCCGGCCGCGCCACTTCGTCTCCGTGCACCGCGTCTCCCGCAAACGCGGCCGGCTGCGCGGCGCCGACTTCGGCCGGCTGCTGGTGCTCGTCAACGAGGACGCCGACTGCTACGCGGTGCTCGGCGAACTGCACACCTGCATGACGCCCGTCGTCTCGGAGTTCAAGGACTTCATCGCCGTCCCCAAGTTCAACCTGTACCAGTCGCTGCACACCGCGGTGGCGCGCCCGGACGGCCAGGTCGTCGAAGTCCTGATCCGCACCCACCAGATGCACAAGGTCGCCGAGGCCGGTGTCGTCGCTCTCGGCAACCCCTACGCGCCGGCCTCCGACGATCCCGCCGACGGCGAACGCGTCGACCCCACCCGTCCCGGCTGGCTCTCCCGCCTCCTGGAGTGGCAGCGGGCCGCGCCCGACCCCGACACCTTCTGGTCCACCCTCCGCGAGGACCTCGCCCAGGACCGCGAGATCACCGTCTTCCGGCCCGACGGCGGCACGCTGGGCCTGCCCGAGGGCGCGACCTGCGTGGACGCCGCATACGCCCAGTACGGCGAGGACGCGCACGCGTGCATCGGCGCCCGCGTCAACGGCCGCCTGGCGACGCTGAGCACCGTCCTGCGGGACGGCGACACGGTCCAGCTCCTCATGGGACAGGACCCGGCCTCCGAGCCCTCCCGGGAATGGCTGGAGCACGCGCACACCCCCGCCGCCCGCATCGCCATCCAGCGGTGGCTGGCGGCCCATCCGTCGCACGGGGACGACCCGCGGGACGAGGCGCGGGAGGAGGGGGCCGTCCCCCCCGCGGCTCTCCGCCCGGCCGGCGAAGGGGCCGCCACCCGTTCCGCCGGCCGGGCCCGGGCGGCCGCGCGGCCCGTCCCGGAGGGCCCGGCCCCCCGCCCCGTCACCGACAACGTCCTCGTGGACCTGCCCGACGCGACCGTACGGCTGGCCGGCTGCTGCACCCCCGTACCGCCCGACCGGGTGACCGGCTTCGCCGTCCGCGGGGGAGCGGTGACCGTGCACCGTGTCGAGTGCGCCGCGGTGGCGCGGATGAAGAGCGCGGGACGCGCGGAGGTCGGCGTGCGCTGGGGAGACACCACCGAATGCCGGGTCACCCTGCTCGCCGAATCGTTCGTCCGCCCCCATCTCCTCGCGGACCTCACCGAAGCCATGGCCCTCGAGGGCGCCGAGATCGTCTCCGCGACGGTCGAACCCCCGGCCCAGCAGCGGGTGCGCCACACGTACACCGTCCAGCTCCCGGACGCCGCCCACCTGCCCGCCCTGATGCGCGCCATGCGCAACGTGGCCGGCGTGTACGACGTGTGCCGGGCACAGCCGCAGACGTCGGGGGCGTGAGCGTGCCGACCGGGGCGTGAGCCCGCGCCGGGGCGTCGAGTCCGTGCCCGGCGGGCGCCCCGGTCCCCGTTCGGGTGCGCCGGGCGGGCGTCGTCTCCCGTGCCGTACGCGTGCGCCGGCAGCGGCGGACCCTGCTGCTCACCCCCCCCACGCGCACCGGGTCCCCGCGACGCCCGGCCGGCCGGAGGGGCCGGCGGACGCCTGTGCAGGAGACCGGCGGGACGCGGCCGACGGCCGGGAAAAGGCGGTGACGAGACGGCTCGTGCCGTGCGACCATCTTCGGACCGGCGCGGCACGGGTCACGGGAATCCCTCGGGGTACTCGTGCGTTGTGAACAGTGACGGGCCGGCTCCGAAGGGCGGATGTCCTCCGGACCGTCCTCCGGGACGGGCCGGAAACCGGTTCCGCTCCGTCGACGCAAACGGATCCTCATCCATTTCCCAGCTACGTAAGGACCCAATGACCTCCTCTTCTTCCCCTTCCCAGGACACCAAGCGCCTCGCGCACGCCTACCCCGAGGGTCTTCGGGCCGATGCCCTGATGGAAGAGGACGTCGCCTGGAGCCACGAGATCGACGGAGAGTGGGACGGCGACCAGTTCGACCGCTCCGAGCGCGCGGCGCTGCGCCGCGTCGCCGGCCTCTCCACCGAGCTGGAGGACGTCACCGAGGTCGAGTACCGCCAGCTCCGCCTGGAGCGGGTCGTCCTCGTCGGCGTCTGGACCTCGGGCACCGTGCGGGACGCGGAGAACTCCCTCGCCGAGCTCGCCGCCCTCGCGGAGACCGCGGGCGCGCTCGTGCTCGACGGTGTCATCCAGCGTCGCGACAAGCCCGACGCGGCGACCTACATCGGCTCCGGCAAGGCCGAGGAGCTGCGGGACATCGTCCTCGAGACGGGCGCGGACACCGTCGTCTGCGACGGTGAGCTCAGCCCGGGCCAGCTGATCCACCTCGAAGACGTCGTCAAGGTCAAGGTCATCGACCGCACGGCCCTGATCCTGGACATCTTCGCCCAGCACGCCAAGTCCCGGGAGGGCAAGGCGCAGGTCGCGCTCGCGCAGATGCAGTACATGCTGCCGAGGCTGCGCGGCTGGGGCCAGTCGCTGTCCCGGCAGATGGGTGGTGGCCGCGGCGGTCTCGCGACCCGCGGTCCCGGTGAGACCAAGATCGAGACGGACCGGCGCCGGATCCGCGAGAAGATGGCGAAGATGCGCCGGGAGATCGCGGAGATGAAGACCGGCCGCGACATCAAGCGCCGGGAGCGCCGCCGCAACAAGGTGCCGTCCGTCGCCATCGCGGGCTACACCAACGCCGGCAAGTCCTCCCTGCTCAACCGCCTCACCGGCGCGGGCGTGCTGGTCGAGAACGCGCTGTTCGCGACCCTCGACCCGACCGTGCGCCGGGCGGAGACCCCGAGCGGGCGGCTGTACACGCTGGCCGACACTGTCGGCTTCGTGCGACACCTGCCGCACCACCTGGTCGAGGCGTTCCGCTCCACGATGGAGGAGGTCGGCGACTCCGACCTGATCCTGCACGTGGTCGACGGTTCGCACCCGGCTCCGGAGGAGCAGCTCGCCGCGGTGCGCGAGGTGATCAGGGACGTCGGCGCCACCGACGTGCCCGAGATCGTCGTGATCAACAAGGCCGACCTGGCCGATCCGCTGGTGCTGCAGCGGCTGCTGCGCGTCGAGAAGCGGTCCATCGCCGTCTCGGCCCGCACCGGCCAGGGCATCGACGAGCTGCTCGCGCTGATCGACAGCGAGCTGCCGCGCCCCTCGGTCGAGATCGAGGTGCTCGTGCCGTACACCCACGGCAAGCTCGTCGCCCGCGCCCACACCGAGGGCGAGGTGATCTCCGAGGAGCACACCGCGGAGGGCACCCTGCTGAAGCTGCGGGTGCACGAGGAACTGGCGGCGGACCTCGCACCCTACGTGCCGGCGCCGGTCGCCTGAGGCCCGTGAACGACCCAAGGCCCGCCCCCTGACAGCAGCTCTCCAGGGGGCGGGCCTTCCTCGTGGGCGAGTCACCGGCCGCCGCACGTCCCGCTCACGTTCCGGTGCGGCGCCCCGGCCGCCCGGCCGGGGCGCGGGCCAGGTGCCGCTCCCTCACCGGCCGGCGAACTTCTCGCTCACCGCGTCGTACACGTCCCTGGCCTCCGCGCCCAGCCGCGGACCGGCCAGCCAGCCCGACGTCACCGGGCCGATCGAGGTGTTGGACACCAGCGCCGGCTCGCCGTCGGAGCCCGTCCCGATCCAGCCGCCGCCGGACGAACCGGCGGTCATCGTGCAGCCGATGCGGTACATCGTCGGGTCGGAGGCGTTGAGCGACAGCCGGCCCGGCCTGTCCTGGCACCGGTACAGCCTCTGCCCGTCGTACGGCGGCGCGGCCGGGTAGCCGACCGCCGTGACGCTCCGCGTCCGCGGCACGGCCGGCGCGTCGAAGTCCACCGGCAGCGCCGAGCCGACCGTCTCCTCCAGCGACTTGCCGCCGCTGCCCTTCTCCGGCGTCACATGGATGACGGCGAAGTCGTACGAGGCGCCGTCGCCGCCCGTCGCGCCGCCCTGTTCGATCCACTGGTCCGAGGTCTGCGCCCAGTCGCCCCACCAGACACCGTAGGGAGCGACCTCCTCCTTGGCGGCGTTCTGCAGTTCCCCGGCCGACCTGCCCGCGTCGTTGTACGACGGCACGAACGCGATGTTGCGGTACCAGCCGCCCTTCTTCCCGGCGTGCACGCAGTGGCCCGCCGTCCAGACCAGGTTGGACTTGCCGGGGTGGGCCGGGTCCTGCACCACCGTCGCCGAGCAGACCATCGTGCCCTCGGGGGAGTCGAAGAACACCTTTCCGGCGGTGGCGGCGTTGGCGTGGTACGCGGGCGGTACGGCCACCGCCTCCACGGGCCGGGGCGTGGGGTCGGTGACGCCCCGGTCGCCGGAGAGGTCGCCGTCGACGACGCCCGTGTCGGGCTCCTCGGCCTTGCGCATCCGGTCCGGGTCCCACAGGTCCTCGATGATCGGGTTGACGAAGTCCTGGGCCTCGCGCAGCCAGTCGTCCCGGTCCCAGTTCCGCCAGGCGCCGTTCTCCCACTGGTCGAGGTCGATCCCGTGCTCCTTGAGCTTGTCCCTGAGGTGGTCCGGGATCCTGATCCGGCCGTCGTCGGCGGCCGACGCGGAGGCCGACGCGTCGCCGCCCGCCCCGGCGCCGCCGGAGTCGCAGGCGGTGGCGGTGAGCGCGAGCACCGAGGCGAGCGCGACGGCGGCCGGCCCGGGGAAGACGGCGCGGCGCCCGCCCCTGCGCCGGCGAACGGTGGACGACGGCCGTATGGATCGCATGGTGGTGACTCCCCCTGATGTGGACGTACAGGACGCCGGTGCCGTGAACTCCTGCCGGTCCCCGGCCGGGTCCGGCCCGGCCGCGCGGCGTCGTGGAACGGCATCACACCCTATGCGCTCGCGGCGGGGGAGTTCCGAAGGAACCGCAACGGTTCGGCTACAAGCCGTCTGACCTGGCCGTCGTCCGCGGATCAGCCGATCGGCGTCCTTCCGTCCCCGATCCCGTCGGCGGCCGCGGGACGTTCCCGCGGCAGGGATTGCGGACCAGGCCGTAACCCGGGGGACCGTCCGGGGTTGGTAGCGGCGGGGCCCGCCGTCCGCGGGCGGCCCCGTGCCCGTGGCGATGCGAGCCGTCGACTCGCCCGTGGACGACGGGAGGATCTGGGAACCGTGGCCGAGTCTGCGTCCGCGCGTGGGGAGCGCGCGTCCGAGGGGACCGGGACAGGCGCGTCCGGGAGAACCGGCACGTCCGTGGGGGCCGCCGCGAAAGGCGCCGAGGACGGCCGGGTGCGGGCCGCCGGCTCGCCCCGGGCGCCGCGCCCGCCCGCGGCCGCGGCGGTCCCGCGTCAGCAGAGCGGGGGGCGGGTCGCCGCACGGCCGTCCGGCGCTCCCGCCGACCTCCTGGGACACCCCGACCCCCACACCGCCGCCCAGGCCGCCGGCGTGGAGAACCTGCTGCGCTGCTGGGTGCGCGAGACCGGCCTGCGCGCGCCCGGCGACGGCCTCCTGCGCATCCCCCTGCCCGCCAGCGGCACGGCCCTGCTCGTGCCGGTCCACTACTGGTCCCCGACGGGCTGGCACCGCTTCGGCCTTCCGCGCCTGGCCGGCGCCCCCGAACCGGCCCCACCGGCCGACGCGGTCACGGTCGCCGCCCTGCTCGCCAGGGAGACCCCCGGCGGCCGGCCCGCACCCGGCGCCCCCGGCGCGAGCACCGGCCCCCACAGCCCCGCGGCGCCCCCCACGGCCTTCGCCCCCGGCGACGGCGCCGGACTCGTCGCCCGTGTCGCCGACTCCGTCCGCCGGACCGCCACCTTCATCGGCGACCGCCGGGAACGCCCCCTCGGACCCTGCGACCTCTTCCTCACCGCCGAACAAGCCCTGGTGCTCGGACACCCGCTGCATCCGGCGCCCAAGAGCCGCGAGGGGCTCTCCGAGGCCGAAGCGCGGCCGTACTCACCCGAGCTGCGCGGCTCCTTCCCGCTCCACTGGCTGGCGGTGTCCCCCCGGGTGCTCGCCACCGACTCCGCCTGGACCGAGCGCGGCCGTCGCGTCGCCGCGGCCCGGCTCACCGCACGCCTCGCCGGAGACGGGCTCGAGCTGCCGGACGGGTACGCGGCCCTGCCCCTGCACCCCTGGCAGCTGCGCGAGGTGCGCCACCGGGCCGGGACCGCGGCCCTGCTGGAGGCCGGACTGCTCCGGGACCTCGGCGCCCACGGCGGCCTCTGGCACCCCACCTCCTCGGTGCGGACCGTCTACCGCCCCGGCGCGCCCGCCATGCTCAAGCTGTCGCTCGGCCTGTGCATCACCAACTCCCGCCGCGAGAACCTCCGCAAGGAACTCCACCGCGGCGTCGAGGTCCACCGCCTGCTGCGCAGCGGGCTGTCCCCGCGGTGGAGGGCCGCGCACCCGGGCTTCGACATCGTCCGCGACCCCGCCTGGCTCGCCGTCGACGGGCCGGACGGCGCACCCGTGCCCGGACTCGACGTGATGATCCGGCACAATCCGTTCAGCCCTTCGGACGACGTCTCCTGCGTCGCCGGACTCGTCGCGCCCCGGTCCGGCACCGCAGCCCCCGCCCTGCCCGGTGCGCCGGCGGCCCGGCCGGAGGAGTACGGTCCGCCGGCCCCGCCCTCCCGCCTCGCCGAACTCCTCACGCACCTCGCCGAGCGGACCGGACGCCCCCGCGGGGCCGTCGCCGTCGAATGGTTCCTGCGCTACCTGGAGCAGGTGGTACGGCCCGTGCTGTGGCTGGACGCGGAGGCCGGCGTCGCCCTGGAGGCGCACCAGCAGAACACGCTGGTCCTGCTGGACGCCGCCGGCTGGCCCGCGGGCGGCCGCTACCGCGACAACCAGGGCTACTACTTCCGTGAGTCCCGGCGGGCGGAACTCGACGCCCGGCTGCCCGGCATCGGCGGACGCAGCGACACCTTCGTCCCCGACGAGGTCGCCGACGAACGGTTCGCGTACTACCTCGCCGTCAACAACGTGTTCGGCCTCATCGGCGCCTTCGGCTCCCAGCGCCTCGCCGACGAGCGGCTGCTCCTCGCCGCCTTCCGGCGCTTCCTCGCCGGCGCCGCCTCCGGCCCGGCCGCGCTGCGCACCCCGCTGCCCGCCCGCCTGCTCGACTCACCCGTCCTGCGCTGCAAGGCCAACCTGCTGACCCGGCTGCACGGCCTCGACGAACTCGTCGGCCCGGTCGGCACCCAGTCCGTCTACGTCACCGTCGCCAACCCCCTGCACTCCTGATCCCCGCGCACGTTCCGCTTCCGGCCACGAGGAACCCCCCTCCCGCACCGCCCCCGGTCCCGGGGGCCCCGCCCCGACTCCCGAGAGGAGCGCCGCCGTGCCCCCCACCGACGCGACCGCCGACGCCGGTTCGGCCCCGACCGCCGGCACCGACACGAACCCGGACACCGGCGGGACCGGTACCGGCACGGACGGCGAGGACACGCTGGACCTGCGGCTGCCCGACGGACTCGGCGCGCTGTGCGCACAGCAGGAGGCGGACGCCGGCCCGGGCGGGCCGGGGCGGGCCGCGGGGACGGCGCGGCCCGCCCCCGTCCTCGCCGTCCGTGACACCGGCGCCACCACGGCCGGCGCCGCCCCCCTGCCTCACGTGCCCGGAGCACCGCGCGTCCCCCACGGGCCGGCGGTGCCCGCCGCGCCCTTCGGGTTCCCGGCCGGCGGCGACCTGCTCGACCACGTCGCCGACTGGGGCCCGGTCGGCACCGCCGCGGGCCTGTTCCACCTCGTCCCCGTCCGCGTCGAACGGGACCTCCCGCTCATCGGCCGCTGGATGCACGACCCCGCCGTCGCCGCGTTCTGGGAGCTGGCCGCACCACGGAGCGTGATCGAGCAGCACGTGCGGGCCCAGCTCGACGGCGACGGACGCAGCGTTCCCTGCGTGGGCGTGCTGGACGGCAGGCCGATGAGCTACTGGGAGATCTACCGGGCCGACCTCGATCCGCTGGCCCGGCACTATCCCGCCCGGCCGCACGACACCGGGATCCACCTCCTCATCGGGCAGGCCGCCGACCGTGCGCGAGGGCTGGGCAGCACCCTGCTCAGGGCCGTCGCCGACCTCGTGCTGGACAGGCGGCGCACCTGCGCCCGCGTCGTCGCGGAACCCGACCTCCGCAACGTCCCGTCCGTCGCCGCCTTCCTGAACGCCGGCTTCCGGTTCTCCGCCGAGGTCGATCTGCCGGCCAAGCGGGCCGCCCTCATGGTCCGGGAGCGGTCCCCGCGCGGGCTGCCGTAGCGCCGCGTCGCGGCGTCACCCGTCCCCTCCGGGCGCACCGCCCGCTGCTCGCCCTCCTCTCCGCCAAGGAGCCCACGGTCTTGATCCCCTCCTTCGTCCCCACCTTGATCACCCGTTTGTCAGTGCCGGGCCGTAGGGTGGTCGCGCTATGACGAAGCCCTCACTCCCAGAACTCCTGCACGCCGCCGTCGCCGCCGTCGGCGGCACGGAGCGTCCCGGCCAGGTGGCCATGGCCGAAGCCGTCGCGGAGGCGATCGACGACGGTTCGCATCTGCTGGTCCAGGCGGGTACCGGCACCGGCAAGTCGCTGGGCTATCTGGTGCCCGCGCTCGCGCACGGGGAGCGGGTCGTCGTGGCGACCGCCACCCTGGCGCTGCAGCGCCAGCTCGTGGAGCGGGACCTGCCGCGCACGGTCGAGGCGCTGCATTCGCTGCTGCGCCGCCGCCCGGAGTTCGCGATGCTCAAGGGCCGGTCGAACTACCTGTGCCTGCACCGGCTCCACGAGGGCGTCCCGCAGGACGAGGAGGAGGGGCTCTTCGACCAGTTCGAGGCGGCCGCCCCCACCAGCAGGCTGGGCCAGGACCTGCTGCGGCTGTGCGACTGGGCGGACGAGACCGAGAGCGGCGACCGGGACGATCTCACGCCCGGCGTCTCGGACCGCGCCTGGGCCCAGGTGTCGGTGTCCTCCCGGGAGTGCCTGGGCGCCTCGAAGTGCGCGTACGGCGCGGAGTGCTTCGCCGAGATGGCCCGTGAGCAGGCCAAGCTCGCCGATGTGGTCGTCACCAACCACGCGCTGCTCGCGATCGACGCCATCGAGGGCGCCCCGGTGCTCCCGCAGCACGAGGTGCTGATCGTCGACGAGGCGCACGAACTGGTCTCCCGGGTCACCGGGGTCGCCACCGGCGAGCTCACCCCGGGGCAGGTCAACCGCGCGGTGCGCCGCGCCGCCAAGCTGGTCAACGAGAAGGCCGCCGACCAGCTCCAGACCGCCGCCGAGGGTTTCGAGCGGCTGATGGAGCTGGCGCTGCCGGGCCGTCTGGAGGAGGTCCCGGAGGATCTCGGCTACGCGCTCATGGCGCTGCGCGACGCCTGCCGCACGGTCATCTCGGCGATCGGCGCGACGCGCGACAAGTCGGTCCAGGACGAGGACGCGGTCCGCAAGCAGGCGCTGGCCTCCGTGGAGAACGTGCACGACGTGGCGGAGCGGATCGTCAACGGCTCCGAGTGGGACGTCGTCTGGTACGAGCGGCACGACCGCTTCGGCGCTTCCCTGCGTGTCGCCCCGATGTCGGTGTCGGGCCTGCTCAGGGAGAAGCTCTTCGCGGACCGTTCGGTCATCCTGACCTCGGCGACCCTGAAGCTCGGCGGCGACTTCAACGGCGTCGGCGCCTCCCTGGGGCTCGCTCCCGAGGGCACGGAGGGCGACGACGTCCCGCAGTGGAGGGGCGTCGACGTCGGCTCGCCCTTCGACTACCCCAGGCAGGGGATCCTGTACGTCGCCAAGCACCTGGCACGCCCCGCCCGGGACGGCGACCGCGCCGACATGCTCGACGAGCTGACGGAGCTGATCCAGGCGGCCGGCGGTCGCACCCTGGGGTTGTTCTCCTCCATGCGGGCGGCCCAGCTGGCCGCCGAGGAGCTGCGCTCCCGCATCCCGGAGTTCCCCATCCTGCTCCAGGGCGAGGAGACCCTGGGGGAGCTGATCAAGAACTTCGCGGCCGATCCGGAGACCTGCCTCTTCGGCACGCTCTCGCTCTGGCAGGGCGTCGACGTCCCCGGCCCCAGCTGCCAGCTGGTGGTGATGGACAAGATTCCGTTCCCGCGTCCGGACGATCCGCTGATGAGCGCCCGCCAGAAGGCGGTGGAGGAGGCCGGCGGCAACGGCTTCATGGCGGTCGCCGCCACGCATGCCGCGCTGCTGATGGCTCAGGGCGCCGGTCGTCTGGTGCGGGCGTCGGGCGACCGCGGGGTGGTCGCCGTACTCGATCCGAGGCTGGCCACGGCCCGGTACGGCAGTTATCTCAAGGCATCACTGCCCGACTTCTGGTACACCACGGACCGTAATCAGGTACGGAAGTCGCTCGCCGCGATCGACGCGGCCGCGAAGCAGGCGGAGAGCGCGTGACCGGGGGCGGCCTGTCGCGGCTTTGCGACAGGCCACCCCCGGGTTCACACCCGCCCGTCACCGGGGCGGGCAGCACAGGGCCCCGGAACCGGCGCAGAGGTCCCGGGGCCCGGTCAGGAGACGGCGGATCGGCGCGGCGACCCGTCCGTCGGTGTGCTCAGACGCGGCGCAGTACGGCCACCACCTTGCCGAGGATGGTCGCGTCGTCGCCGGGGATCGGCTCGTACGCCGAGTTGTGCGGGAGGAGCCAGACGTGGCCGTCCTCGCGCTTGAAGCGCTTGACGGTGGCCTCGCCGTCGAGCATCGCGGCGACGATGTCGCCGTTCTCGGCGACCGGCTGGCGGCGGACCGTGACCCAGTCGCCGTCGCAGATGGCGGCCTCGATCATCGAGTCGCCGACGACCTTCAGGACGAACAGCTCACCGTCGCCGACCAGCTGGCGGGGGAGCGGGAAGACGTCCTCGACCGATTCCTCGGCGAGGATGGGCCCGCCGGCGGCGATCCGGCCGACGAGCGGGACGTACGACGCGGCGGGCTTGCCCGCGGTGTCGGTGGGCTGCATGGGGGCGGCCTGGTCCGAGCCGCGCACCTCGTACGCGCGCGGGCGGTGCGGGTCGCGGCGCAGGAAGCCCTTCCGCTCCAGTGCCATCAGCTGGTGTGCGACGGAGGAGGTGCTGGAGAGGCCGACCGCCTGGCCGATCTCCCGCATCGACGGCGGGTAGCCGCGACGCTGCACGGAGTCCCGGATGACCTCGATCACCCGGCGCTGCCGGTCGGTGAGTCCCGAGCTGTCCGCCCGGATGCCTGGGGGTCGGCCCGGCAGGGAGCGCTTGTGCCCCTCTGGGTTCGTGGCTTCGTTCATCGCGTGCACCGGCTCGATTCGGCCCTGGGAGCGGTCCTGGGCGGTGATGGCGGCGCTGTCTGCGGTGGTGGTCACGTCGGCCCCTCTCGATGGTCTCCCTGCTGGACAACGGTAGTTGCTTTCGAAAGGTTGCGCCAAACACACGTTCGAGTGAAAAAGCGCGGATTAACTGACGCGATCGCATTTCCAGGTGTATGGCCACCGCTGTTCCCGGCGGGCGAAAGAACTCATTGTTGTACTCTTCACCGCCGGGGTCGCCGCCTCGTGGGTCGCCGCCCAGTCTGCCACCCGTCCCGCCCGTCGGCGGGTACCGACTCCCGCCTGTACGGGAGCCGCACCCGCCCTCCTCGGGGCGCCCACGGTATCTCCGCATGCGCGGCGGCGCGGCCGTGTCCGGCGCGGCGCCGTGGGGTACGCGAGGCGCGGCCGTGTCCGGCGCGGCGCCGTGGGGCTCGTGGAGCGGGGCCCGTGTCCGGCGGGGAATCGTGGAACACGCGGTGTGTACGGCTGTGCCCGGTGGGGCGTGCGGGGCCGGCCGTGTCCGGCGCGACGCGGTGGAACGCACGGTCCGCGCTTTTTCAAGCGTGACATGCGGGTACGGCGTGTATGTATGAGCCAATCCCCACATCTAGTGGTTGGATTGCAACAGCGGCCCACAAGTTGTGGTCCCCCCGGTCTTCGGGCCCTCGGTGATCGCCTATGCTTAGGGCTGCTTCGAGGGGCCCGTGAGGCCGACGAGGCTATTGAGTCTGCTGTGAGGAGGGTTGGAGTCCGTGCACTGCCCCTTCTGCAGGCACCCCGACAGCCGTGTCGTCGACAGTCGTACGACCGACGACGGCACGTCGATCCGCAGGCGCCGCCAGTGCCCTGACTGCTCCCGTCGTTTCACGACCGTGGAGACGTGCTCACTGATGGTGATCAAGCGGTCCGGGGTCACCGAACCCTTCAGCCGCACCAAGATCATCAACGGTGTGCGCAAGGCGTGCCAGGGGCGGCCCGTCACCGAGGACGCGCTGGCCCAGCTGGGCCAGCGGGTCGAGGAGGCGGTACGGGCCACCGGGAGCGCCGAGCTGACCACCCACGACGTGGGGCTGGCCATCCTCGGCCCGCTGCAGGAGCTCGACCTCGTCGCCTATCTGCGGTTCGCCTCCGTCTATCGGGCGTTCGACTCGCTCGAGGACTTCGAGGCCGCCATCGCGGAACTCAGGGAGCAGACGGGACGCACCGGCGCGGACGAAGGCGACCGCGAGGAAACGGGTGCGGGGAGCCGGGAGGGCGACCGCGGGCCCGGAGGGACTGCGCAGGTCCCCGAACCCGCAGCCGCCGCCGACTGACCGGAGGGCCGGCCCCGGACGTCGGTGCGGGGCCGGCCGGTCGGCGGCGACGAGAAGACCTGTTGCGGGCGATGCGAGTGAACGCCCGCGACATCAGACAGAACACGTGCCACGGGAACAAACGGGGCACTTCAGGGCGTTTTGCCCGTATCAGGGAGGCGGCATGACAGAGACGGCGAGCGGTCCGGCACGGAGTTCCCGCGCCAAGAGCGCCAAGGCGGGCAAGGGACTGCGTGTCGAGCGCATCCACACCACCCCCGGGGTCCACCCCTATGACGAGGTGACCTGGGAGCGCCGTGACGTCGTCATGACCAACTGGCGCGACGGCTCGGTCAACTTCGAGCAGCGCGGCGTGGAATTCCCCGACTTCTGGTCGGTGAACTCGGTCAACATCGTCACCAGCAAGTACTTCCGCGGTGCCGTGGGCACCCCGCAGCGCGAGACCAGCCTCAAGCAGCTGATCGACCGCATCGTGAAGACGTACCGGAAGGCCGGTGAGGACCACAAGTACTTCGCCTCGCCCGCCGACGCCGAGATCTTCGAGCACGAGCTGGCGTACGCCCTCCTGCACCAGATCTTCAGCTTCAACAGCCCCGTCTGGTTCAACGTCGGCACGGCCCAGCCCCAGCAGGTCTCCGCCTGCTTCATCCTGTCCGTCGACGACTCCATGGAGTCGATCCTCGACTGGTACAAGGAAGAGGGCATGATCTTCAAGGGCGGCTCCGGCGCCGGCCTGAACCTCTCCCGGATCCGCTCCTCCAAGGAGCTGCTGTCCTCCGGCGGCAACGCCTCCGGCCCGGTCTCCTTCATGCGCGGCGCGGACGCCTCCGCCGGCACGATCAAGTCCGGTGGCGCCACCCGCCGCGCCGCCAAGATGGTCGTCCTCGACGTGGACCACCCGGACATCGAGGACTTCATCGAGACCAAGGTCAAGGAAGAGGAGAAGATCCGCGTCCTGCGCGACGCCGGCTTCGACATGGACCTGGGCGGGGACGACATCACCTCCGTCCAGTACCAGAACGCCAACAACTCGGTCCGCGTGAACGACGAGTTCATGAAGGCGGTCGAGAACGGCGGCAAGTTCGGCCTGCGCGCCCGCATGACCGGCGAGGTCATCGAGGAGGTCGACGCCAAGCAGCTGTTCCGCAAGATCGCCGAGGCCGCCTGGGCCTGCGCCGACCCCGGCATCCAGTACGACGACACCATCAACAACTGGCACACCTGCCCCGAGTCCGGCCGGATCACCGCGTCGAACCCGTGCAGCGAGTACATGCACCTGGACAACACGTCCTGCAACCTGGCCTCGCTGAACCTGATGAAGTTCCTGCAGGACGACGGCAAGGGCAACCAGTCCTTCGAGACCGAGCGCTTCCAGAAGGTCGTCGAGCTGGTCATCACCGCGATGGACATCTCGATCTGCTTCGCGGACTTCCCGACCCAGAAGATCGGCGAGAACACGCGCGCGTTCCGCCAGCTCGGCATCGGCTACGCCAACCTCGGCGCCCTGCTGATGGCCACCGGCCACGCCTACGACTCCGACGGCGGCCGCGCCCTCGCCGGCGCCATCACCTCCCTGATGACCGGCACGGCCTACCGCCGCTCCGCGGAACTCGCCGCGATCGTGGGCCCGTACGACGGCTACGCCCGCAACGCCGACGCCCACAAGCGCGTCATGAAGCAGCACGCCGACGCCAACGGCGCAGCCGTCCGCATGGACGACCTGGACACCCCGGTGTGGGACGCCGCCACCGAGGCCTGGCAGGACGTGCTGAGCCTCGGCGAGCGGAACGGTTTCCGCAACTCCCAGGCGTCCGTGCTCGCCCCGACCGGCACCATCGGCCTCGCCATGGGCTGCGACACCACCGGTGTCGAGCCCGACCTCGCGCTGGTGAAGTTCAAGAAGCTGGTCGGCGGCGGTTCGATGCAGATCGTCAACGGCACCGTCCCGCAGGCCCTGCGCCGCCTGGGCTACCAGGAGGAGCAGATCGAGGCGATCGTCGCCCACATCGCCGAGCACGGCAACGTGATCGACGCCCCCGGCCTCAAGCACGAGCACTACGAGGTGTTCGACTGCGCCATGGGCGAGCGGGCCATCTCCCCGATGGGCCACGTCCGCATGATGGCCGCGATCCAGCCGTGGATCTCCGGCGCCATCTCCAAGACGGTCAACATGCCGGAGACGGCGACCGTCGAGGAGGTCGAGGAGATCTACTTCGAGGCCTGGAAGATGGGCGTCAAGGCGCTCGCCATCTACCGCGACAACTGCAAGGTCGGCCAGCCGCTCTCCGCCAAGAAGAAGGACTCCGCGGGCGAGAAGAAGACCGAGGCCGCCCAGGAACCGCAGCCCAAGGTCGAGAAGGTCGTCGAGTACCGCCCGGTCCGCAAGCGCCTCCCGAAGGGACGTCCCGGCATCACCACGTCGTTCACCGTCGGCGGCGCCGAGGGTTACATGACCGCCAACTCCTACCCGGACGACGGTCTCGGCGAGGTCTTCCTGAAGATGTCCAAGCAGGGCTCGACCCTCGCGGGCATGATGGACGCCTTCTCCATCGCGGTCTCGGTCGGCCTCCAGTACGGCGTTCCGCTGGAGACGTACGTCTCGAAGTTCACCAACATGCGCTTCGAGCCGGCCGGTATGACCGACGACCCGGACGTGCGGATGGCGCAGTCGATCGTCGACTACATCTTCCGCCGCCTGGCGCTGGACTTCCTGCCCTTCGAGACGCGCTCCGCGCTCGGCATCCACTCCGCCGAGGAGCGCCAGCGTCACCTGGAGACGGGTTCGTACGAGCAGGTCATCGAGGACGACGAGGTCGACGTCGAGGGTCTGGCCCAGTCGGCGCCGCGCGCCCAGGAGCTGAAGGCGGTCGCCACGCCGAAGGCCGAGACCGAGGCGGTCAAGCCCGCTCCGAAGCAGGCCCACACCAGTGCCGAACTGGTGGAGATGCAGCTCGGCATCCAGGCCGACGCCCCGCTGTGCTTCTCCTGCGGTACGAAGATGCAGCGCGCCGGCTCCTGCTACATCTGCGAGGGCTGCGGCTCGACCAGCGGCTGCAGCTGATCCCGCGCCCCAGGGGGGCGGGAGCCTTCCGGCCGGGGCGGCGGTGCCGGTTCACCGGTGCCGCCGCCCCGGCCGGCCCGCCGCGTGAACCGGCCGCCGGCTCCCGTGGCGTCCGTGCGCCCGTCCGCCGCGGCGAGCACCTCGGCCGCCTCGGTCACGCCGGTGCCGTGAGCCCGCGGCCCTCCCCCCGCACGGCGAAGGGCGCCGGTTCCGGACCGGCGCCCTCTCCTGCTCCGAGGCCTGGCCCGCGTGGGCCGTGCGCGGTCGCGGCGCTTCGCGGCTCAGGAGCGGCGCGCGGCTCCCATGGTCCTCGTGAACGTCGTGGGGTCGCCGTCGAAGCCGTGCACGCCGGGGTGGAAGTCCCACACGCCGGAGCCGTCCCGGACGAACTCCGCGACCGTCGCCGCCGTCGCCCCGAGGACACCGCCGAAGTCGTCCTCCGCCAGGACCGTGTGGTCCTCGCGGATGCGCAGTCCCGGGTTGATCACGCTGACGAACGTCCGCTCCGCCGGGCGCTGCTGGATGACGACGCCGACCACCACGCGCGCGTAGCGGGGGGCCAGCCGGTCCAGCTCCAGTGTCATGACCTCGTCGTAGCCGAAGCCCTTGCCGTCCCGGCTGTCCCGGTTGAGATAGATGGTGCCGTCGGGGGAGCGGCTGTCGAAGTGCACCACGTAGGCGGGATCGCCGTACGGATCACTCGCCGGGTACGTCGCGGCGACGATGTCGAGATCGGCGGGCGGCTGCCCCGCCGGATTCGGGTCCCACCGCAGTGCGATCTCGACCTTGCGGATCCCCTTGTTGAGGCCGTTCACAGACTTCCCCTTCCCCTTCCCCGGTCGCCGTTCCGCCCGTCCACCCCAACTGCCGGACGGTCACAGCCGGTTGTCCATCCTGCCACGCGCGGGGGCGGGTGCGGGGCAGTCGTCCGTCCGAGCGTGACCGGCGCCACGTCCCGTGGCCTTACCATGGCGCGGTGCTGGTCAAGTGGATTCGCTGCACCGTGGTGGACCGCCGCGGTTTCGAGCGGGGGCAGCGGAAATGGGCGGGGCTTCTGGGGGAGCCGGGTTTTCGCGGACAGGGCGGCGGGTGGAGCAGGGCGCGGCCGGAGGTGGCGCACGTCTTCGCCTTCTGGGAGAGCCGCGCCTTCTACGACTCCTTCATGGCGCGCTCCCACGACCGGCTCGCCGCGGCCCAGTCGGGCACCTTCAAGGACGCCCAGGTCAGGCTCTTCGACCACCGCTTCGACGTGAAGACCGGCTTCGAACCGCGGTTCACGGACGCCGACCTGCTGCGGGTGGCGCTCTGCCGCGTGCACGAGGAGCGGGCCGAGCACTTCGTGCTGATGCAGGAGAAGGTCTGGAACCCCGCGATGGCCGGCTCACCCGGCATGATCCGCGGCCTGTTCGGCGAGGCGCCCGGGAACGAGTTCCTGGTGCTGTCCATGTGGCGGTCCGCCGCCGAGCACGGCAAGTACCGCACCGAGCGCGTCGAACGGCTCGCCCTGCGGGCCCAGACGGAGGCCGACATCGCGGCTCTGACGGGGGACATCGTGGACCTGGAACCCGCCTGGACCGTTTGATCACCGGCCCCGTCGCCCCCGCCCCTTGCGCGGCCCGTGGTGCGGGAACCGTGTGACCTACGCTGTACGAGGGCCGTACGAGTGCTCGGCGGTCCTCGGCCCGATCTAGGGTTTTGGCATGGCACGACCACAGCGCATCGTTCTTGTCCGGCACGGCGAATCAACGGGAAACGTCGACGATTCGGTGTACGAGCGCGAACCGGACCACGCGCTGGCCCTGACCGAGCGCGGCCGGCGCCAGGCGGAGGAGACGGGCAGGCGGCTGCGCGAACTGTTCGGCCGTGAACGCGTCAGCGTGTACGTCTCCCCCTACCGGCGCACCCACGAGACGCTGCGCGCCTTCCACCTCGACCCCGAGCTGATACGCGTGCGGGAGGAGCCCCGGCTGCGCGAGCAGGACTGGGGCAACTGGCAGGACCGTGAGGACGTGCGGCTGCAGAAGGCCTACCGGGACGCCTACGGCCACTTCTTCTACCGCTTCGCGCAGGGCGAGTCCGGCGCCGACGTCTACGACCGGGTCGGCGGCTTCCTGGAGAGCCTGTTCCGCAGCTTCGAGGCCCCCGACCACCCGCCGAACGTCCTCATCGTGACCCACGGCCTCGCCATGCGGCTGTTCTGCATGCGGTGGTTCCACTGGACGGTCGCGGAGTTCGAGTCGCTGTCGAATCCGGGGAACGGCGAGATCCGCATGCTCGTTCTCGGGGAGGACGGCAGGTACACCCTCGACCGGCCCTTCGAGCGCTGGCGGGACCCGGAACCCTACGGGATCACCGGATAGAGTGGCGGGGCGATGACCACCGACTCCTCCTTCGACGGGCGCCTGGACCGCGCCCTGGCCAGCCTGCGCGGACTGTCGGTGGGGGACGCGCTGGGCTCGCAGTTCTTCGTTCCGGTGAACCGTCCGCTGCTGAAGCGCCGCGAACTGCCGCCCGGTTTCTGGCAGTGGACGGACGACACGGAGATGGCCTGCTCCGTGGTCGCCGTCCTGGCCGCCCACCACCGCATCGACCAGGACGCCCTGGCGCGGTCCTTCGCCGAGCACCACGACTTCGACCGGGGGTACGGTCCCGCGGCGGGCCGTCTGCTGCGACTGGTCCGGGAGGGCGGTGACTGGCGGGAGCTGGCCGCCGCGCTCTTCGACGGCCGGGGTTCCTGGGGCAACGGCGCCGCGATGCGGATCGCACCGCTGGGCGCCTGGTACGGGGACGATCCCGAGCAGGCGACCCACCAGGCCGAGATCTCCGCGTACCCCACCCATCAGCACCGCGAGGCCGTGGTCGGTGCCATGGCCGTGGCCGCGGCCGCCGCACTGGCCGCGGCCCCCGAGGGTCCGCCGAGCGCGCAGGCGCTGCTCGACGGGGTGATCGCGCTGGTGCCGGGGAGGAGCGCGGTCGGCGCCGGGCTGCGGCGTGCCCGGGACCTGCTCGACTACGCCGACGCGACCACGGTCGCGGCCGTGCTGGGCTGCGGGCGGCGTACGGCCGCCCACGACACCGTGCCCTTCGCGCTCTGGTCGGCGGCGCGGGCTCTCGGCGACTACGAGCGGGCCTTCTGGACGACCGCGCAGGCCGGCGGGGACGTGGACACCACCTGCGCCATCGTGGGCGGGGTGCTGGCCGCCGGGCGGGCGGGGACGCCGCCCGCCGAGTGGGTGCGGCGGACGGAGCCGCTGCCGGACTGGGTGCCGGGGCCGGCCTAGCGGGGCCTGGCCGGGTCCGTGTCGGCGCGGGTGCGCCGCGGGGGCCGGCGGGCCGCTCGGCCGGCCGGCACCGCTCGGGCGGTTCCGGGGCGCCGGGCCCGGCCGTCCCCGTCCTCGGGGAGACCGGTGTCGTCGGTGATCAGTGCTTCCGGGGCGTTCGCCGGGACGGTGGCCGCGACGGTTGGATGGGCGGTGGCGAACGGGCCCGCATCCGCCGCGGAAGGGCATGCGCCGGGGCGGACGCCCGCTCGCCGGCGCGGCCTGACAGCAAGCACTTCGCGCACACCGCCTCCGACCCGCCGAAGGATCCAGAGGTCACACTCATGAGCATTCGTACGACGCATCGCGCTCTGCTGAGCCGTCTGCTGCCCGACGACGAACCGGACGATCTCACAGTGCGTCAGGGGCAGTTCCACATCGTGGTCATCGGTTCGGACCGCGTCGTGTGCCTGCCTCGCACCCGGGCAGCGGCCGCCCGGCTGCCCGGGCGGGCGGCCGCACTGCACGCACTCGCCGGGCTCGATCTCGGCTTCCGCACGCCTGAGCCGCTGTTCCAGCACGACGCCCACGGCACCGGCGAGGTGCCGTTCCTGGTACTCGGCCGCATCCCCGGGGAACCGCTGCGGACCGACGCGCTCGACGATGCCCGAGTGGCCGGCACCGTGGCGGCGCAGTACGCCACGCTGCTGTCCGCGCTGACCCGGGCCGGCGCCGACGCGGCGGTACGAGCAGCTCTCCCCCGAGCGCCGGAAGGCCGGTGGCGGCGGTTCGCGCAGGACGTGCGCGCGGAGCTGTTCCGGCTCATGTCCGACAGCGGGCGCCTACGGGCCGAGCGGGAACTCGCAGCACTCGACAGCCTTCCCCACCTCACCCGGGCAGTGGTGCATGGCGACCTCGGTGCGGAAAACGTCCTGTGGGAGTGGACGCACGGCCTGCCGCGCCTCTCCGGAGTACTCGACTGGGACGATGTCGCAGTCGGCGACCCGGCCGAGGACCTCGCGGCCGTCGGCGCCGGCTACGGCCGCGAGTTCCTGGAGCGGGTGCTCGCCCTGGGCAGCTGGTCGGACCACGGACTCCGCAGCCGCATCGCCGCGATCCGCGGCACCTTCGCCCTGCAGCAGGCCCTCCACGCGGTCCGTGACGGCGACGAGGAGGAACTTGCCGACGGCCTGGCCGGCTACCGCTGAGGAACACCGGCAGGCCCATTGCAGCGGATACCCCCCGCCGACTCCTGATCAACGGCAACTCGGCGGACCCGTGCGGTCACAGTACGGGCGGACGTTCCGGACGCGGTTTCCCGGGCGTCCCGGCAGTCGCCCGGGCACTCCCCGCGCATGCTGGTAACTCTCCGTGACCAGAGGCTCGTTGGGGGTGACGCCCGCCGCGTGAGGCGCAGGGGTGCGCACGTGAGCCGGACGCGAGTGCCGAAGGAGGGGGCATGGGGCGCCGTGCCGCGGGGCGCGCGACACGACGTTCCCCCCACCCCGGTTCTGATCTTCGCGCGGCGATTCACGAATGCGACAACGTTCGACCGGTGCGCTTCCGTGGGGTCGCTCTCGAAGAGGGCTTCGGATGGATCGCCGGAACACTCCGAAAGGCAACCTTCCCACGCTCACTGGCAGATGAAGCGTGGTTCGGCGCGACGAACGGGCGTGTCCGCAGTGCCGTCCCGGCTGCGGTGATGCGCTGCTTCGAAATGTGCGTCTGCGAATGTCCGGATCGAAGTCTGGAAGAGATGGTCGACGATCCGGCGGCTCCGCCGCTCCGGCCGGCGGGTGCCCGAGCCGGGGTGTTCCGGTCGTGGCGCCGCTCGGGGAAGCCGGGGTGTCGTGCCGGGTTCCGGGCGGCGTACGCTAAGGGCGCCATGCCGTACGAACCACCCACTCACACCGTCGAGCGCTCTCTTCGCGCCACGACCGGGGCGAAGGTCATTGCCGGTGTCGACGAGGTGGGGCGCGGCGCGTGGGCCGGCCCCGTCACCGTCTGCGCGGCGGTCACCGGACTGCGCCGACCCCCCGAAGGACTCACCGACTCCAAACTGCTCACCGCCAAGCGGCGCACCGAGCTCGCGGAGGAACTGCAGAAGTGGGTGACGTCGTTCGCCCTGGGGCACGCCTCCCCGGAGGAGATCGACGACCTGGGGATGACCGCCGCGCTGCGGCTGGCGGCGGTGCGCGCCCTGGAGGCTCTGCCGGTCCGCCCCGACGCGGTGATCCTCGACGGCAAGCACGACTATCTGGGGACGCCCTGGAAAGTCCGCACGGTGGTCAAGGGCGACCGGTCCTGCGTGGCGGTCGCGGCGGCCTCGGTGATCGCCAAGGTCCAGCGCGACAAAATGATGGCCGAACTGGGTATCGACCATGCAGACTTCGGTTTTGCGGACAACGCCGGGTATCCGTCGCCCGTGCACAAGGCCGCACTGGAGGTGCGGGGCCCCACCCCGTATCACCGGTTGTCGTGGGCGTATCTTGATGCGCTGCCCCGGTGGCGGCACCTCAAGAAGGTCCGCAACCCGGCGGAAGGAAGCGTTCCGAACATCGAGGGTCAGCTTGGCTTCGATTTCTGACGGTTCCGCTCGCACTCATGTGCCACCCGCCGACGCGAGCCGTACCAACGTTTGATAAACATCAGCTCATGCCTCTCATTCCCGAGGAGCCTCAGATTCACGAGAGTGCCCAGGGTCCCCGCGCCACGCCGGCCAGCGGCCGTACCGCGCCGACCCCCCGTCCCGTACCCGGTCCCCGTCCCGCGGCTCCGTCGCGCCCCGGCCGTCCCGGCCCGCTCCGGCCCACGCCTCCGGTGCAGCGTACGCCGCGCGAGGCGGCCAAGCCCGGACCGTCCGGTCCGGCCGCCCCCGCCGCCGTGTCGGCCGCTCCGCAGATCCAGCTGATCCCGGCCTCCGCCGAAGGCGCGCTCGACGCCGCCGAGGAAGCCGTGGACCTGCTCCTGGACTCGGGGCGCGCCCCCGGTGACGTGCTGGTGATCACCACCGGCGAGCCGCATCCGTGGGCCGCCCACGAACTGTCCTTCGGCGAGGACTCCTACTGGGCCCAGCACGACGCGGGCGACGACGTCTTCTACGCGGACGCCGCCGTCGCGGACCGTGCCGCCTCCCGCCCCGTGGTCGTGGTCGCCGTCAACGGCGGATCCGAAGCCGCTGCCGCCGCCGCCCTCTCCCTGGCCCGCTCCCGGGCCGGCTCCCTGCTGATCGTCTGCGGTGATCCGCAGCGCATCAACTCGGCGCTGGGCGCGGGGGTCTGAGCCGACGTCGTCGCGTCCGGCCGGACGCCCGGAGCGGGTGGGCGCCGCCGTGCCGGCATCCGCACGGTGGCGACTTCGGCATGCCCGCGCGGGCGGAGGCGATCGGGCCCGAAGGCGGCCGCCGCCGTCTCGGGTGCTCCGGCCGCCGTACGGACGGGTCGTACGCGCCGCCGCACGGAAGGGGCGTGCGCGTTCCCGTACGTGCCGCCGGGGCGGGTGGGCGGGACCCTGCTCAGCGGGCCGCCACGCGGCGCAGTATCTCGGAGGCGGCCCCGCCGGTGCGCGGTGGGGGCGGTACCTCGGAGACGGCGAACGGCTCAGGCGCCGAATCCGCGTGGGGATGACGGCCGCCGCGGCCCTCGCCGAGGACCTGCCATCCGTCCCGGGTCAGCGTGATGTACGCCCCGCAGCGCAGCCCGTGCAGCGTGCAGGCGTCCCGCAGACCCCACATCCACGCGCCGTCCTCCTCCGTCCAACGCGCGTCGCCCTCACGGCAGCGGAGCAGCACGGCGGTGCGCACGGGGGTGCGGCGCCGCAGGTCGTGCGGGATGATCCGGCGCAGTTGGGCGAGCAGTACGTTGCGGAACAGCCAACCGTCGGCCGAGGCCGGGCGGGGAGTGAACGAGGCGCTGGCGCGCAGCCGTTCGTCGGGGTCGAGCACGGCCACGATCACGGCCGGCGGCTTGGGCCGGTGCCGGGAGTGCAGCCCGCTGACGACTTCCCGGGGGTTGCGCAGCAGCGGGATGCCGGCGGCGGCCCACTCCGCCGGTTCGAGCACACGGGTGGCGGAAGCGGCGGACGACGACAATGATGCCGCCGAGGACGGAGCGAATCCGAAGGTCACGTTCCTCCCTTCGGCTACGCGCCCACTGCGGGCGGGATCGGATTCGGGGGCGCACCGCAGCGAAGCCCTACCGGATCATGGACGAGTCGTGCGGGGAGCGGACTTCAATTCTTCCTGTCGAACGTGATTGCGGCAACGAGCAATTGCTGCCGTCTACCGTTATCGGATGATGCGCGTCTTATATCCCTGCTCGGGGGTCCGCGGCTGACGCACGGGACCCGCACGCCCGGCATGCCCGCGCGTCACGGAAGTGCCGGCCGTCCGAGGGCCTCGCCCCCGCACGTGGTGACGGGCGGCACGGACGGGGCCTTTCGGCCGTCGCGGGTGCGGGGAACCGACTGCGGCACCGGCACGTGATCACCCCTGTACGGCCAGCACCAGCGGCAACACCCCCTGGGCGCCGGCGCGGCGGAGCAGGCGGGCCGCCACCGCGAGGGTCCAGCCGGTCTCGGTGTAGTCGTCCACGAGGAGAACCGGCCCGTGGCGCTCGGCGAGAGCGGAGGCCAGGGCGGGCGGCACGGTGAGCGCCCCGTCGAGCGCCTTCAGCCGCTGGGCGCTGTTGCTCCGGGAGGCCCGGGGCGCGTCGCCCGCGTACTCGACGGAGCCCAGCAGCGGCAGCCGGCCGACCTCCGCGATGCGCGCTCCGAGGGAGCGGATCAGCCGCGGCCGGGTGCGCGAGGCGAGGGTGACCACGCCGACCGGACGAGGCGGGGCGTCCGCGGCCCCGCAGGCCCAGCCGCCGGGGCCCTTGGCCCAGTCGGCCAGTACGTCCACCACCGCCCTCGCCACATCGTCGGGCACCGGCTCGTCCGGTGCCTGGGGCGCGAGCATCGGCCGCAGCCGGTTGCCCCAGCCGATGTCCGACAGGCGTCCCAGCGCCCGCCCGGGCGCGGCCTGCTCACCGGCCGGGATGCGGCCCTTCAGAGCGACGCCGACGGCCGGGAGCCCGGTCGGCCACATACGGCGGGGCTCCACCTCGACGCCGGCCCTGCCCAGATCGACGCGCGCGGCGTCGAGTGCGCCGACGGACGTGTCGGCGGTGAAGCGCGGACCCGCGCAGTTGTCGCAGCGACCACAGGGACCGGCGCTCTCGTCGTCGAGCTGCCGCCGCAGGAACTCCATCCGGCAGCCCGTCGTCGCCGCGTACGCGCGCATCGCCTCCTGTTCGGCCTTCCGCTGCCGCGCGACCCAGTCGTACCGCTCCGCGTCGTACGTCCACGGCTGCCCGGTGGCGATCCAGCCGCCCTTGACCCGCTTGACCGCTCCGTCCACGTCGAGGACCTTGAGCATGGTCTCCAGCCGGGAACGGCGCAGTTCCACCAGGGGTTCCAGGGCCGGCAGCGACACGGGTCCCTCCGCGCGCGCGAGGATGTCGAGCGTGCGGCGCACCAGGTCCTCCGCGGGGAAGGCCAGCGAGGCGAAGTAGTCCCAGATCGCCTCGTCCTCCTTCCCCGGCAGCAGGAGCACCTCCGCGTGCTCGACACCGCGCCCGGCGCGGCCGACCTGCTGGTAGTAGGCGATGGGGGAGGACGGCGAGCCGAGATGCACGACGAAGCCCAGGTCGGGCTTGTCGAAGCCCATGCCGAGGGCGGAGGTGGCGACCAGGGCCTTGACCCTGTTGGCGAGCAGGTCGTCCTCGGCCTGCTGCCGGTCGGCGTTCTCGGTCTTCCCGGTGTAGGAGGCGACGGCGTGCCCACGCCGCCGCAGGAAGGCCGTGACCTCCTCGGCGGCGGCCACCGTGAGCGTGTAGACGATCCCGGAACCCGGCAGCTCGCCGAGGTGGTCGGCGAGCCAGGCCAACCGGTGGGCGGCGTCCGGCAGCCGCAGCACGCCCAGGCTCAGGCTCTCCCGGTCCAGCGGGCCGCGCAGCACCAGGGCGTCCGACGTGCCCCCGGTGCCGAGCTGCTCGGCGACGTCGGCGGTCACGCGCGCGTTGGCGGTGGCGGTGGTGGCGAGCACGGGCACACCGGGCGGGAGGTCCGAGAGCATGGTGCGCAGCCGCCGGTAGTCCGGGCGGAAGTCGTGGCCCCAGTCGGAGATGCAGTGGGCCTCGTCCACGACCAGGAGTCCGGTCGCCGCGGCGAGCTTGGGCAGCACCTGGTCGCGGAAGTCCGGGTTGTTCAGCCGCTCGGGGCTCACCAGCAGGACGTCGACCTCGCCCGCGGCGACCTCGGCCTGGACGGCGTCCCACTCCTCGGTGTTGGAGGAGTTGATGGTCCGCGCGTGGATGCCGGCCCGGGCCGCCGCGCCGACCTGGTTGCGCATCAGCGCGAGCAACGGCGAGACGATCACGGTCGGGCCGCTGCCCCGGGCCCGCAGCAACGACGTCGCCACGAAGTAGACCGCGGACTTGCCCCAGCCCGTGCGCTGCACGACCAGCGCCCGGCGCCGCTCGGCGACCAGCGCCTCGATGGCCCGCCACTGGTCCTCGCGCAGCCGGGCCGTGTCGTCTCCGACGAGACGGGCGAGGACCGCGTCGGCGGCTGTCCGGAGATCCGCGTTGCTCGTGTGCTCCATGCGTTCCATACAACAGGACGGCACTGACAGCGCGGGCAGCGGTGCGGGACGGTCCGGGCGGCGCCGGGCAGCGAGGGCCGGGCGTCCTGGCTCCGCCGGCCGTCGGTTCCAAGGCTTCGACGCCCGGGCTTCGCCGGGACCGGCCGTGGCGGCCGCGGCACCCGTGGCCCCGCGGGCGACCCGAGGCCGGCCGAGGGTGACGTGTCCCTGATCGGAGTTGTCCACAGGTCAAGCGGAACTTCGCGATCCGCGAGATCGTCGGCGCATGACGAACCACAGCGAAACGACCGGACCCGCCGACAGCGGCGACATCACCGGGCGCGGGGGGCCGGAGCGGCACGAGGGACCCGGCCTCCGCGACAGGCCCGCCGGACCCGAGGTGCCCCCGGGCGCCGCCACGCCCGGCGAGCGGGACGCGCCGGCCCGGTACGACCAGCGCATCCGACCCGCGGACCACCTCGCCTGCACCACCTACGACGGCCACGGCGCCGAGCACCAGGTCACCCTGCGCACCCCGGCCGAACTCGCCGACGCCCTGCCCTACCTGCTCGGATACCGGCCCGAGGACAGCATCGTCCTGGTCGCCCTGCACGACAGGGGCGGGCGGGGCAGGTTCGGGGGCCGGGCCCGGCTGGGCATCCCCGCCAACGCCGACGACTGGGCCTTCGCGGCCCGGCAGCTGGCCCACGGCCTGGTGACCGGCAGCGAGCGCAGAGGCGCCCGGCCCGAGCAGATGGTCGCCTATGTCTGCCAGGAACCGTCCGAGGGCGAGTCGGGCCGGCAGGTCATGGAACGACTGCGGCCCCTGGCCCAGAAGCTGCGCGTCGAATGCGGGGCACTGGACGTGCCGGTGGTCGAGGCGCTGTGCGTCTCCGACGGACGCCTGTGGTCGTACTGCTGCGAGAACGAGTCGTGCTGCCCGGCCGAGGGAACGCCGATGGGGCTGCCCGGCACCTCCGTGCTGGCGGCCGCCGCCACCTACGCCGGGATCCAGGTGCGCGGCACCCTGCGGGAGCTGCGCGTCAGGCTGCTCCCCTGGGAGACCTCCGCCGCCCTCGAACAGGAGGCGGCCCTGGACACGGCCGGCATGGCGCTGGTCCCCAGGATCCTCGACGAAGCGAGCCGCGCGGGGGTGGCCGGCGAGACGCTGGCGCTCGCCGAGCGGATCATGGACCGCCTCGCCGGGGCGCCGCCCGTCTCCGGCACGCTCACGGCCGACCTCCGCGACGACGAACTGATCGGACACGACGAGGCCGCGGCCCTGATCTTCGGCCTGCAGGACCGCACCACCCGCGACCGCGCGGCGGAGTGGATGGAGGGCGACGAGGCCGGTCCCGCCCTCCGTCTCTGGCGGGCGCTGGCCCGTCGCTGCGTCGGACCCTACGGCGAACACGCCGCGGCGCCCCTCACCCTCGCCGGCTGGGTCGCCTGGTCCACCGGCGACGAGCTGGAGGCCCGGGAAGCCCTCGCCATGGCCCTGGCCGCGGACCCCGACTACCTCTTCGCCCGGCTCCTGCACCAGGCCTGCAACGAGGGCCTCGACCCGGAGTCGGTCCGCCGCTGCCTGCGCACGGAACGCGAGGATCGCGGGCGCGCGGAAAGCGGGGGCCGCGGATCCGCGGAGGGCGCGGGCCGCGAGCGCGCGGGAAGCGACGGACCCGATCGGAGGGAGGACGCCGTGGATCCGGTGGAACACGGGGCGGCCGGACCCGGGCAGGAGACCCCTCCCCGCCGCCCCAGCGGTACGCGTTCCAGCGGAACCGCCGACGGCCGTCCTCGCCGTGCGCAGCCGCAGGGCCGCGAGCGCGGCACCACCGCCTCCCGTCCGCGCACGCCCGCCGGCGGCACTCGTCCCGGTCGTGGTCGTCGGCGCGCGGAGGGGATCGTGCGCCGACGCGGCTCCGGTCCGGGGGGAGTCCCCGCGGGAGGTCACGGCACCGCGGGAGAGGAATGAGCGGCTCCGGAGCCGACGCCGCCGACACGGGCCGCCGCACGGCGGCGAGCAACGCGTCCCCGGTCCACCGGGACCCGCCCGCGACTCCGCCGCTGTCCGGCCAGGACCCGGGCGGCGGGAGGCCTGCGCGAACCGACGGCGGCGAACCGTACCGCAACGACCAGCCGGACCGCTCGCACGGCTGCGGGCGTTACCCGAAGGAGGCCGGTTCCGTTCACCTGAGTGGTGGAACGCCTGGACGGGCCGTGACACCGCACCGCCCACGTCCCGCCGGGGCTCCCGGCTGGCGTCGCCCATGCCGGGGGCGTACCGAGCACGAAGGAAGCACTCCCATGCACCAGCCGACTCCGCCCTCCACGGCCGGCCACCCCGCGGCACGCGGACCCGCGCGGTCCCCCGGCCCGAGCGCCGTCCTGCCTCCGGCCGCCGACCGGGCCCCGCGTCCGCTCCGCGCCGCTCCCGACGGCGTCCCGCCCCGGGGTGCCGCCCTCCCGTCGCCCCGCCGCTCCGGCGACCTGCCGTCCACCCACACCGCCATGATCTGCGTCGCCCTTCCGGGCCTGGCCATCTCGGCGGAACACGGTCAGCTGACCGGGCGGGGACTGGAGGGCTTCTACCGGGCAGGCCGGCGTCTGCTCTCCCGGTGCCGGCTTCGCGTGGCCGGCCGGGAACCGCTCGTGGTCCAGGCGAGGATGGTCGCCGCCGACAGCGTCCGCTTCGTGGCGACCCTCCGGGCGTCCTCCCCGGCGGGACCGGATCCGGACGTCGTCGTCGAGCGAACCCGGCACGCGGACGGCACGGAACGGATCACGCTGCGCAGCTCGGCACCCCGCCCGCTGCGCCTGCCGGTCGAGGTGGCACTCGGCACGGACCTGGCCGAACTGGGCGCGATCGCGTCCGGCGCCGCGGGGCCCGAACTGTCCGCCGACGTCCACGCCTTTGGCCTGCGCTGGTCCGGCCCCACCGGCAGCTCGTCCGTGACGGCCGACCCGCCGCCCGCCGACGCGCTGGCCTCCGCCGGCCTCCTGCGGTGGGAGTTCGAGATACCTCCCGGCGGCAGCGCGAGCGTGGAGTTGCGCGTACGGCTGGACGGCGCGGGCCGCCTCCGGGCCGCGGGCCACGCGGCGACCGGCCCTCTCGCCGCCGCACGCGCGACGGGCGACGACCCCGCAGTCGCCGCGCTGCTGCGGACCAGCATCGAGGACCTCCGGTCCCTCCTGCTGCGCGATCCCGCACATCCCGCCGACACCCACCTCGCGGCAGGGGCGCCCTGGCGGTGCGGCCTGGCACCCGCCGAGGCGCTCGCCGCGGCCCGGATGGCGCTGCCCCTCGGCACCCGCCTGGCCGCGGGCACCCTGCGCACCCTGGCCCGTGTCCAACTCCGCGATCCCGGACCGCGGTTCGGCATGATCCCCGGGCCGCGCCGGGACGCGGGCCCGCACCTGCCGCCGGGCTGCACCGGCACGGAGGCCACCCTGCTCTTTCCCGCGCTCCTCGCGGAGGCCCGCCGCTGGGGGCTCCCCGAGCACGAGACGGAGCAGCTGCTGCCGGCGGCGGAGCGCTGTCTGGTCTGGCTGCGGACGGCCGTGGGCAAGGGGACGTATCTGCCGGACCCGCAGCCCGGCGGCCCCCTCCGCTGCGAGACCCAGGCCCACGCCCACCGTGCCGCACTGCTCGGCGCCGATCTGCTCGACGCCTGCGGCAGGCCGGGCGGCGCCGCGCTGAGGGAGTGGGCCGAGGAACTGCGGACGGCGTTCCGGGAGGAGCTCTGGATCGACGGTCCGGGAGGCGGCCGGCCCGCGGCTGCCCGGACCCCGGACGGGCGCCTCGTCCCGTACCTGGGCGCGGCCGCGGTCCACCTCCTCGACACCGGCCTGCTGGGCGGGGGCACGCGGGCGCCCGGGCTCCTCGACGAGGCGCGGACCGGACAACTGGCCCGGCTCCTCGGAAGTCCGGTCATGGACTCGGGCTGGGGCCTGCGCGGACTCGGCGCCGGGGAAGCCGGATACAACCCTTTCGGCCACCGCGCCGGCGCCGTACGGGTCCATGAGACGGCGATCGCCGTCGCGGGCCTGGGCGGAGCCGGCTACGAGAAGGAGGCGAGCGCGCTGCTGCGGGGCGTACTGGCGGCGGCCGGGACCTTCGGCCACCGGCTGCCCGAGATGTACGCGGGGGAACAGCGCGCGGAGGGGAGCGCGCCCCTGCCGCACCCGGCGGCCTGCCGTCCCGCGGCCACGGCGGCGGCCGCCGCCGTCCTGCTGGTCACCACCCTCGCGGGGATCCGCCCCGACGTCCCTTCCGGGACAGTCGCACTGCGGCCCGTGCGCAGCGCCCCCCTGGGCGAGATCGCCCTCACCGGGCTGCGCGTCGCGGAAGCCCCCCTCTCCGTCCGGGTCAGCCGCCTCGGCCTCGCACTGGTCGAGGAGGCGGCCGACGGACTGCAATTGGGCGGATGACCTGGCGGAACACGGCATCGCATGACAAACGGAAGCAGGTGATGAGACCCCTTCCCGACCGAAATCGATCAACTGCCGATGCGGCCGGCGAAGGGAGTGTTTATCGTCAGGCAGACGACTATGATCGCCGCATGCCCTACGACCCGTCAGCCTTTCCGCCCTTCGCCGTCACCGTGGACCTGGTCGTGCTGACCGTACGCCGCCATTCCCTGTGCGCGCTGGCGGTCCGCAGGGGCGAACCGCCGTTCCAGGGGCGCTGGGCTCTGCCCGGTGGTTTCGTCCGGGCCGACGAGGACCTGGCGCAGGCGGCGGCGCGCGAGCTGGCCGAGGAGACCGGGCTGAGCGTCCACGACCCGTCCGTACCCGCCCAGGACAACGGTGCCCACCTGGAGCAGCTGGCGACGTACGGCGACCCCGGACGCGATCCCCGGATGCGCGTGGTCAGCGTCGCCCACCTCGTCCTCGCCCCCGACCTGCCCGCCCCACGGGCCGGCGGCGACGCCAGCAACGCGCGCTGGGCGCCGGTCGAGGAACTGCTGCAGCAGGGCGGGTACGGGCGCGACGGCGAGCCGGTGGCGCCGCTCGCCTTCGACCACGCCCGGATCCTGGCCGACGGGGTGGAGCGGGCCCGGTCCAAGATCGAGTACTCGTCGCTGGCCACGGCGTTCTGCCCGCCCGAATTCACCGTCGGCGAGCTGCGCCGCGTCTACGAGGCGGTATGGGGTGTCGCCCTCGACCCGCGCAACTTCCACCGCAAGGTGACGGGCACGCCGGGCTTCCTCGTCCCCACCGGCGGTACGACCACCCGTCAGGGCGGCCGTCCCGCTCAGCTCTTCCGCGCCGGTGGCGCCACGCTGCTCAACCCCCCGATGCTGCGCCCCGAGGTGTGACGCCGGGCCTGCGTCCCGGGGCCGGGGAGGCTGCTTCCGGTACGGGACTCGGGCGGCGCGAGCGCGGCCGTGCGCACCCACCGGCGCCGACGTCCGCGTACGGCGTGACCCGCCCCGGAAGGCGAACGGCGCAGGGGCCCGACATGGCCGGTCGTCCAGCGCGAAGCGGGCCTCGCGTGACCGAAAAACCGGACATAGCACGCTATCTTGCTGCGAATGATCCAGGCCTTCGGACTGACCAGCAACCCCCGCAAAGAGCTTCCTCCCGCCGTCGACGACGTCTCCTTCGAGGCGCGCGCGGGCCGCGTCACCGCACTGCTCGGAGCACCGGGCGCGGGCAAGACGACGGCGCTCAGACTCATGCTCGAACTCCAACAGGGCCGTGGCGTCACCCACTTCAGGGGCCGTCCCCTGCACCGCATCGCCCATCCCGCGCGCGAAGTCGGCGTGCTGCTGGGCGATCTACCGGGACACCCGGCCCGCACGGTACGCGGTCATCTGCGCCTGTTGTGCGCCGCCGTCGGCGTTCCGGTCCGGCGTGCCGACGAAGTCCTGGAAGCGGTCGGCCTGGTGAGCCTGTGCGAGGAACGCCTCGGCACCCTCTCGCGCGGCATGGACCGCCGCCTCGGCCTGGCCTGTGCCCTGCTGGCCGACCCGCACACCCTCGTGCTCGACGATCCGGCCGACGGGCTCTCGGCCCGCGAGGCCCGCTGGCTGCACGACATGCTGCGCGCGTACGCGGCCCAGGGCGGCACGGTCCTGTTCACCACCGCCGACCCCAGGGAGGCGGCGCGCACCGCGGACCGCGTCGTCACGCTGGACCACGGCAGGCTCGTCGCCGACCAGGAGGCGGCGGACTTCGCCCGTACCCGGCTGCGTCCCCGCGTCGCCGTGCGCAGCCCGCACGCCGCACGCCTCGCCGCTCTCCTCGCCAAGGAGGCGCGCGCCGCCCAGCGCTCCGTCGAAGTCGTACGAGAGAGCGGCAACCGCCTCTCCGTGTACGGCAGTACCTGCGCCGACGTCGGGGAGGCCGCGTTCCGCCACGGCATTCTCGTCCATCGATTGGCCGACGAGGTCGGGGACATGGGGCCGGGCGCGGGGGCGCCGCCCGTGGAACCGCCGCCCGCCGATGCGGAGGGCGGCCGGTCGCCCGAGCCGCGGCGGACGGCCGGCACACGCCGTACGCCGGCCGAGGAGCCGGGGGAGGCCGTCGGCGCGCGTCGGGCGACCGGCGTGCGGCACGTCTCCACCGGGGGCCCGGAGCCACTCACCGGTGAAGCGGACCCGTCCGCCGCGGAACGGGATCCGCTCCCCGGCGCACCGTGCCCGTCCACCGGGGAGCGGAGGCCGGGCACCGGCGATCCGGGCCTGCCCGCCGGAAGACAGGCGCTGCCGCTCGGCACACCGCGCCCGTCCGCCGGGGTCCAGGAGCCGCCGCCCGGCGACCCACGACCGTCCCCCCGGGCTCCGGGCCCCTCGGCCGGCGGACCCCGCCCGTCCGCCGATGAGGCCCGGCCCGTCGACGGCGAGCCACGGGGCGTCCCGGAAACACCCGCCTCCGACGGCGCCCGGGCGCCCGGCGACCCGCACCTGCCGGCCGCCCGTCCCGGGCGGGCCCCGGCCCCGCACGCCCTCGAGGCCCGGCCCTCGTCCTTCCTCCCGCCGCCCGTCTCCGTGCGCTCCGCTCCCGGCCCGCTCCGCCCCCTGCGCTACGAGTTCCGCCGCGCCACCGGTATCGGCACGGGATTCCTCACCTCGGCCGCCGTGCTGGTCGTGTCCGCCGTCACCGCCGTGATCCTGGGCCGCGCCGGTCACACACCGCAGCCGCTCCTGTTCGCCGCGTGGCCGCGGGAAGCCCCCCTGCCGCCCGCGGCGCTCGGCGCGGGACTGCTCGGCGCGCTCTCCTTCGGCGACGAGTTCCGCCATCCCGCCCTGGCGGCGGACCGCGGCACCGTGCCCCGTCGGCTGGGGCTGCTGACCGCCAAGCTTCTCGTCTCCGCGGCCACCGCCGCGGTGTTGGCCGTCCTCACGGTGGGCTGCGACGCCGAAGTGCTCTACCTCTTCTACGGGCCGGAACTCGTGAGGGTTCCCGCCGACTGGCTTTCCCTGGGCGCGGGTTGGGTCGGCCTGGTGATCGGATGCGCCTGGGCCGGCGTCCTGGCGGCGGGTGTCTTCCGGTCGACCACGGCCGGTCTCGCGGCGGTGGTGGCCGTTCCCGTGCTCGTCGTCCCCCTGGTGCACAGGGTCTGGGAGGGGCCGTCGGTGCGGACCGCGGCCGGGTTTCCGGTGCGGCTGCGGGAAGTGTTCCTGGCGCAGTGGCCCTTCGGGGGGGAGCGCTATCTGTCCGCCGCGCTGCGGATGATCGCCCAACCCATGGGCAGTGCGCTGATGTTGTCATTGGCCGCACTGTTCTGTGCGTATTTGCTCACCACTCTGCGCAACAGGGGTCACTGATGACCCTCTGTGTCGCTTTGTTGCCTTTAAGTGATCACAACTCCCCGACGGGAGACTCATTTCTTTCCGATAAGGCGTCAATTGCGACGAGGTGAGCGATCACCCTTTCGTGTGCTTTTCACCAAAGAACTCAAGGGAATTGGGGACGACGCCGACAAAGGATCCGTGAGTACCCTTGCGCACACCATGATGACCGCCGCCCGCTCCGCAGACTCCGGCCTCGCGAGCCCGGGCGAACTCGACCGCTACCCCTACGCCGAGGCGTCCGTCGCCGACCGCGTCGGACCCCCCGCCTGGGAGGGCGCGGACCCCGAGCTGGGCCGTGTGGGCCGACGTGCCGCGGGCAACCGCGGACGCGGGCTGCACGGCCAACTCGTACAGCAGCTCGGTCAAATGATCGTTTCCGGTGACCTGGGCGCCGACCGGCCGCTGGTGCCCGAAGAGATCGGACAGCGCTTCGAGGTGTCCCGCACCGTCGTCCGCGAGTCGCTCCGCGTCCTGGAAGCCAAAGGGCTGGTCAGCGCCCGCCCGAACGTCGGTACGCGGGTGCGGCCCGTCAGTGACTGGAACCTTCTCGATCCCGACATCATCGAGTGGCGGGCCTTCGGGCCGCAGCGTGACGACCAGCGCCGTGAGCTGAGCGAGCTGCGCTGGACGATCGAGCCGCTCGCCGCGCGCCTCGCCGCGGGGCACGGACGTGAGGACGTCCAGCAGCGCCTCGCCGACATGGTCGAGATCATGGGTCACGCCATGGGTCAGGGCGACGCGCTCACCTTCTCGCGCGCCGACATGGAGTTCCACGCGCTGCTGATCCAGATCGCGGGCAACCGCATGCTGGAGCACCTCTCCGGCATCGTGTCCGCCGCCCTCCAGGTCTCCGGCGGCCCGGTCACGGGTTGTGACCGGGCGAGCGACGCCTCGCTGGCGCACCACGGCCGGATCGTCGAGGCCCTCGCCGCCGGCGACGGCGGGGCGGCCGAGGCGGCCATGCGCCAACTGCTCACGGTCCACCCCGAGGTGGAACGCGTGGTGCCCGCCCCGCGGGAGCACTGACCGCGTTCCGCGGGCGGCGCGACCGAGTGCGCCGGCCCCCTCCCGTGGCCGCACTCGCCCGACGGCCGTCCTCTGCCGGGCCCCGCGGGATCGCGACGGATCCCGCGGGGCCCGGCGACACGGCGCGATCGCAAGATCGTAGGACTGTCGAGGTGGGACGGCCGTAGCTGTCGATGACCGTGTCTGCCCGTATCTGACCAATTTTGAACGCTTACGGGGTGTGACTCGGGCCACGAAGATTAGGCGTAACGCTCGTGGGAACAACGCGATGACCTAAGAGGTGACAGCCGCGGAGGGAATACGGACGCCGTTCATGGCGCTGTGGATCTCCCGGCCCCCGCCCGCGCCGTCGGCCCATCCCCAAGCCGGCGGTCGGCTCCTGTCCGTCCTGGATGGGGCCGGAAGCCGTTTTCCAACGTTCCGAGAGGTTGTTCGTGTCGGCCAGCACATCCCGTACGCTCCCGCCGGAGATCGCCGAGTCCGTCTCTGTCATGGCGCTCATCGAGCGGGGAAAGGCTGAGGGGCAGATCGCCGGCGATGACGTGCGTCGGGCCTTCGAAGCTGACCAGATTCCGGCCACTCAGTGGAAGAACGTACTGCGCAGCCTCAATCAGATCCTCGAGGAAGAGGGTGTGACGCTGATGGTCAGTGCCGCAGAGCCCAAGCGCACCCGCAAGAGCGTCGCAGCGAAGAGCCCCGCGAAGCGCACCGCCGCCAAGACGGTCGCGGCGAAGACGGTGACCACCAGGAAGGCCACCGCCACCGCCACCCCGGCGCCTGCCGCCGGCACCGCTGCCGCCGCCGAGGAAGAGGCGCCTGCCAAGAAGGCGGCGGCCAAGAAGACCACCGCCAAGAAGACGGCAGCGAAGAAGACCACCGCGACCAAGAAGACGGCGGCCAAGAAGACCACCGCCAAGAAGGACGACGTCGAGCTGCTCGACGACGAGGTCCTCGAGGACGCCAAGGTCGTGGACGAGCCCGAGGGCGCCGAGAGCGCCGGCTTCGTGCTGTCCGACGAGGACGAGGACGACGCGCCCGCCCAGCAGGTCGCCGCGGCCGGAGCCACCGCCGACCCGGTCAAGGACTACCTCAAGCAGATCGGCAAGGTCCCCCTGCTCAACGCCGAGCAGGAGGTCGAGCTGGCCAAGCGCATCGAGGCGGGCCTGTTCGCCGAGGACAAGCTGGCCAACTCCGACAAGCTGGCGCCGAAGCTCAAGCGCGAGCTGGAGATCATCGCCGAGGACGGCCGCCGGGCCAAGAACCACCTCCTGGAGGCCAACCTCCGCCTGGTGGTCTCCCTGGCCAAGCGCTACACCGGCCGCGGCATGCTCTTCCTGGACCTCATCCAGGAGGGCAACCTCGGCCTGATCCGCGCGGTCGAGAAGTTCGACTACACCAAGGGCTACAAGTTCTCCACCTACGCCACCTGGTGGATCCGTCAGGCGATCACCCGCGCAATGGCCGACCAGGCCCGCACCATCCGCATCCCGGTGCACATGGTCGAGGTCATCAACAAGCTCGCGCGCGTGCAGCGCCAGATGCTCCAGGACCTGGGCCGCGAGCCCACCCCGGAGGAGCTGGCCAAGGAGCTCGACATGACCCCGGAGAAGGTCATCGAGGTCCAGAAGTACGGTCGGGAGCCCATCTCGCTGCACACCCCGCTGGGTGAGGACGGCGACAGCGAGTTCGGTGACCTCATCGAGGACTCCGAGGCGGTCGTTCCGGCCGACGCGGTCAGCTTCACGCTGCTGCAGGAGCAGCTGCACTCCGTCCTCGACACGCTCTCCGAGCGCGAGGCGGGCGTCGTCTCCATGCGTTTCGGCCTCACCGACGGTCAGCCGAAGACCCTCGACGAGATCGGCAAGGTGTACGGCGTCACGCGCGAGCGCATCCGCCAGATCGAGTCCAAGACCATGTCGAAACTGCGCCACCCGTCGCGTTCCCAGGTGCTGCGCGACTACCTCGACTAGGTCCCGGCCGTACCGGCCGGGAAGGTTCGCCCCCCGGTGGGCGTTCCCGAGGCCGGCGCAGCGCATGGCCGTGTCGCTCGGGCCGCGAGAGGTTCACGCGAAATGCCCGGCCGGGATCTCCCGGCCGGGCATTTCGCGTGAGCGGCCGTCGGGGTCGGCGACGACGTCCGGATGCCCCAGGGCGGACCGGCGAGCCGACGCCCTCGGGGAAGGACCGCCGGAGCGGGCCGTCGGCGTTCTCGCGCGAACCGCGCTGCCAGGGCCGGCCGAATCGCGGAAGGGGACGGGGACGCCGATGGTGACGGTGGACATGCCATGAGCGCCCATCCCTCCTCCCCACGGCCCCGGGCCGGGGAGCGCCTGAGAGGGGGCGGCGGAGTCCGACCGCGGTGACCAGTGCGCGTTCCGGACGCCTCCGGGCGCCGCGATCGCCGCCCAGGTGCAGGAGCACGGCGTAACGGGTCGCGTCCTCGACCGGGGGCGATGGCCGACTTCTCGTGCTTGCCGGCGGAGAGGCCACCCTTCCCGCGTCCGGCGCGGGGCCCGGTCCTCGGCGGGCCGCGCGCCGGACGCGATCACCGGGAGGGAGCGCCGCGACCGGTGTGCGGGGCACGGGCCGGCTCGCGGCCGTCACGCGTCGCCGGCCCGCGTCTCCCCTCGACGCAGGCCATCCGGTACGCCTCTTCGCCGGCCGCTCCGCTGCATGAGCCGGGAGTACGCGTCCCGCTCACGCGGCAGCCTCTCCGGCCCCGAAGCCGCCGTCCGGACCTCGCGGATCCCGAGGGCCGTCGCGGCATTCCCGGACCGGGATGCCGCGACGGGAACGGAAGGCGTCAGGGGGCGGGCCCTCGTGCCGCCGCGCAGATGCGGAGTGTGCCGGGCGGAATCACGCTGGGTTGTCGACGACCATCTCAGTGTGAGGAGCCCGTATGCGTCGCGTCCTTGCCCGGGCCCTGGCCCGGCCGCTGGTCCTGGCGGCCGTGTCGGCCGTGATACCGCTCACGTCCGCCGCCGCACCCGCCGACAGCCTCGTCGTCGGGGGTTTCCCGGTGGACGTGTCCCGAAGTCCCTGGACCGTGGCGCTGTCCAGCCGTAGCCAGTTCGGGGGTACCCGGGCGGGGCAGTTCTGCGGCGGGGTGGCCGTCGGGCCGACCACCGTGCTCACCGCGGCCCACTGCCTCGGTGAGAAAGCCCTGGGGGCCCGGCTGGAGCAAGTGCGCGATCTCGTGGTCGTCGCGGGCCGTACGGATCTGTCCTCGGACCAGGGCCAGGAGATCCCCGTACGTTCCGTCTGGGTGAACCCGTCCTACGACGACGTCAGCAACGACGGGGACTTCGCCGTGCTCACCCTCGCCGGGCCGCTGCCGTCCGGCTCGGTCATCGAGATGGCGGCCGCGGGCGATGCCGCCTATCAGCCCGGGACGCAGGCCGTCGTCTACGGATGGGGGGATGTCACGGGCGCCGACGACTACCCGGACGGCCTGCGCGCGGCACATGTGCGCGTGCTGCCCGACGCGTTCTGCGAGAAGGCGTATCCGGACAGTGCTGACGGCGCGTACCGCGCCGACACCATGGTGTGCGCCGGGGAGGAGGCCGGCGGCAGCGATGCCTGCCAGGGGGACAGCGGCGGGCCGCTCGTCGCCCGGGGGAAGCTGATCGGACTCGTCTCCTGGGGCAACGGCTGCGGACGGCCGGACAGCCCCGGGGTGTATACGCGTGTGTCCGCCATCGTGCGGACGCTGGGGTGGGAGGCCGCTGTACAGGGCGGCGGGAGCACGTCCGACGGAGCCTGAGGGATCCGGCGAGGGAGGACGAGTGCGGGCGGCCGCCTCCGGGCAATGGAGGCGGCCGCCCGTCCACCGGCCTGTGCCGGGCTGGCTCGTCGTCCTACGGGAAGGGTCAGCGCTCTTCGTCGGAGGCGATGCCGGGAACGGACGTCAGCCGCTCCGTCTCGTCCTGTATCTCAGCGGCGATCTTCTTGAGTTCCGGCTCGAACTTGCGGCCGTGGTGGGCGCAGAAGAGCAGTTCTCCGCCGCTCGGCAGGACGACGCGCAGGTATGCCTGGGCGCCGCAGCGGTCGCAGCGATCAGCGGCCGTCAGCGGGCTTGCGGAAGTCAGAACAGTAGTCACGTCGCCTCTTCTCTAGCTCGACGAGCTGTCGTACCAGGGTCAACATCCAACCAGCCCCAAAACGTTCCCGCTCGAGGCTTTTCCTTGAAAAAATCTTCACGAGGCGGCTGGGCGCTGCCGGTTGGCGGCGAATGTGCCGTATTGCGTGTCTCTGTGTCGTACGGGTTCGCGCGTTCGGTCAGTGGTCGGTCCTCCCGGCCGGGTTGCCGGTTGTTCATGAGGACGTGCCCGGAGCCTAAATGGTTCATGCCTCGAAAGGAACGTGATGTGTGCTTCACCCCGTCGAGGGATCGAACAGGTATGCGATCCTGGACTAGTCTGAGTTCCCGTCGAGGGTGGCGTTACAACGGCTCTACCAGGCCTCGGTACCCTCTGACCGGTGAACGACGCCGCGCCCTTACCCACAGGGGCCCCATCTGAAATTCAGCGAGGAGCGAACCGCGTGACCGCCGATACGTCCGTGCCGTCCACAGCGCTGCTGGCAGGAGCAGACCGGGACGGTTCCAACTACACCGCGCGGCACCTGCTCGTCCTCGAAGGGCTCGAGGCCGTGCGGAAGCGCCCGGGCATGTACATCGGCTCGACCGACAGCCGCGGTCTGATGCACTGCCTCTGGGAGATCATCGACAACTCCGTGGACGAGGCCCTCGGCGGCTACTGCGATCACATCGAGGTGATCCTGCACGACGACGGATCGGTCGAGGTCCGGGACAACGGCCGTGGCATCCCGGTCGACGTCGAGCCCAAGACCGGCCTGTCCGGCGTCGAGGTCGTCATGACCAAGCTGCACGCCGGCGGCAAGTTCGGCGGCGGCTCGTACGCCGCCTCCGGCGGTCTGCACGGCGTCGGCGCCTCCGTGGTGAACGCCCTCTCCGCCCGGCTGGACGTCGAGGTGGACCGCGGCGGCCACACCCACGCCATCAGCTTCCGGCGCGGCGTCCCCGGCGCCTTCGCCGCGCTGGGCCCGGACGCCAGGTTCGAGGCCAAGAGCGGGCTGCGCAGGACCAAGAAGATCCCGAAGAACCGCACCGGCACGCGCGTGCGGTACTGGGCCGACCGCCAGATCTTCCTCAAGGACGCCAAGCTCTCCCTGGAGACGCTGCACCAGCGCGCCCGCCAGACCGCGTTCCTGGTGCCCGGGCTGACCATCGTCGTCCGTGACGAGTTCGGTCTCGGCGAGGGCGGCAGCAAGGGTGAGGAGTCCTTCCGCTTCGACGGCGGCATCAGCGAGTTCTGCGAGTTCCTGGCGAGCGACCGGCCCATCTGCGACGTCCTGCGCTTCACCGGGCAGGGCAGCTTCAAGGAGACGGTCCCCGTCCTGGACGAGCGCGGCCAGATGACGCCCACCGAGGTCACGCGCGAGCTCGGCGTCGACGTCGCGCTGCGCTGGGGGACCGGCTACGACACGACGGTCCGGTCCTTCGTCAACATCATCGCCACCCCCAAGGGCGGCACCCACGTCGCGGGCTTCGAGCAGGCCGTCACGAAGACGATGAACGAGGTGCTGCGCGCCAAGAAGATGCTGCGTGTCGCCGAGGACGACATCGTCAAGGACGACGCCCTGGAAGGCCTCACCGCCGTCGTCACGGTCCGCCTCGCCGAGCCGCAGTTCGAGGGCCAGACCAAGGAGGTCCTCGGCACCTCGGCTGCCCGCCGCATCGTGAACAACGTCGTCACCAAGGAACTCAAGGCGTTCCTGACGTCCACCAAGCGCGACGCCGCCCAGCAGGCCCGCGTCGTCCTGGAGAAGGCCGTCGCCGCGGCCCGCACCCGCATCGCCGCCCGTCAGCACAAGGACGCGCAGCGCCGCAAGACGGCCCTGGAGTCCTCCTCGCTGCCCGCCAAGCTCGCCGACTGCCGTAGCGACGACGTCGAGCGCAGCGAACTGTTCATCGTCGAGGGCGACTCCGCGCTGGGTACGGCGAAGCTCGCCCGGAACTCCGAGTTCCAGGCGCTGCTGCCGATCCGCGGCAAGATCCTCAACGTCCAGAAGTCGTCCGTGACGGACATGCTGAAGAACGCCGAGTGCGGCGCGATCATCCAGGTCATAGGAGCCGGATCCGGCCGGACCTTCGACATCGACCAGGCCCGCTACGGCAAGATCATCATGATGACCGACGCCGACGTGGACGGCTCCCACATCCGTACGCTGCTGCTGACGCTGTTCCACCGCTACATGCGGCCCATGGTCGAGGCGGGCCGGGTGTTCGCCGCGGTCCCGCCGCTGCACCGCATCGAGATCGTCCAGCCGAAGAGGGGGCAGGACAAGTACGTCTACACGTACTCGGACCGTGAGCTGCGGGACAAGCTCATGGAGTTCCAGAGCAAGGGCATCCGTTACAAGGACTCCATCCAGCGCTACAAGGGCCTCGGGGAGATGGACGCCGACCAGCTGGCCGAGACGACCATGGACCCGCGCCACCGCACGCTGCGCCGGATCAACCTCACCGACCTGGAAGCCGCGGAGCAGATCTTCGACCTGTTGATGGGCAACGAGGTCGCTCCCCGCAAGGAGTTCATCTCCAATTCGGCGGCGACGCTGGACCGGTCGCGCATCGACGCGTAGGCGCCGCACCGGGTTCGGGCGGCGGCCGGTACGGGCCGGGGCCGCGGGCCTGGCGTGACGCCTCGAGCGCCCGCGCCGGGATCCCGGCGCGGGCGCTCGAGGTGCTCAGCTCCGGCATCGTGGGGTCGGGGCCGGACCGGGTGAGCCGTACACGGCGGGGGCCGCGGAGCCGCAGGCGGCAGGCGCCCGTACGAAGAGCCCGGGAACGGTCCCTTCCCCCCGCCTCCACGGGCCGTGCCTCAGGCGCGGGTCGCCCACACGTAACGGTGCTCCGGGCGGCCCGCTTCGCCGTACTTGAGGGTCAGCCTGGCCCGTCCCGTGCGCTCCAGGAGCTTCAGATAGCGCTGGGCGGTCTGACGGCTCACCCCGGTCCGCTCGGCGATCTCCTGGGCGGACAGCGGGCCGTCGGCGCTCAACAGGGACTGCCGCACCAGCTCCGCCGTGGTGGGGGAGTGCCCCTTGGGCAGCTCCGGTTCCGACGGCGTGGACAGGGCGCCGAAGATGCGGTCCACCTCGGCCTGTTCGGCCTCGCCGCCGCCGTCGAGGGTGCGGCGCAACTCCGCGTACGCCTCCAGCTTGGCGCGCAGACCCGCGAAGGCGAACGGCTTGACCAGGTACTGCAGAGCACCGTGCCGCATCGCCGCCTGGACGGTGGACACGTCCCGCGCCGCCGTCACCATGATCACGTCGGCCTGGTGGCCGCGCCGGCGCATCTCCTGGACGACCGCCAGCCCCGTCTCGTCGGGCAGGTAGTGATCCATGAGGACCAGGTCCAGGCCGGGCAGCGTCTCCAGCCTGTGCAGCGCCTCCGCCGCGCTGTGGGCCTCGGCGGCGACGTGGAAACCCGGCACCTTCTCGACGTAGGCCGTGTTGACCCGGGCGACCCGGGTGTCGTCGTCCACGACCAGGACCTCGATCATCGCGACTCCTCCTCGGTGACGGCCCGCGCGGCCGGCGGCACGGCGGGGGCGGGTACCGGGTCCGGCTCGGTCAGCGCCTCCGGCAGGACGACGGTGAACTCCGCGCCCCCGCCGTGCGCCTCGCCGGCCGTCGCGCTGCCGCCCTGCCGCTCGGCGAGCCTGCGCACCAGGGAGAGCCCGAGGCCGCGCCGGCGGTGTGCGGGCGGCGTCTTGGTGGACCACCCCTCCGTGAAGACCAACTCGCGCCGGTCCACCGGAATTCCGGGTCCTGTGTCGCGCACCCGGAGGATCGCGGTCCGCCCCTCGGCACGCAATTCGACCTCCACGCGCGCGTGCGGCGTGCCCGCGGCGGCGTCGAGCGCGTTGTCCACGAGGTTGCCGACGATCGTGACGAGCCCCCTGGAGTCGATCAGGAGGTCCGGGAGCCGGGTCCGGTCCGAGACGCGCAGGGCGACGCCGCGCTCGGCCGCGACCGTGGCCTTGCCCACCAGCAGCGCGGCGAGAAGCGGGTCCTGGATCCTCTCGGTGATCTGTTCGGCGGTGGCCCGGTGGTCGCCGACCACCTCCCCGACGAATTCCGCCGCGTCGTCGTACATCTCCAGTTCGAGCAGCCCCAGCAGCGTGTGCATGCGGTTGGCGTGCTCGTGGTCCTGGGCGCGCAGGGCGTCGATCAGGCCGCGCGTCGAGTCCAGCTCCCGGCCGAGCTGCTCCAGCTCGGTACGGTCGCGCAGGGTGGCGACGGCGCCGCCGTCACCGGTGGGCATCCGGTTGGCGACCAGGACGCGCTGGCCGCGGACCATGAGCAGATCGGTGCCCGTCACCCGGCCGGCCAGGACGTCGGCCGTGCGCCCCCCGCCGAGCGCCTCGTCCGGGGACCGGCCGAGGGCCTCGTCCCCCAGACCCAGCAGGCGCTGCGCCTCGTCGTTGAGGAGGCGGATGCGGCCGGCGCGGTCGAGGGCGACGACGCCCTCCCGGATGCCGTGCAGCATCGCCTCGCGCTCCGCGAGCAGCGCCGCGATGTCGGAGAAGGCCAGGTCGCGGGTCTGCCGCTGGACCCGGCGCGAGACGAGCCAGGCGGCCAGCGCACCGACGGCCAGGGCGCCCCCGGCGTATGCGAGGAGCTCGGGGATCGCGTGGATCAGGCGGGCCCGGACGCTGTCGTACGCGATGCCGACCGACACCGCCCCGACGATGGTGCCGGTGCTGTCGCGCAGCGGCACCTTGCCGCGGGCGGTGCGGCCCAGGGTGCCGTCGTCGATGACCATGACCTCCCGGCCGGACAGGGCCCGGCTGGGATCGGTCGACACGACGCCGCCGATCTGCCGCGGATCGGTGTGCGACCAGCGCACCCCCCGCCGGTCCATGACCACGACGTACTCCGCCCCGGTGGCCCTCCGGATCCGTTCCGCCTCCCGTTGCACCGGCCCGGACGCCGTCGGAGGGGTGCTGCGCAGGTCCTCCGCGAGCCGCGGCCGCTGCGCGGTGGTCTGCGCGATCGCCAGGGCCCGGCGCATCGCCTGGTCGTCCAGCTGGTCACCGAGCGGCGCGAGGAACAACCCGGTCGCGAGCACCGCGACTCCCGCGGCGATCGCCACCTGCATCAGCAGCACCTGCGAGAACACCCGCCGCGGCAGGCCGAGGCGCAGGCGGCGTGCGGGGGGAGTGGGGCTCATACCCATGACGGTACGTGGGGGTGTCCAGCCGCTGTGACGGGGTGTGGCGCGGATCTCCCGGCCGCCGCCTTCCCGGTCGACGGGCCGGGAGGCGGGGCGAGCGGGAAACCGCGGTGGGGGAGCGGGAAGCGGCCCTGGGAGACGCAGGGGGAAGCGGTGCGGGCGGGGAGGCCGGGCCGGCGGGGAAGGCCTCGCGGTCAGCTCGCCAGCGCCGTCGCCACCGCGAGCTCGCGCACCTCCACCACGTCCATCCGTGCCGGTGAGCCCAGCACCGACGCGCCGCAGCTCTCCGGGCGGGGCGGCCGGGACCGGCCCTGGGCCACCACGACCCGCCAGTGACGCCCGTCGGTGTGGGCGACGGTCACCTCCCAGCGCGGGGCCGCGCCGTCCGTCCGCACCACGCCCAGCGTCTCCGCCCCGTCCTCGCCCGAGGCCGTGCGCACGGCCAGTTCGGCCGCCTGGCCGGGGCGCTCCCAGGCCGAGTTCCCGCGGCATCCCGCCACGACGATCCGCCCCTCCCGCACTTCGTGCAGGATCTCCTTGACGGCCGGGGCCCCGACCCGGCCGTAGGCGTATCCGTACGGCAGGACGAGCAGCGTCGGCGAGAAACGGTGACCACCCAGATGGGTGACCTCCCAGACGCCCTGGAACCCGGAGGCGGCGAGTTCGGCCGCCAGGGGGCGGCCGAGGAGGGCGCAGCAGCGGTCGCGCTTGCCGTTGGTGCAGACGAGGGCGAGCGGATCGCCCGTGTGGGGCGCGCCGCGGAGCACCGAGCCGAAGGTGCGGTGATCGCCGCTGCCGAGGGCGGCGAAGTCGAGGTCGAGCAGGCGCCCGGGGTCGGTGACGGTGGCGCCGTGCAGCCACGCGTTTCCCGCGACGGTGTGGGCCGCGTACACCCGGCGTTCGGCGGGCGCGCCGCAGTCGGCGTGCCGTCCGGGGCGGCGGATGAGCGCGATGCGTACGCCCGTGCCCTTCGCGGCCGCCTCCAGGGCGCGGCCCAGCACGGGATCCAGGTGGCTGGCGGTGAGCGCCTTGGCGCCCCAGGGACCGGGCTGTTCCAGCAGCAGCCAGGTCCGCGCGGTGGCCGCGGTTCCCGCGAGGGGCTCGTCGAGGTCCTGGGAGACGGTTGAGCACGTACTCACGAAGGTGAGCCTAACCTGATGTGCCCCGGGTGCTCTCCGGCCGCGCCCGGGCACTGCTCCGGCAGGGGCAACGGGGGGCCGGGCCCCGCGTACAGGATGCCCGGGCGCATGCGCAGCGGCCGCTCCCCGTGCTCCTCCGGGGCGCGGGCGATCAGCCCGCCGTACGAGCGACGGCGGGACCGTCTCGCTCACCGTGGGGCATACGGGGCGAGGCGATGGGCGCCAGGACGGCAGCGGCGTGCGCCCCGCGAGCGTCGTCGGCGATCGTCCACGTCACGGGGTCCCTCCCCGCTCGTATCCTGGGTCGGCATTCCGTTCCCCAGCTACGCCGGGCACGCACCGGTGTGCGCGACGGCGTGAGAGAGGTCGCACAGTGAGCCAGCCGAGCCCGACTCAGAGCGCCGGCCCGAGCCCGAGCCCAGGCCCGGCCCCGAGCCCGGACGAGGGACCGGCTCCGGCAGGGGATCCGGCCGCGGGACCGGGTCCGGGCGCCGGTGCCGGTACGGGGGCACACCCGGGGCCGCGGCAGATCCCGGTCGTCGTGCTCGCCGGATTCCTCGGCTCCGGGAAGACGACTCTGCTGAACCACCTCCTCCACCACAGCGGCGGCAGCCGGATCGGCGTCGTCGTCAACGACTTCGGCGCCATCGAGATCGACGCGATGGCGGTGGCGGGCGCGCTCGGCGACTCCACCGTCTCCCTGGGGAACGGCTGCCTGTGCTGCGCCGTCGACGTCGGTGAGCTCGACCTGTACCTGGAGCGGCTCGCGCGGCCCGCCACCGGCATCGACGTCATCGTCATCGAGGCCAGCGGGCTCGCCGAGCCGCGGGAACTCGTGCGCATGGTGCTCGCCAGCGAGCATCCGGGGGTCGTGTACGGCGGGCTCGTCGAGGTCGTCGACGCCGCGGAGTTCGACGACACCCGGGCGAAGCACCCCGAGATCGACCGGCACCTCGCCCTGGCCGACCTCGTCGTGGTCAACAAGCTCGACCGGGCGGCGGACGGCGAGCGCGTGCTCGGCCTCGTGCGGTCCCTCGCCGACCGGGCCGCCGTGGTGCCGGCCGCCTACGGCCGCATCGACCCCGAGTTCCTCTTCGACTGCAGGCCGAGCGAGGAGCGGGTCGGGCAGCTGTCCTTCGACGACCTGCACGACCACGGTCAGGACGAGGGCGCGGACGGTCACGCCGGGCACCTGCACACCGCCTACGACAGCGTGTCCTTCGTCTCCGCGGCGCCCCTCGACCCGCGGCGGCTGATGGCGTTCCTCGACAGCCGGCCCGAGGGTCTGTACCGGATCAAGGGGTACGTCGACTTCGGTCCTCACGACCCCCGGAACCGGTACGCGATCCACGCCGTGGGCCGGTTCCTGCGCTTCTACCCGGAGCCGTGGGCGCCCGGCGGCGAACGCCTCACGCAGCTGGTCCTCATCGGCTCCGGCATCGACGCGCCGGCCCTCGGCAAGGAGCTGGAGGAGTGCAGGAACGAGACCTCGCACGCCGACGAGCACGGCATGTGGGGCGTCCTGCGCTTCGTCCAGGATCCCGAGGAACACGAACGGGACCGGGACCCCGAAGGGCGGGAACAGGATCCCGGCCATCAGGACCCCGGGGCGTGGGACCCCTACGAGCGGGATCCCGAGGACCTGGACCCCTACGACGAGGATCCCGACGACCGGAGCCACTAGGGCGGGCCGGTCCCCGGCTCCGGGACCCCCGGCGACCGGGACCCGCGACCGGGACCCGCGCCCGGGACCCGCGCCCGGGACCCGCGCCCGGGCTCCCGGCGACCGGGGCCCGCGCCCGAAACCCCGGCCCCGCGAAGCCCTCCGGCTCAGGCGGGCCCCGCCACCACCGCCACCGTCTTCGGCAGGGACACGCCCGAGCCGTCGCGGCGCGGGTCGAGTTCCGGCAGCTCGGCCGGGGAGCCGTTCTTCTGGGCGGCGCGGGCCGGGGCGGCGCCCGCCCAGGCCAGGGCCAGGCAGTCCTCGCCCTTCAGGAACCGCTGGCAGCGGACGCCGCCGGTGGCGCGGCCCTTGCGCGGGAACTGGTCGAACGGGGTCAGCTTGGCCGTGGTCTGCACGGAGTCGTCCAGCGTGCCGCGCGAGCCCGCGACCGTGAACACCACCGCGTCGGCGGCCGGGTCGACGGCCGTGAAGGAGATCACCTTCGCGCCCTCGGTCAGTTTGATGCCCGCCACGCCGCCCGCCGGACGGCCCTGGGGCCGCACCTGCGAGGCCTGGAAGCGCAGCAGCTGCGCGTCGTCCGTGATGAAGACCAGGTCCTCCTCGCCGGTGCGCAGTTCCACCGCGCCGACGATCCGGTCGCCCTCCTTGAGCGTGATGACCTCCAGCTCCTCCTTGTTGGCCGGGTAGTCGGGCACCACGCGCTTGACCACGCCCTGCTCGGTGCCGAGGGCCAGGCCCGGCGAGGACTCGTCGAGCGTGGTCAGGCAGACCACCGTCTCGTCGTCCTGGAGGGAGACGAACTCCGCGAGCGGCGCACCGCCCGAGAGGTTCGGCGTCGCCGTCGTCTCCGGGAGCTGGGGGAGGTCGATCACGTTCAGGCGGAGCAGACGGCCGGCCGAGGTCACCACGCCGATCTCGCCGCGGGCCGTGGCCGGCACCGCCGAGACGATCACGTCGTGCTTGACGCGCTTGGCGCGGGCGTCCGCCGGGAAGGGGTCGGCGTTCGCCGTACGGGCCAGCAGGCCCGTGGAGGACAGCAGCACCCGGCACGGGTCGTCCGCCACCTGCAGCGGCACGGCGACCGGGGTGTCCGACGACTCCAGCAGCATCGTACGGCGGTCGGTGCCGAACTTCTTGGCCACCGCTGCCAGTTCGGAGGAGACCAGCTTGCGCAGCTCCGCGTCGGACTCGAGGATCCGGGTCAGTTCCTCGATCTCCTCGGTGAGCCGGTCCTGCTCCGCCTCCAGCTCGACGCGGTCGTACTTGGTCAGGCGGCGCAGCGGCGTGTCCAGGATGTACTGGGTCTGGACCTCGCTCAGTGAGAAGCGCTCCATCAGGCGCTGCTTGGCCTGCGCGGAGTTCTCGCTGGAGCGGATGAGGCGGATGACCTCGTCGATGTCCACCAGGGCCGTGAGCAGGCCCTGGACCAGGTGCAGGCGGTCGCGCTTCTTGCCGCGGCGGAACTCGGAGCGGCGGCGGACGACGTCGAAGCGGTGGTCGAGGTAGACCTCCAGGAGTTCCTTCAGGCCCAGCGTGAGCGGCTGGCCGTCCACCAGGGCGACGTTGTTGATGCCGAAGGACTCCTCCATCGGAGTCAGCTTGTAGAGCTGCTCCAGGACGGCCTCCGGCACGAAGCCGTTCTTGATCTCGATGACCAGGCGCAGGCCGTGCTCCCGGTCGGTGAGGTCCTTGACGTCGGCGATGCCCTGGAGCTTCTTCGAGCCGACCAGGTCCTTGATCTTGGCGATGACCTTCTCGGGGCCGACCGTGAAGGGCAGTTCGGTGACGACGAGGCCCTTGCGGCGCGCGGTGACGTCCTCCACCGAGACCGTGGCGCGGATCTTGAACGTGCCGCGGCCCGTCTCGTAGGCGTCCCGGATGCCGGACAGGCCGACGATCCGGCCGCCGGTGGGCAGGTCGGGGCCCGGGACGTGCTTCATCAGGGCGTCGAGGTCGGCGTTCGGGTACCGGATCAGGTGGCGGGCGGCCGCGATCACCTCGCGCAGGTTGTGCGGCGGCATGTTCGTGGCCATGCCGACGGCGATGCCCGAGGCGCCGTTGACCAGCAGGTTCGGGAAGGCGGCGGGCAGCGCCACCGGCTCGCGCTCCTGGCCGTCGTAGTTGGGCTGGAAGTCGACGGTGTCCTCGTCGATGGACTCCGTCATCAGGCTCGTGGCCTCGGCCATCCGGCACTCGGTGTACCGCATGGCGGCGGGCGGGTCGTCGTTGCCCAGCGAGCCGAAGTTGCCGTGGCCGTCGACCAGCGGGACGCGCATCGAGAAGGGCTGGGCCATGCGCACCAGGGCGTCGTAGATCGACGCGTCGCCGTGCGGGTGCAGCTTGCCCATGACCTCGCCGACCACGCGGGCGCACTTCACATAGCCGCGGTCGGGGCGCAGACCCATCTCGTTCATCTGGTAGACGATGCGGCGGTGCACCGGCTTGAGGCCGTCGCGGGCGTCCGGCAGGGCCCGGGAGTAGATCACCGAGTACGCGTACTCAAGGAAGGAGCCCTGCATCTCGTCGACGACGTCGATGTCGAGGATCTTCTCCTCGTACGAGTCGTCGGGCGGTGGGGTCTTCGTGCTACGGCGGGCCATCGCTGCCGGCTCCTTGCTGAAGCGTGAACGGTGTCTGACGCGGACCATTGTGGACCGCGGCACTGACAGCGCGGGACCAGGACCCGGGGTGGGCGCCCGGCCCGGCGCTGCCCGCAGGCTACGCCCTCGCGCCGGATCGCCCCGTTCTCGCTCTCGGCGTACGGCGGCCGGGAACTTCACCGGCGGCCCGCACGCTTGCATACAGTGGCAGGACGGCAGGAAAGGCGCGGTCTCAGCCACCGCATCCGCGATCGAAGGGACGTACATGCCCATGGGTCACACGGCCACAGCCCAGGCAGGCTCCGGGGGCCTGACAGCGACCGAGCACCGCCTGGCCAACGGCCTGCGCGTGGTGCTCTCCGAGGACCACCTGACCCCGGTCGCGGCGGTGTGCCTCTGGTACGACGTGGGCTCACGCCACGAGGTCGAGGGACGCACCGGCCTGGCTCACCTCTTCGAGCACCTCATGTTCCAGGGGTCCGCCCAGGTCAAGGGCAACGGCCACTTCGAACTCGTCCAGGGCGCGGGCGGCTCGCTGAACGGCACCACCAGCTTCGAGCGGACCAACTACTTCGAGACCATGCCCGCCCACCAGCTGGAGCTCGCCCTCTGGCTGGAGGCCGACCGCATGGGCTCGCTGCTGGCCGCGCTGGACGAGGAGTCCATGGAGAACCAGCGGGACGTCGTCAAGAACGAGCGCCGCCAGCGCTACGACAACGTCCCCTACGGCACGGCCTTCGAGCGGCTGACCGCCCTGGCCTACCCGGAGGGCCACCCCTACCACCACACCCCGATCGGCTCGATGGCCGACCTGGACGCGGCGACCCTGGAGGACGCCCGCCAGTTCTTCCGCACGTACTACGCGCCGAACAACGCGGTGCTGTCGGTCGTCGGCGACATCGACCCCGAGCAGACGCTCGCCTGGGTCGAGAAGTACTTCGGCTCCATCCCGGCCCACGACGGCAAGCCGGAGCCCCGGGACGGCTCGCTGCCCGACATCATCGGCCGGCAGCTGCGCGAGGTCGTCGAGGAGGAGGTCCCGGCGCGCGCCCTGATGGCGGCCTACCGCCTGCCGCACGACGGCACGCGCGCGTGCGACGCGGCCGACCTGGCGCTCACCGTCCTGGGCGGCGGCGAGTCCTCCCGCCTGTACAACCGGCTCGTCCGGCGCGACCGCACGGCGGTGGCCGCCGGGTTCGGCCTGCTGCGGCTGGCCGGGGCGCCCTCGATGGGCTGGCTGGACGTGAAGACGTCCGGTGACGTCGAGGTGCCCGTCATCGAGGCCGCCGTCGACGAGGAGCTCGCCCGGTTCGCCGAGGAGGGCCCCACGGCCGAGGAGATGGAGCGCGCCCAGGCCCAGCTGGAGCGCGAGTGGCTGGACCGGCTCGGCACGGTCGCGGGCCGCGCCGACGAGCTGTGCCGGTACGCGGTCCTCTTCGGCGACCCCCAGCTCGCCCTGACCGCCGTCCAGCGCGTGCTGGAGGTGACGGCGGAGGAGGTCCAGGAGGTGGCCAAGGCCCGCCTGCGCCCCGACAACCGCGCGGTGCTCGTCTACGAGCCGATCGCCACCGAGGCCGGGGAAGCGGACGCCGCGGCCACCGACGACAACGAGGAGGCGGCGAAGTGACCGAGCTCGCCACGATGGAGTTCCACCCCCGGCCCGAGGGAGGCGAGCCCAGGCCCTGGGCGTTCCCGGCCCCCACGCGCGGGACGCTCGGCAACGGCCTGACGGTCCTGCGCTGCCACCGCCCCGGCCAGCAGGTCGTCGCCGTCGAGGTCCTCCTCGACGCCCCCCTGGACGCCGAGCCGGCCGGCCTCGACGGCGTCGCCACGATCATGGCGCGGGCCTTCGCCGAGGGCACCGACAAGCACTCCGCCGAGGAGTTCGCCGCCGAGCTGGAGCGCTGCGGCGCCACCCTCGACACGCACGCCGACCACCCCGGCGTACGCCTGAGCCTGGAGGTGCCGGCCTCCCGCCTGGCCAAGGCGCTCGGGCTGGTCGCCGACGCCCTCAGGGCGCCCGCGTTCGCGGACGGCGAGGTGGAGCGGCTGGTGCGCAACCGGCTCGACGAGATCCCGCACGAGCTGGCCAACCCCGCCCGCCGGGCCGCCAAGGAGCTCTCCAGGGAGCTGTTCCCGGCGAGTTCGCGCATGTCGCGCCCGCGCCAGGGCACCGAGGAGACGGTCGCGAACATCGACTCCGCGGCCGTCCGCGCCTTCTACGAGAAGCACGTCCGCCCCGCCACGGCCACCGCCGTGGTCGTCGGCGACCTCACCGGCATCGACCTCGACGCGCTGCTCGGCGACACGCTCGGCGCGTGGACCGGCTCCCCGGCCGAGCCGCGGCCGGTGCCCCCGGTGATCGCCGACGACACCGGCCGGGTCGTCATCGTGGACCGCCCCGGCGCCGTCCAGACGCAGCTGCTGATCGGCCGCACCGGCCCGGACCGGCACGATGGCGTGTGGCCCGCGCAGGTGCTCGGCACGTACTGCCTCGGCGGCACCCTCACCTCCCGCCTGGACCGCGTCCTGCGCGAGGAGAAGGGCTACACCTACGGCGTGCGGGCGTTCGGGCAGGTCCTCAGGTCCTCCCCGGAGGGCACCGGCGCCGCGATGCTCGCCATCAGCGGCTCCGTGGACACCCCGAACACCGGGCCCGCCCTGCGGGACCTGTGGACGGTGCTGCGCACGCTCGCCGAGGAGGGGCTCACCGACGCCGAGCGCGACGTCGCCGTGCAGAACCTGGTGGGCGTGGCGCCGCTGAAGTACGAGACCGCGGCGGCCGTCGCCGCCACCCTGGCCGACCAGGTCGAGCAGCACCTGCCCGACGACTACCAGGCCGCGCTGTACCGCCGGCTCGCCGAGACCGGCACCGTGGAGGCCACCGCGGCGGTCGTGAACGCCTTCCCGGTGGACCGCCTGGTGACCGTCCTCGTCGGCGACGCGGCGCAGATCAAGGAGCCGGTGGAGGCCCTCGGCATCGGTGAGGTCACCGTGGTGTCCGCCGAGTAGCGGCACGCGCGCGCGGGAGCCCTGGCGGCGGATACGTCACCAGGGCTCCCTTATGTAGGGATATGTCCGGATCGGGGCGGAGGTTGCCTGTCCGGCCTGTGGGATGCGCTACAAAACCCGCGTCGTGTTTGGGGTTCGGAAGCCGGCGCGTTTAACGTCTTCCGGGCTGTCCGTCAGGCAGTGCGCCGCACCCGCGGCAGCGGGCAGCCATCGCCGAATCCCCGTACGGCGCGAGCCGGGGGAGCCGGGGACCCACCCTCCTCCCGCCGCCTCCGCGGCCGGAGGGGACCAGCAGTCCCCCCGGGGTGAATCGGGCGCCCGCGCGAACGCGAGGGGGCCCGTAGGAGACCTTCCTGCTCCGAACCCGTCAGCTAACCCGGCAGGCGAGAGGGAAGGAAAGGACCAGCGCACTTCATGGCGTTCACCCGCGCCACCGGGAGGCACCGCCGTTCCGGCCGGCCGCACCGCACCACCGCCCGCGCGGCGGGCGTCGCGGCCCTCACCACCACCGGCGTCATCGGCGCCGCCGCGGCCCCCGCCCTCGCCGCCGGGCCCGCCGCCGAGCAGACCGGCCTCACCCCCGTCCTCGCCCTCGGGGACTCCATGGCCGCCCAGATCGAGGCCCAGGCCGCCGCCCAGAAGCAGGCCGCCGAGGAGGCCGCCGCCGAGAAGCGGGCCGCCCAGATCGCGCGCAAGGAGGCGGCCGAGGCGGCGAAGAAGGCGCGCGAGGCCAAGGAGCGCGCCGCCCGCGAGGCCGAGCGCAAGCGTCTGGACACCTACGTGCCGCCCATCGCCGGCTCCTACGTCTCCACCGGCTACCGGGCCGGCGGCGCCGTCTGGTCCTCCGGCACCCACACCGGCGTCGACTTCCACGCGGCCGGCGGCACCCCCGTCCAGGCGGTCGGCGCCGGCACCGTCGTCGAGGCCGGCTGGGGCGGCGCGTACGGCAACCAGATCGTGATCAGGATGCACGACGGCACGTACACCCAGTACGGCCACCTGTCGTCCATCGGCGTCTCGGTGGGCCAGACGGTGCTCCCGGGCCAGCGGATCGGCCTGTCCGGCGCGACCGGCAACGTCACCGGGCCGCACCTGCACTTCGAGGCCCGCACGGCCGCCGGGTACGGCTCCGACATCGACCCGGTCGCCTACCTCCGCTCGCACGGCGTGGACCTCTGACGCCGCACGCCCCCGTGCACGGGGTCCGCCCCGCGCGCGAGGCCCGGCGCCGCACGCTCCCGTGGGCGTCCGGCGGCGGACGGTTGCGTCTCCCGCGGCCCCGGCTCCCCGAGCCGGGGCTTTCGGCGTTCCGTACGGCCGGATGTCCAAAAAATATCCATGATTTCCGGGCCGCCGTCGGAAATTCCGGCTCATTGCAATAGAGTCACGGAACACGCGTCCATCGTCGGCGTTTCACGGGGATTAAGGCGGAGGTCGGTCATGCGTATTCCGGCGCACTCGGTGTGCACGGCCATCCGGGACGACATCGTCGCGGGTGTCCACGAGCGCGGCAGCCGCCTCACCGAGGAAGTTCTCGCACGCCGCTACGGCGTCTCGCGCGTCCCCGTGCGCGAGGCCCTGCGCACCCTGGAGGCCGAGGGCTTCGTGGTGACCCGGCGGCACGCGGGCGCGTGCGTCGCGGAACCCACCGAGCAGGAGGCCGCCGACCTGCTGGAGATGCGCGGGCTCCTGGAGCCGCTCGGCGCCTCCCGGGCCGCCCAGCGGCGCACCGAGGCCCATCTGAAGGTGCTGCGCGGCCTGGTGAGGATCGGCCAGGAGCGCGCCCGCCGGGGCGGCGGCGAGGACCTGCGCTCCCTGGGCGGCTGGTTCCACGAGACGCTCGCCCAGGCTTCCGGCAGCCCCGCGCTGACCGCGACGCTGACCCAGCTGCGCCACAAGATCGCCTGGATGTACACCGTGCAGGCGCCCGCCGGCCCCGTGGAGACCTGGGCGGAGCACGGGGCGATCGTGGACGCCGTGGCGCGCGGCGACAGCGAACGCGCGCGGGCGCTGACGGCGCTGCACAACGAGCGCGCGGCCGCCGCGCACCGGCTGCGGTTCGCCCCGGGCGCGGACCGCCCGGAGCGTGTGAGGAATTCGCAACCTCCCGTAAACATGCCGAGCCTGCGGCATTAACAAGGAGGCCGTATACAAAGAGCAGGAAATCCGGGGGGATTTTTCCTGCTGCCCGGAAGTGGAAAATCAGAAGGGCTCGCCCGGTAATTCGGACGAGCCCTTCGGGGGTGTGGGACGGCGTCCCGGAATCGACGGCGTCCCCGCCGCCGACCGGAAATCCGACCGTGCGCGGCCGGCCCCGCGAAAACCGCGCCGGTTCAGCCGCGCAGGGGCGTCAGACGGTCTCGGGGAGCTCCTCCAGGCCCTCGGAGACCAGCTTCGCCAGCCGGTCCAGGGCGGCGTCGGCGCCCTCGGCGTCCGACGCGAGGACGATCTCCTCGCCGCCCTGGGCGCCCAGGCTCAGGACGGCCAGCATGGAGGCCGCGTTGACGGGGGTGCCGCCTGCCTTGGCGATCGTCACCGGGACGCCTGCGGCCGTGGCGGCTCGGACGAAGATGGAGGCGGGGCGGGCGTGGAGGCCCTCGGCCCAGCCGACGTTGACGCGGCGCTCAGCCATGTGTTGCTGCCCTTCGGTGTTCAGGGTTGTCTAGACCAGTTTCCCATATCGTGAAGCATGCCCGGAGGGACGCGCGTCCCTCCGGGGCGGCGTTCGGGCCGCGGCCTCGGCCCGAACCTCCGTCCCCCACAGCCTGCCCCGCGCCGTCGCCGGACGCGAGCCTTACGCTGGGGCCCATGCAGACCTCGCCGGACCGGCACGAGTACCCCGCCCACTGGGAGGCCGACGTGGTGCTGCGCGACGGCGGCACCGCGCGCATCCGCCCCATCACCGTCGACGACGCGGACCGGCTGGTCAGCTTCTACGAGCAGGTGTCGGACGAGTCGAAGTACTACCGCTTCTTCGCGCCCTACCCCCGCCTGTCCGCCAAGGACGTCCACCGCTTCACGCACCACGACTTCGTGGACCGGGTGGGACTCGCGGCCACGGTCGGCGGCGAGTTCATCGCCACCGTACGCTACGACCGGATCGGCGCCGACGGCGCGGCCGTGCCGGCCCCGGCCCACCCGTCCGCGGCCGGCCCCGCCCCGTCCGAGACGGCCGAGGTCGCCTTCCTGGTCCAGGACGCCCACCAGGGCCGCGGCGTCGCCTCCGCCCTCCTCGAACACATCGCCGCCGTCGCCCGGGAGCGCGGCATCCGCCGCTTCGCCGCCGAGGTGCTGCCCGCCAACACCAAGATGATCAAGGTGTTCACGGACGCCGGGTACACCCAGAAGCGCAGCTTCGAGGACGGCGTCGTCCGCCTGGAGCTCGACCTCGAACCGACCGGCCGCTCGCTGGCCGTGCAGTACGCGCGCGAGCAGCGCGCCGAGGCGCGGTCCGTGCAGCGGCTGCTGACGCCCGGCTCGGTCGCCGTCGTCGGGGCCGGCCGCACACCCGGCGGCGTGGGCCGCAGCATCCTCGGCAACATCCGGGACGCCGGTTTCACCGGCCGGCTGTACGCCGTCAACCGGGCCTTCCCCGAGGAGTGGAAGGAACTCGACGGGGTGCCCGCCCACCGCTCGGTGCGGGACATCGACGGGCCCGTCGACCTCGCGGTGGTCGCCGTCCCGGCCGAGCACGTCCCCGCGGTCGTCGCCGAGTGCGGCGAGCACGGCGTGCAGGGCCTCGTCGTGGTCTCCGCCGGGTACGCCGAGAGCGGCCCCGAGGGGCGCGAGCGCCAGCGCGCCCTGGTGCGGCACGCGCGCGCGTACGGCATGCGGATCATCGGGCCCAACGCCTTCGGGATCATCAACACCTCCCCGCGGGTGCGGCTCAACGCCTCCCTCGCCCCCGAGATGCCGCGCCCCGGACGCATCGGGCTGTTCGCCCAGTCCGGTGCCATCGGCATCGCCCTGCTGTCCCGGCTGCACCGGCGCGGGGGAGGGGTCACCGGCGTCACCGGCGTGTCGACCTTCGTCTCGTCCGGCAACCGGGCCGACGTGTCCGGCAACGACGTCCTCCAGTACTGGTACGACGACCCGGACACCGACGTCGTGCTGATGTACCTGGAGTCCATCGGCAACCCGCGCAAGTTCACCCGCCTCGCGCGGCGCACGGCGGCGGCGAAACCGCTGGTCGTCGTGCAGGGGGCGCGGCACGGCACCGCCCCCCAGGGCCACACCGTACGGGCGACGCGGCTGCCGCACGCCACCGTCTCCGCGCTGCTGCGGCAGGCCGGGGTGATCCGGGTGGACACCATCACCGAACTGGTGGACGCGGGCCTGCTGCTCGCCCGCCAGCCCCTGCCCGCCGGACCCCGGGTGGCGATCCTCGGCAACTCCGAGTCCCTCGGGCTGCTCACCTACGACGCCTGCCTCGCCGAGGGCCTGCGCCCCCACCCGCCGCTGGACCTGACCACGGCGGCCTCGGCGGCGGACTTCCGCGCGGCCCTCGCGCGCGCGCTCGCCGACGACGCCTGCGACGCGGTGGTCGTGACCGCGATCCCCGCGGTGGGGGAGGACCCGGCCCAGGACGCGGCGCTGGCGGAGGCCCTGCGGTCGGCCGCCGCCGCGGTCCCCGCCAAACCGGTCCTGGTCGTGCACGTGGAGCTAGGCGGGCTCGCCGAGGCCCTGTCGGCCGCCGCGAGCACCGCGCCCCAGCCCGCCCCCGGTACCCCGCCCGGCCACCCGTTCCGGCCCGGGGAGCGGCCGCCCGCCGCGGTACGGGCCCCCGAGGGGGCCCACCTCATCCCCGCCTACCCCGCCGCCGAACGCGCCGTCCGCGCCCTCGCCGAAGCCGTCAGGTACGCCCAGTGGCGCCGCGAGGCCGCCGACCCCGGCAAGGTGCCCGAGTACGACGACATCGACGAGAAGGGGGCCGCGGCGCTGATCGGCGGACTCCTCGCGCGCGGGCAGGGCCTCACGCTCGGCACGGAGGAGACCTGCGAACTGCTCGCCCGGTACGGCGTCCACGTCCACCGCGCCCTGCCCGCCCCCACCCCCGACGACGCCGCGGCCGCCGCCCGCGTCCTCGGCTACCCCGTCGCCCTCAAAGCCACCGCCCCGCACCTGCGGCACCGCGCCGACCTCGGCGGCGTCCGCCTGGACCTGACCGACGAGGAACAACTGCGGCGTTCGTACGCCGAGTTGACCGATCTGTTCGGCAGGCCGCAGGAGGTGCGGCCGGTGGTGCAGAGGATGGCGCCGCGCGGCGTCGACACCGTCGTACGGGCCGTCATCGACCCGGCGGCCGGGGCCGTGCTCTCCTTCGGGCTGGCCGGGGCCGCCTCGCAGCTGCTCGGGGACACGGCGCACCGGCTGATCCCGGTCACGGACCGGGACGCGGCCGCGCTGGTCCGCTCGATCCGGACGGCGCCGCTGCTGTTCGGCTGGCGCGGTTCGACGCCCGTGGACACGCCCGCCCTGGAGGAGCTGCTGCTGCGCGTGTCCCGGCTGGTCGACGACCACCCCGAGGTCGTCGCGGTCACCCTGGAGCCGGTGGTGGTCGCCCCGCAGGGCCTGAGCGTGCTCGGCGCCTCCGTGCGCCTGGCCCCGCCGCCCGCCCGCGACGACCTCGGCCCGCGCACGCTCCCGGCGTACTGAGCCGCTCCGCGGGGACGGCCGCGCGCAGGCGGCCCCGCGGGGGCGGCCGTGACCGGTGCCTCGCAGTCGGTGCGCCCCCGTAGGATGGACGGCATGGCCAAGACCAGTACGACGACCCAGGAGCTGCGTGCGGCGATCGAGCGCAGCGGCTACTACCCGGCCCTCGTGGCCGAGGCGGTGGAGACCGCCGTGGGCGGCGAGCCCATCCGGTCGTACCTGGTCCACCAGGAGACGACGTTCGACCAGAACGAGGTGCGGCGGCACGTGACGGTGCTGGTCCTCACCGACCACCGTTTCATCGTCAGCCACACCGACGAGCAGGCCGCGGACGACACCTCCCCGACGCCGTACGCGACGACGTCCACCGAGTCCGTGAAGCTCGGCCGGATCTCGTCCATCGTCGTCAGCCGCGTGGTCGCCAACCCGGAGCAGTACCGGCCGGGCACGCTGCCGCGCGAGGTGGTGCTGACCATCGGCTGGGGCGCCGTCTCCCGCATCGATCTGGAACCGGCCGCCTGCGGCGACCCCAACTGCGAGGCCGACCACGGCTACACGGGCAGCTCCACGGCCGACGACCTCAGCCTGCGCGTCAGCGAGGCCGGGGACGGCCCGGAGACCGTGCGCCAGGCCCTCGCCTTCGCCCAGGCGCTGTCCGAGGCGACCGCGGACAGCGCGCGCTGATGTCCCACCCGTCCTCTCCCCCCGCCGCCCACGACCGGGGCCGCTCCGTGCCCGCCCCCGCGGATCCCGCCTGGGACCACCCGGAACCGCTCCCCGTCGACTCCGCGCCCCGCCCCGAGTACGGCACCGGCTCGCTCGCCGACCTGCTGCCCACGCTCGCCGCCGGCATGGGCGTCCCCGGCACGACCGCCGCGATCCCGGAGCTGACCCCCGTCGACCGCGCCTGCGTCTTCCTGATCGACGGCCTGGGCTGGGAGCAGCTGCGGGCACACCCCGAGGACGCCCCCTTCATGACGTCTTTGCTGGCCACCTCGCGCGGCGGCACCGGACGTCCGCTCACCGCCGGCTACCCGGCCACCACCGCGACCTCCCTCGCCTCCGTCGGCACCGGCCTGCCGCCCGGCGCGCACGGCCTGCCCGGCTACACCGTGCGGGACCCGGCCACCGGCGAGCTGATGAACCAGCTGCGCTGGCAGCCGTGGACGGAGCCGAGCGCCTGGCAGCCCCACCCCACGGTCTTCCAGCTCGCGCAGCGCGCCGGGGTGCACGCCGCCCAGGTCACCTCCCCGGCGTTCGAGAACACCCCGCTGACCAAGGTCGCGCTCAGCGGCGGGACGTTCCTCGGACGGCTGTCCGGCGAGGACCGCGTGGACCTCGCGGCCGAGCAACTGGCCGCCGCCGACCGCTCCCTGGTGTACACGTACTACGCCGAGGTCGACGGCGCCGGCCACCGCTTCGGCGTCGACTCCGACGCCTGGCGCGGCCAGCTCGCCCACGTCGACCGGCTGGTCCAGCGCCTGGCCGAGCAACTGCCGCCGCGCAGCGCGCTCTACGTCACCGCCGACCACGGCATGATCGACGTGCCCTTCGACGAGCAGCACCGCATCGACTTCGACGAGGACTGGGAGCTGCGCGCCGGGGTCGCCCTGCTGGGCGGCGAGGGGCGCGCGCGGCACGTCTACGCGCTGCCGGGCGCCGAGGACGACGTCCTGACCTGCTGGCGCGAGGTGCTCGGCGAGCAGTTCTGGGTGGCCTCGCGGGACGAGGCGATCGCGGCGGGCTGGTTCGGCCCCTCCGTCGACGAGCGGGTGTACGGCCGGATCGGCGACGTGGTCGCCGCCGCGCGGGACGACGTGCTGATCATCGCGTCGGAGCGGGAGCCGAAGGAGTCGGCGATGACCGGCAACCACGGCTCGATGACCCCTGCCGAGCAGCTGGTCCCCCTGCTCGAAGTACGTCCCTGACCCCGCCCCCTGCCGTCCGCTGCCGAAAGGTGCTCATCCCCCCATGCCCGAGCTGGTGTTCTTCTCCGGAACGATGGACTGCGGGAAGTCGACGCTGGCTCTCCAGATCGAGCACAACCGTTCGGCGCGCGGCCTGACGGGCATGATCTTCACGCGGAACGACCGCGCGGGCGAGGGCAAGCTCTCCTCCCGCCTCGGCCTGGTCACCGACGCGGTGGAGGTCGAGGACGACACGGACCTGTACGCGTATCTCGTCGACCACCTCTCGCAGGGCGGGCGCGCGGACTACGTGATCGCGGACGAGGCGCAGTTCCTGACGCCGGAGCAGATCGACCAGCTGGCGCGCGTGGTCGACGACCTGGAACTCGACGTCTACGCCTTCGGCATCACCACCGACTTCCGCTCCAAGCTGTTCCCCGGCTCCCAGCGGCTGGTCGAACTGGCCGACCGGGTCGAGGTCCTGCAGGTCGAGGCGCTGTGCTGGTGCGGCGCCCGCGCCACGCACAACGCCCGTACGATAGGCGGCGTCATGGTCGTCGAGGGCGCCCAGGTGGTCGTCGGCGACGTCAACCAGTCCGCGGACGAGGTCGGTTACGAGGTGCTGTGCCGGCGGCACCACCGGCGCCGCATGACGGCGGCGACGGCCCGCGCCGCGGCGCTGTCACCGGACGTCCTGCCCGTGGCTCCGGCCTGACCCCGCTCGGGCGGCGGCCACCGCTCAGCCGATGCGGGCTCCCGCGCCGCCGACGCGGACGAGCGGGTCGCCCGCGCGCAGCGTCACCGTGAGTTCGCCGGGGCGGCCCAGGTCCTCACCCTGGTGCAGGGTGAGGACGGCGTCCTCGGGGACCAGGCCGAACTCGCGGGCGTACGCGCCGAACGCGGCGGCCGCCGCGCCGGTCGCCGGGTCCTCGACCACGCCGCCGACGGGGAACGGGTCACGGACGTGGAAGACGGTGGCCGACTCCCGCCACACCAGCTGGACCGTGGTCAGGTCCAGGCGGTGCATCAGGGCTTCGAGGCGCGCGAAGTCGTACGCGAGATCCGCGAGCCGGGCGCGCGTCGCCGCCGCGAGGACGAGATGGCGGGCGCCGGCGAACGCGATGCGCGGCGGGAAGGCCGGATCGAGGTCGGCGGCCGGCCAGCCGAGCGCGGCGAGCGCCTCGTCGAGGTCGGCGCCGGCGATCTCCTCGATGTGCGGCTCGACGCTGGTGAGCGTGGCCCGGAGCGTCCCGCCCTCCTCGGTCACCTCCACCGGCACGGTGCCGGCGCGGGTCGCGAACACCAGCTCCCCGGGGCCGATCCGCTCGGCGAGCGCGACGGCGGTCGCGACCGTGGCGTGCCCGCAGAACGGCACCTCGGCCCTGGGACTGAAGTAGCGGATGCCGTACGCCCGCCCCTCCCGGCCGCCGAGGCCCTCCGGGGGCGCGGTCAGGAACGCGGACTCCGAGTACCCGAGGCCGGCGGCGGTGGCCAGCATGTCACCGTCGTCCAGGCCGGTGGCGTCCAGGACGACACCGGCGGGGTTCCCGCCGGCGGGGTCACCGGAGAAGGCGGTGTAGCGCAGCACCTCGGGCCGCGGCGCGTTCGTCGTCATGCCCGCGGCAACGCGGGGCGAACCCACGCCTATTCCCGGACGCGGGCGGAGACGGAGACGGACGCCCGCGACGGGGAGCCACGGCACCGGCCACGGCACGGCCCGCTCGCTCATGGGCGACGAGGTCCTGGCGGGCGCCGCCCGCGAGTCCGTCCGGTTCTTCGCCCGGTGGAGCACTTCGCCGACGAGTGGCCCGTGGACGGAGTCCCGCAGGACCGGACGCGGGGGGGCCCCCCCCCCCCCCCCGGGCGGCGGGGGGGCCCCCCCCGCCCCGCCCCCGCCCCCCCCCCCCCCCCCCGGCCCCCCCCCCCCCCCCCCCCCCCCCCCCCCCCCCCCCCCCGCCC
>NZ_JBITFM010000007.1:118704-324841 GCF_044456065.1 Streptomyces sp. NPDC051041
GGGGGGCCCCGGGCGCCGGGGGGGGGCGGGGGGCGGGCGCCCCGCCGGCCGGGCGGGGGGCCCCCCCCCCCCGGCCCGGGGGCGGGGGGGCCCCCCGCGACCGTACGAGCGTCAGACGCACCGCTCCGACGAGGCCAGCCCGACGAACCCCGCCCACGCCGCACGCGACACCGTGACGACGGGCCCGGCGACGGCCTTGGAGTCACGGAGGTGTACGACTGCCGTACCGGGTGCGACCTCCACACAATCGCCGCCCTCGGCTCCGCTGTAACTGCTCTTGAACCAGGCGAGGCCGGACGCGGCGGTCGAGGACTCGGCGTTGTTCATAGTGACCTCAGCACCCCTTCGATGAACTCCAGTGACTCTCGCGAGGTGAGAGCCTGTGATCGGATGATTCCATAGCGAGCGGCAGTGAGAGTCGTCTGTTCCGGGTCCGTCTGGAGAGCGCTGGTTCCCTGGGCCTCGGCGTACACGAACCTCTTGCCGTCCTTGCGCGTGACGATCGTGAACGGCCCGTCCACGCCCGCACTCTCCTCACAGGAGAGAGGCATGATCTGGATGACGACGTTCGGTTTCCGGCCGACCAGGAGCAGGTGCTCCAACTGCCCGCGCAACACGTCCCTTCCGCCGTACGGACGCCGCAACACCGACTCGTCCATCACGAAGCTCAGCAATGGCGCGGGCCAGCGGTCGAAGATGTCCTGCCGAATCAGCCGTGCCGCCACCCGCTGCTCGATGGTCTCCGGGTCCAGGACCGGACGCCGCATCCTCAGCAGCGCTCTCATGTACTCCTCGGTCTGAAGCAGGCCCTTGACCACGAGGGTGTCGTACGAGAGCAGCTCGACGGCCTCCTTCTCCAGAGCCGCCATCCCCTGGAAGAACACCGGATACTGGGCCCGCTCCACCTGCTCCTTCCACAGGCACAGCAACCCGCCCGCCCCCAGCACCTCGTCGGCCCGCTCGATCGTCCTCGGCGACGGAATCCGCCGCCCCTGCTCGAACGACGCGATCGTGGACGCCGAGTACCCGAGCCGCCGCCCGAACTCCTCGCGCTCCAGCCCCTCCCGCAGCCGCAGCGTCTTCATGGTCTGCCCGAACGCGACGACGACCCCTTTTCCCGCCTCGTCCGCCGGCCGCCGCCCGGCTCCGTCGCCATGGTCCCAGCCGTCCCCGAGGCTCACGAACGCTCCCGCCCAGCCGTCGCCGCGCTCCCCGGGAACCGCCTCGGCCCCCGCCACCGCGTCCTCGCGCTCCGCCATGATCCACCGCCTCTCCTCGTTCAACGCCCCCGCGAGGGACGCCGTCACGGCACGCGGCTCGTACTCGTGCGGACGGTGCGCGTACAACCGCTCCCTGTCACCGCGTCACCGATGGTGACGCTGCGCGACCGACGGGAGTGTGAGGGGCATGACGACGAAACCCGCCGATCCCGTCGGCACCACCCGGCCCGCCGCCCCCAGCGCCCCCTCGAAGGCACCCTCGCCACCGGACCTCACCTTCGAGATGCGCTTCACCTCCACGCCCCGCGGAGCCCGCCTCGCCCGCCGCCTCGCCGCCGTCCGCCTGGACGCGGGGGGCGTCCCGTACGGCACCGACCCGCACGACGCGATCGTGCTGATCGTCGCCGAGCTCACCTCGAACGCCGTGCGCCACGGTCACGTCCCCGGCCGGGATTTCCTCCTCCGCCTGCACGCCGCCCCCGACGGTCGCACCGTACGCGTCGAGGTCACCGACACCCGCGCCGAACGCCACCCCCGCCGCCCCGCCGTACCGGAGGACGCGGCCGGTCCCGAGGAGGCCGGCCGCGGGCTGCTCCTCGTGTCGCGGCTCGCGGCCCGCTGGGACTGGCACCCGTGCCCGGACGGTCCCGGCAAGACCGTCTGGGCGGAGTACGCGTTCCCGGCACGGTCCCGGCGGTGAACCCGCCCGGACCGCCCGGCGCGGACCGGACGGGCGCGGAGCGCACGGCGCGTGCCAGGTGACCGGCTGGCGATCTGACGCGTCCACAAGTCGCCTGCCCATGAGGAAGGCGACAGCCAGGGCCACCGGTCCTTCCGCACGGCAGGAGCCGCGCCGACCTCTGCGGTCCCCCTCGCCGACAGGCATCCCGGCGGCCCCGCTGCCCCGGCGCCTGCCGGTGCTCCCCCTTCCGCCGGCGCGCCCCGGGGCTGGGAGGGCGGTGAGGCCGGGACGCCCCGCCGAGGCAGCGAGCGAGCCACCCGGGCCACGGTCGAAGGGACCGGCCGGTTTCACCCTCCCGGGCGATCCGCGGGGCCGGCCTCGGGACGCTGCAGCAGCGAGAACCGCGCCCCCTCCGGGTCCGCCACCGGGACCACCCGCCCGCGGGCGCCGTCCCGGAGCGGCCCGAGGACGTGGCCGCCCAGGTGGACGAGGCGTGCCACGGCGTCGTCCGCGTCGGTCACCTCGAAGTACGTCATCCAGTGCGGACCCCGGTCGCGGGGCAGGGCGTCGCCCACGCCGCGGATCCCGGCGACGGGGCGGCCGTCCAGGTGGAGGGTCACGTAGTCGGGATCGGCGCGGACCACCGGCTCCTGCTCGAAGCCGAACACCGTCCGGTAGAACTTGGCGACGCTCTCGGCCTCGAAGGTCAGCAGCTCGTTCCAGGCGGGGGCGCCGGGCACGCCCGTGGCGGACGGGCCGAGGCGGGGCGCCGCCCACCGGATGCCGAAGACCGCGCCGGCCGGGTCCGAGCAGATCGCCAGACGCCCCGCGCCGGGGATGTCCAGCGGGCCCACCCCGATCGTGCCGCCGCACAGCCGTGCCCTCCCGGCGGTCACGTCCACCTCGGCCGAGGCGAAGTAGGGCGTCCAGGCGATCGGCGGGCGCCGGCCCGGGGGCAGGCGGCCGAGGCCGGCCACCTCATGACCGTCGAGCAGGGCCCGCAGGTAGGGGCCGAGCCGCTGGGGGCCCGCCCGGAACTCCCAGCCGAACAGCGCCCCGTAGAACTCCTGGGCCGCGGCCGGTCCGCGCACCGTCAGGCTCACCCAGCAGGGCGTGCCGGGCGCGTGCCGGGCCTGCTGCTCGCCGTCCGGGCGGACCGGCCCCCGTGCGTCGGTCATGGTCACTCTCTCCTCGGCCTCTCAGCGGTGGCCGTGTCGCTTCCGCTCCGCGCGCCCCCGTGCCGATGCTCGTGCCGGCCGTGGCGCGGCGGGCCTCCGGCGCGCCCCGCGGGACGGGCCCCGCTCGGGGGATGCCTGCCGCGGGGTTCCGGGCCCGTCTCCGCGCCATGGCCGGCGGATGCCGGTCGGCTGTACGGTGTGTGCCCGGTCCCGTACTCACGGTGACCGGAGTCGCCCGGCGGGCAGAGTAGCCGGAGACGGACGAGTCGGCCACCCCGTGCGCGAGGATGGTGGCCATGAACGCCATCATCTCCGCATCCGAACTCGCGAGCGCTCTGGCGGGCGGCAACCCGCCCGTCCTGCTCGACGTCCGCTGGCAGTTGAGCGTCCCCAAGGCGGCCGGGGAGCCGTCGTTCGACGGCCGCGCCGCGTACGGGGCCGGGCACATCCCCGGGGCGGTCTTCGTCGACCTGGACCGGGAACTGGCCTCCCCGCCCGGCGCGGGCGGACGGCATCCGCTGCCCGACGTCGCCGAGTTCGGCGCCGCGATGCGCCGGGCGGGCGTGTCGTCCGGGAGGCCGGTGGTCGTGTACGACGGCGGGCAGGGCTGGGCGGCGGCCCGCGCCTGGTGGCTGCTGCGCTGGACGGGCCACCCGGACGTGAGGGTTCTCGACGGCGGGTTGACGGCCTGGGAGGGGCCCCTGGAGACGTCGGTGCCGACGCCCGCCGAGGGGGACTTCGAGCCGGCGCCGGGGGCCACCGGGCTGCTGGACGCCGACGGGGCGGCGGCGCTGGCGCGGTCCGGGGTGCTGCTCGACGCGCGCGCGGGGGAGCGGTACCGGGGCGAGGTGGAGCCGATCGACCCGGTCGGGGGCCACATCCCGGGTGCCGTCTCCGCGCCGACGACCGACAACGTGGGGGCGGACGGGCGGTTCCGGCCCGCGGAGGAACTCCGCGCGCGTTTCCGGGAACTGGGGGTGTCCGGCGGCACGGAGGTCGGCGTGTACTGCGGGTCGGGCGTCTCCGCGGCGCACGAGGTGCTGGCGCTGGCCGTGGCGGGCCTTCCGGCCGCGCTGTACGTGGGCTCGTGGTCGGAGTGGTCGGCGGACCCGTCGCGACCGGTCGCGGTGGGGCCCGATCCGCGGTAGCCGGTGCCGCGTACGGCGTGGTGCGCGGGCCGGCATCCGGACCACGGCGGGCGGCGCCGCGCGCGACGCGGGCCGGCCCCGGTCCGCGGGAGCGGGCGCCGCGCAGGACGGCGTGGGGGCCCGTACCCGACGGCGCGGGCCCTCGTCCTCGTACGGTCCTCTACTCCTGCTTCTTGCGGCGCGTCCCGAAGACGATCTCGTCCCAGCTCGGGACGGCCGCCCGGCGGCCCGGGCGGACGCCGTCGGCCTCGGCCTGGCGGTCGGTGGCGCCGACGAGCCGGTCGCGGTGGCTGCCGACGGAGCGCGGCATGAGCACGTCGGCGTAGGCGGCACCGGCCGAGGCGGCGGGCGCCGGGGGCTCCTCCTCCACGGCCTCCTCGTCGGGCTCCTCCACGGACTCCGGGGAGCGCTCGGGGACCACCAGATCGCCCCGGAAGTTCGGCACCGCCTCCAGCAGGCTGGTCAGCGAGTCCCGTTCGTCCGTGCTCTCCTCGGCCGGCTCGGGGCTCTGCGCCGGCAGGGTCGGCCGCTCCCGGTCGTGGGACCGGTCCAGCGTCCGCTCGCGCGGCAGCCGGGCGATGCGCGGCACGAACGGAAAGCTGGGCTCCGGCGCGGCGAGGTCGTCGGACTCGCCGATCAGCGCGCGCGCCTCGTCGTCGACGGCCTGGACCAGCCGCCGGGGCGGGTCGTACGTCCAGCTCGCCGAGTGCGGTTCGCCCGCGACGCGGTAGACCAGCAGGACTTCCCAGGTGCCGTCGTCGCGGCGCCAGGAGTCCCACTGGACGGTGTCCTTCTCGGCGCCGCGCAGCAGCAGCCGCTCCTGGACGGCCTCGCCGAGCGGCGGGCCGGAGTTCTCGCCGGGGCGGCGGACCGGGGTCTTGCGGGCCCGCTCGGCCATGAAGGCGCGCTCGGCCAGCACGGGGCCCTCGAAACGGCGTACGCGATCGACGGGGATGCCGGCCATCTGGGCGACTTCCTCCGCCGTCGCGCCCGCACGTATCCGTGCCTGGATGTCACGGGGGCGGAGATGGCTCTCCACCTCGATCTCGATCTGGCCGAGGCGGGGACGGTCGCCGCGTACGGCGGCGCGGAGGCGTTCGTCGATCGGAAGCGTGTACTCCGTTGAGTCCGCAGCCTTCAGCACCAGCCGTGTGCCGTCATTCGAGACGGCCACGACACGCAGTTCGGGCATGGGGACCTCCCGGGTGGTGCCTGCCGACGTCACGTGCGTCGCTGCTTCCGCTAGTCGAGTGTGGCCTGCCCGGGTGCAGCCTGCCACAACCTTGCCGAGTTGCCCGGCGTGTCGGGCGCGGGCCCTGGATCGCCGTTATGGCACGGTTACCTGTTCGCCACGCTAAGTGACCAACTCCGTCACCCTGTGCACCTAGCCCCCTTCCGGCGGTCCGTTCGGGTCCTGCGCACCCTGACGGGAGACCGGACCCAGGGCTCGCAACAGTACTCCATTCGGGCCACGTGCGTGGATTGGCACGCCGCCCGACTTCCGGCAAGGGGGGCGACTTGGCCGCCGTGGCGCGAACTCCTCGATCTCCGCCGTGGTGAATTTCACGCAATCACCAGAAACGGAACTAATGGTTTCGTTTGTACGTCCCTTTCTTGCACAGTTGACTGATCGCGTCATCGATCAAGTCGAAATGACCGATCAGGTACGGGAAGGCGGGCAAGGTCCAGGGATGCGTGAAAGACCCGATGTCGTCGACGGGACGAGCGGTCCGCGGGAGGCGGAGAGGAAGCGGATCGACCTGAGCGTGCCGCAGGTGGCGGGCAGCGCCCTGGCGGCGGTGGTGGCCGCCGGACTCGCCTCCTGCTTCGGCGTCTACGGCACGATCCTCGGAGCCGGCGTGGTCAGCGCGATCGCCACCTGCGGCGGCACGCTCTTCCAGCACCTCCTCGGACGCACCGGCGAGCAGTTCCGGGACGCCGCCGCGGCCCCCGGACGGCCCGGGACGCAGGCGCCGCCCGCGCCGGGCGAGTTCACCGAGGGGACCGTCCACCGCGCCCGGACCGGTGGCCGGAAACGGCCGGTGCTCGCCGTGCTCCTGGTCTTCGGCGTCACGATGACCGCGATCACCGCGTACGAACTGGCGTCGGGCCGCAGCCTCGACGGCGGGCGGAGCACGACCGTCGGCGGCGTGCTCTCCGGTCCCGGAGCGTCCCCCTCGCGTTCCGGGGAGCCGGGAGGCTCCGACGGCTCCGGCGATCCCGCCGGCTCCGCGTCCCCCGCGGATCCGGACGCCGATGACGAGGCGCCGACGGCCACCCCGTCCGGCACCCCGTCCGGGACCGGCGGCACCGCCCCGCCGGACGGTGCCTCCCCGGGCGGCGGCACCGCGTCGAGCCCGGCGCCGAGCCCCACCGGAAGCCGGGACGCGGGCGGCGACTCCGGCGGCGGCACCGCGTCGAGCCCGGCCCCGAGCGCGCCGGCTACGGCCCCAGAACCCTCCGCAGATAGTCGTTCTGGAACCGCCGGTCCGGGTCGAGACGGTCCCGCAGCGCCGTGAACTCGCCGAAGCGGGGGTACACCCGGGAGAGGTACGCGGCGTCCCGGGTGTGCACCTTGCCCCAGTGCGGCCGTCCCCCGTGCGCGGTGAAGATGCGCTCGGCGGCGGTGAAGTACGCCCGGTAGGGCGTGCCCCTGAACATGTGGACGGCGATGTACGCGCTGTCCCGGCCCGAGGCCGTGGAGAGCGGGATGTCGTCGGCCGGGGCGGTGCGCACCTCGACGGGGAAGCCGATCCGCAGGGACGAGCGGTCGACCAGCGCCTTCAGCTCCCGCACCGCGCCGACCAGGGCCTCGCGCGGAACGGCGTACTCCATCTCCACGAAGCGCACCCGGCGGGGCGAGGTGAAGACCTTGTAGGGGATGTCGGTGTAGGTCCGCGCGGACAGGGCCCTGCTGGAGACCCGCGCGATCGCGGGCACCGCGGCGGGCACCGCGCGGCCCACCCGGCTGACCACCTCGAAGGCGCCGTTGGAGAGGAACTCGTCCTCGAACCAGGCCCTGGCCCGCCCCAGCGGCCGCTCGGGGCCCGCACTGCGGTTGTTGCGTTTGGTGTTGGTGTTGCCGGTGTGGGGGAACCAGTAGAACTCGAAGTGCTCGTTCTCGGCCCACAGGGCGTCGAAGTCGGCGAGGACCCGCTCCAGCGGCATCGGCTCCTCGCGGGCCGTGAGCAGGAAGACCGGCTCCACGGCGAAGGTGATCGCGCTGACCACGCCCAGGGCGCCCAGGCCGATGCGGGCGGCCGCGAAGACCTCCGGGTTCTCCCTCGGGGAGCAGGTGAGCACGGAGCCGTCCGCCGTGACCAGCTCCAGGGCCCTGATCTGGGCGGCGATCGAGCCGGACTCGCGGCCCGTGCCGTGCGTGCCGGTACTGGTGGCCCCGGAGACCGTCTGCTCCATGATGTCGCCCATGTTCGTCAGCGACAGGCCCTCGCGCGCGAGGGCCCTGTTGAGCCGCTTGAGCGGGGTTCCGGCCTCGACCGTGACCGTCATGGCCGCCCGGTCGATGCCGCGTATGCCGGTCAGCAGGTGGGGGCGTATCAGCACTCCGTCGGTGGCGGCCACGGACGTGAAGGAGTGCCCGGTGCCGACGGCCTTCACCCTCAGCCCGTCCTCGGCGGCCCTGCGCACGGCCTCGGCCAGTTCGTCGACGGAGGCGGGAGCGACCTCCCGCGCGGGACGCGCGCGGACATTGCCGCCCCAGTTACGCCACGTGCCGTTCGTCCCGCTCGCCGTGCTGCTCAACGGTGCCTCCCCGACCCGGAGCCGGCCGCTTGAGCCGGCGGTACCCGAGGAAACCGACCACGACCGCGACGCCCCCGGCCACCGCCGGGACCCCGTACCCGGCGCGCGCCCCGGCCGCGTCGATCACCCAGCCGGCCGCGGAGGAGCCGACCGCGACCCCGACCGCGAGCCCGGTGCTCACCCAGGTCATGCCCTCGGTCAGCTGCGCGCGTGGTACGTGCTCTTCGATGAGGGACATCGTCGTGATCATCGTGGGAGCGATCGACAGGCCCGCGACGAAGAGTGCCACGGCCAGAAACGGCAGGTTCCCGACCAGTAGGAGGGGGATCATACTCACGCCCATCGCGCAGACGCCCAGCAACCAGCGGTACTCGGGCGCTCCCGTGAAACGCAGCAGCCCGAACACGGCCCCCGCCACGCAGGAACCGGCCGCGTACACCGCCAGGACGACGCTCGCGGCGCCCTTGTGGCCCCGCTCGTCGGCGAAGGCGACGGTGACCACGTCGACCGCCCCGAAGATCGCCCCGGTCGCCACGAAGGTGGTCACCAGCACCTGCAGGCCCCGGGAGCGCAGCGCCGAACCGCCGCCGTGCCGCTCACGCGGGTGGGGTTCGGGCTCGGTGGCGCGCTGCGCGGTCAGCCAGAAGACGCCGGCCGCCAGGAAGCAGGCGGCCAGCAGCGGCCCGGCCTCCGGGAACCAGGCCGTGGACAGGCCGATGGAGATGATCGGCCCGAAGATGAAGCAGATCTCGTCGACGACGGACTCGAAGGAGTACGCCGTGTGCAGCTGCGGGGTGCCCCGGTACAGGGCCGCCCAGCGCGCCCGGATCATCGCGCCGACGCTCGGCACGCAGCCGACGCCGACGCAGCACACGAACAGGAGCCAGTCCGGCCAGCCGTAGTGCGCGGTGAGCAGGAGTCCGGCCGCGGCGACGAGCGAGACGAGCGTCGCCGGGCGCAGCACCCGCCGCTGCCCGTACTGGTCCACCAGGCGCGAGATCTGCGGGCCGGCCACCGCGGCGGCGAGCGCGATGGTCGCCGACAGGGCGCCGGCGAGGCCGTAGCGGCCGGTCAGCTGGGAGACCATCGTCACCACGCCGATGCCCATCATCGACAGCGGCATACGGCCGAGGAAGCCCGCGGCGGAGAAGGCCTTGGAGCCGGGAGCGGCGAACAGGGCGCGGTAGGGGCTGGGCACGGGCTTCTCCGGCGGGTCCGGTACGGCGCGGTCAAAGGGCTCCCGGCCGGCGTGCTGGAACCGGGCCGGGGCAGGGTGCGGCAACAAGCTGAGTAAGGCGTGAACCCAGCCGATACAGATTACCGGTTAGGTAACCCTAATGCACTCCCGGTCCGGGGCCGGAGGCGGGGCACGGCACCCGCCGTTTCCCGGCTGTCCGCGCCGGGTGGCAGGATCGAGCCATGCCAGACGTGCTCCATGCCACCCCCTACGACGCCCTGCTCCTGCTCTCGTTCGGCGGCCCCGAAGGTCCGGACGACGTGGTCCCGTTCTTGGAGAACGTGACCCGCGGGCGCGGCATCCCCAAGGAACGCCTGAAGGAAGTCGGCCGGCACTACTTCCTGTTCGGCGGGGTCAGCCCGATCAACGACCAGAACCGCGCCCTGCTGGACGCCCTGCGCAAGGACTTCGCCGACCACGGCCTGGACCTGCCGGTCTACTGGGGCAACCGCAACTGGGCCCCGTACCTGACGGACACCCTGCGCGACATGGTCCGCGACGGGCGCCGCCGCATCCTCGTCCTCGCCACCAGCGCCTACGCCTCCTACTCGGGCTGCCGCCAGTACCGCGAGAACCTCGCCGACGCGCTCGCCGCCCTGGAGGCGGAGGGCCTGGAGGCGCCCAGGATCGACAAGCTGCGGCACTACTTCAACCACCCGGGCTTCGTCGAGCCCATGATCGACGGGGTGATCCGGTCCCTCGCCGACCTTCCCGAGGAGGTCCGGGACGGCGCGCACATCGCGTTCACGACCCACTCGATCCCGAACTCCGCCGCGGACACCTCCGGCCCCGTCGAGCAGCACGGCGACGGCGGCGCCTACGTCAGGCAGCACCTGGACGTCGCGCGGCTGATCGCCGACGCCGTCCGCGAGCGCACCGGCGTCGACCACCCCTGGCAGCTCGTCTACCAGTCCCGCTCCGGCGCCCCGCACATCCCGTGGCTGGAGCCCGACATCTGCGACCACCTGGAGGAGCGGCACGCGGCCGGCGTCCCGGCCGTCGTCATGGCCCCGATCGGCTTCGTCTCCGACCACATGGAGGTCCTGTACGACCTCGACACGGAGGCCACGGCCAAGGCCGAGGAGCTGGGGCTGCCGGTGCGCCGCTCGGCCACCGTCGGCGCCGACCCGCGGTTCGCCGCCGCGGTCCGCGAGCTCGTCCTGGAGCGGGCCGCCGCCGAGCGCGGGGAGCGCGTCACGCCGTGCGCCCTGGGCACGCTCGGCGCCAGCCACGACGTCTGCCCGGTGGGCTGCTGCCCGGCCCGCGCCCCGCGCCCCGCCGCCGCGGGCGCCGACAGCCCCTACGCGTGAGGAGCCCCGTGACCGACCCCCTGCACGAGGAACTGCTCGGGCTCGCCCGGGAGGCCGCCCGCCGCGCGGGCGAGCTGCTGCGGGACGGCCGCCCGGCCGACCTGGCGGTCGCCGCCACCAAGTCCAGCCCGATCGACGTGGTCACCGAGATGGACATCGCGGCGGAGAAACTGATCACCGGCCTGATCGCGGACCGCCGTCCGGACGACGGCTTCCTCGGCGAGGAGGGCGCCGCCACCGAGGGCACCAGCGGGATCCGCTGGGTGATCGATCCGCTCGACGGCACGGTGAACTACCTCTACGGCCTGCCGACCTGGGCCGTCTCCATCGCCGCCGAGCGGGACGGGGAGACGGTCGTCGGCGTGGTCGCGGCCCCGATGCGCGGCGAGACCTACCACGCGGTCCGGGGCGGGGGAGCCTGGGCGACCGGCGCCTGGGACGGCGAGCGGCGGCTCGCCTGCCGCCCCGCGCCGCCGCTGGACCAGGCCCTGGTCTCCACCGGCTTCAACTACGTCGCCGAGGTCCGCGCCCACCAGGCCGAGGTCGCGCGGAGGATGATCCCGCTGCTGCGCGACATCCGGCGCGGCGGCTCGGCCGCGGTCGACCTGTGCGACCTCGCCGCGGGCCGCCTCGACGGGTACTACGAGCGCGGACTGAACGCCTGGGACTTCGCCGCGGGCGACCTCATCGCCCGGGAGGCGGGCGCGCTGACCGGCGGACGCCCCGGAGAGCGCCCGTCGCGGGATCTGACGGTCGCGGGCACACCGGGCGTCTTCGAGCCCCTCCAGCGGCTCCTGGAGGACTTCGGCGCCTGGCACGACTGACGGCGCCGCCGCGTCGGCCCGCGTGCCCGCGCGAGGGCCGCGACGAGGAGCGGGCCGGTGGCCGCGAGGGGCCGACGGCGCGTGGAGGCGGCCGCCCCCGACGGGACGGGGCCCCGGCGGTGGATCCGCCGGGGCCCCGTCCCGTCGGGCCGATCAGACGCCGGACGCGCCGACCTCCACACCGTGCTCGGCGGCGAGGCGGCGCAGGTCGTCGAGCTCGGCCAGCTCCACTTCGACGAGGAAGTCGTCGCCCTCGTCACGAGCCCGCGACAGGTCGGACTCGGTCGCCCTTATGCGCTGCAGAAGTCCTGCGGTGAAAGCGTCCATGCTGCGCCCCCTCGTCCTGGGTCGTGGGTCGGTGGCACGGGGTGTGCCGGTTCGGGAGGGGCGATCACGTCTCCGGTGGGCGCCCGGCGCGCCGCTCCGCCGGGCGGCGGCGGTGCCGGACATCCACGCCCGCCCTGCGGAAAGCGGAGTGCTGTGCACCGCGCGGTGGTGCGGTACATGCAGAGCGTGATCGCGGGGTGTAAACCCGTCCTCCCCCTGCTCCCTCCCGCGGAAACCTCGGCCGCCCGAGAATTTCCTCCGCCGCCGGTTCCCGGGTCCGTCCGGCCCGGCCCCCTCCCCCCGCCTTACAGCCGACTTACGGACGAAAAGTGCAGGATGGAGGCAACACACCCACGGACACCCCGCCCGCGCGCGGCCCCACACGCCGCCGTGCGGGCGGACACAGGAAGGACAAGCGACGTGCGCGTACTCGTCGTCGAGGACGAGCAACTGCTCGCCGATGCGGTGGCCACCGGACTGCGCCGGGAGGCCATGGCCGTCGACGTCGTGTACGACGGTGCGGCCGCCCTGGAGCGCATCGGCGTCAACGACTACGACGTGGTCGTCCTCGACCGCGACCTCCCGCTCGTGCACGGCGACGACGTCTGCCGCAGGATCGTCGAGCTCGGCATGCCCACGCGCGTGCTGATGCTCACCGCCTCCGGCGACGTCAGCGACCGGGTGGAGGGCCTGGAGATCGGCGCCGACGACTATCTGCCCAAGCCCTTCGCGTTCAGCGAGCTCATCGCCCGCGTGCGCGCCCTCGGGCGGCGTACGAGCGTGCCCTTGCCGCCCGTCCTGGAGCGCGCCGGGATCAAGCTCGACCCCAACCGCCGCGAGGTCTTCCGCGACGGCAGGGAGGTCCAGCTCGCGCCCAAGGAGTTCGCGGTCCTCGAAGTGCTCATGCGCAGCGAGGGCGCGGTCGTCTCCGCGGAGCAGCTCCTGGAGAAGGCCTGGGACGAGAACACCGACCCGTTCACCAACGTGGTGCGGGTCACCGTCATGACCCTGCGCCGCAAGCTGGGCGAGCCGCCCGTCATCGTCACCGTCCCCGGCTCCGGCTACCGGATCTGATCCCCCGTGGCCACGACACCCGCGCCCCCTCAGGCGCCCCCCAAGCCCACCTGGGACCCCCGCAGGCCGGTGCAGCCCTTCCCCTGGCTGCGGCCGACCATCCGGATACGGCTCACGCTGCTGTACGGCGGCATGTTCCTGATCGCCGGCATCCTGCTGCTGTCGATCATCTACCTGCTCGCCGCGAGCGCCCTGAACGTGGGCAGCGACCTGCCCTTCAAGATCCTCTCCGGTCAGGTGTCCAGCAAGACCTGCAACCTGGGCCCCTCCCCGCTGCCCGCGGACGAGCTCAACGAGGCGCTGGGCGCCTGTGTGAACGAACAGCGCCAGCACGCGCTGGACACCCTGCTCAGCCGCTCCCTGCTGGCCCTCCTCGGCCTCGCCGTCATCGCCTTCGCCTTCGGCTACGCGATGGCCGGCCGGGTCCTGTCGCCGCTGGGCCGGATCACCCGCACCGCGCGCGCGGTGGCCGGCTCCGACCTGTCCCGCCGCATCGAGCTGGACGGCCCGGACGACGAGTTGAAGGAGCTCGCGGACACCTTCGACGACATGCTGGAGCGGCTGCAGCGCGCCTTCACCGCCCAGCAGCGCTTCGTCGGCAACGCCTCGCACGAGCTGCGCACCCCGCTCGCGATCAACCGCACGCTCCTCGAGGTCCATCTGTCCGATCCCGGCGCCCCGGTGGAACTGCAGCAGCTCGGCAAGACGCTGCTGGCCACCAACGAACGCAGCGAGCAGCTCGTCGAGGGCCTGCTGCTGCTCGCCCGCAGCGACAACCAGATCGTCGAGCGCAAGCCGGTCGACCTCGCCGAGGTCGCCTCGCAGGCCATCGACCAGGTGCGGGCCGAGGCGGAGGCCAAGGGCGTGGAGATCCGCGGCGAGCGGCAGCCCGTGGTCGTCCAGGGCAACGGCGTGCTGCTGGAGCGGATCGCCCTGAACCTCGTGCAGAACGCCGTGCGCTACAACGTCCCCGAGGGCGGCTGGGTCGAGGTCACCACCGAGGCGCAGCACGGCCGGGCGGTCCTGGTCGTCTCCAACACCGGCCCGGTCGTGCCGGCGTACGAGGTCGACAACATCTTCGAGCCGTTCCGGCGGCTGCGCACGGAGCGCACGGGCAGCGACAAGGGCGTCGGCCTGGGCCTGTCCATCGTCCGCTCCGTGGCCCGGGCGCACGGCGGGCACATCTACGCCCAGCCGCGCGAGGGAGGCGGGCTCGTGATGCGAGTCACGCTGCCCATCTGAGATCATTCCGTCGATCGTCCCGCCGACTTCCACCGATGTTCGCTTTGCGCGGAATTTTCGGAAGGGTGCGCCGACGCTCGCATGTGTGATCGATCACAACGGCGCTTTTCCGGTCGTCTACTCTCCGTGGTCGCGTACGCCCCGGGAAAGTCGGGAAAATCCTGGTTTTCAGGGGTCCTGATCACGGGAAGTACACGGTGAGACGCCTTTGAAGTGCGGCATTCGGACCGTGTACGGTCCCCATCGCCATCCAAGCCGATCACCCCTGGGGGGTCCGGTTGGGTGTCGATTGAGTAACAGACCTTGATGTGAGGCAAAATCTCCGCCTCGGGTCGGGCACAAGTCCGGCCTCTCACGCGTTACGTGCGCTGGAGACACCGCAGACACCCAGAGGGGGAGAGCGACATGGCAACCGATTACGACACTCCACGCAAGACCGACGACGACGTCGACTCGGACAGCCTCGAAGAACTGAAGGCCCGGCGGAACGACAAGTCGGCCTCCTCCGTGGACGTCGACGAGTTCGAGGCCGCCGAGGGCCTCGAACTGCCCGGCGCCGATCTCTCGAACGAGGAGCTGGCCGTCCGGGTGCTGCCGAAGCAGCAGGACGAGTTCACATGCATGAGCTGCTTCCTGGTGCACCACCGCAGCCAGCTGGCCCGGGAGAAGAACGGCCAGCCCATCTGCCGCGACTGCGACTGAGGGCGGGTCGGCCGTGACTGGCTCGACCCCTCCTTGGAAGCGCCGCTTCTCCAGGGGAGCGGACCAAGGGCCGTCCGACGGCCCGCACGGCACGCGTGACGACGGGCGAGGCTCAACCGACACCGGAGCGGCCTCGCTCGGACCGGCGGCCGGCCGGAGCGACCTCCCGGCGCCCGCGGAGGTCCCCGAGCCCGTCGCCCGACGCCGGACGGCGGTGATCCGGGACCTGACCAGGCGGGGCGTCCGCAAGGGCGGCGACCGCGCCCGGGCGGGCCTCGGGCACCTCGCCGACCGGATCATCGACCTCGCCCCGCGGGTCCCCGTACGGGACCTGGCGACGCTCCGCAGGCAGTTCCCCGGTCTCGGGCCCGAGGAACTCGCCGACAAGCTCGTGGCGGGCGCCGCCACGGCGACGGCGACGGTCGGAGCGGGCATCGGGGCCGCGGCGATGCTGCCCGTACCGCCCGCGATGCCCGCGGAACTGGCCGCCGAGATCACCGGGGTCGCGGCGATCGAGCTGAAGCTGATCGCCGAACTCCACGAGGTGTACGGCGCGCGACCGCCCGGCAACCTCAAGCAGCGCAGCACCGCGTATCTGAACGCCTGGTCGGACGAGCGCGGGATCGACGTGACCAAGCCGTCGACGCTGGGCACGGCGATGAACGGCCATGTGAAGCGCCAGCTGCGCCAGCAGATCATGAAGCGGATGGTGCGCAACCTGCCGAACCTGATGCCGTTCCTGGTGGGCGCGACCGTGGGGGCGGTCATGAACCGGCGGGACACCAGGAGACTCGCCGCCCGCGTCCGGGAGGACCTGCGCAGGATGCAGGTGCCGTGGGAGGCGCTCGACGGCCTTCCGGGCCTGGAACGCCCGGCGGACGCGCTGGAGATCGGGGAGCGTCCCGAGAACCCCTAGCACCGCGGGGGAGACGGACGCTGAGCCCTGCCGTCGGCCGCGCTACTGCGCCGTCCGCGCTGTCCGCGCCGCCTTCAGCGCCTGCGCCAGCCGCTCCGGCTCGCGGGTCGACAGGTAGAGGTACGGCGTCGGATCGTCCGGGTCGGTGACCTCGACGCGCAGGGCCGTGGGGATGTAGGCGCGCAGCAGCAGGAAAGCCCGGGTGTCCGCCTTGTGCGTGCGCCAGGCGCGCGCCTCCTCGGCGTCCAGTGCCCGGGCCTCGCCCAGCGCCGTGACCGGGATCCGGGCGTCGCCCGCGATCAGCGAATCGCCCACGACCCGGATGCGGACCGAGCCGTAGGAGCTGACGACGACCGCGGCGGCGGCCGCGCCGCCGGCCAGCCCGCCCAGCATCGGCAGCGTGCCGAAGGGGAGCAGGATCAGGCCCAGGGAGACCCCGGCCAGGAACGAGACGATCCACCAGGAGCGCGGGGCGGTGAGGCGTTCTTCGTACGGGGCGGCGGAGAGCTGCATGAAGCCAAGCTTGGCACGGTGTCCGGCTCGCGCCGGAGCCGGGCCGGTCGGCGCGGAGCGCTGTCCGGTGGGGCGGTGGTGGGTGACGGGCGGGGGCAGGGGTCGGCGCGGAGCGCTGTCCGGTGGGGCGGTGGTGGGTGACGGGCGGGCCGGTAAGGTCTGCGCCTGTGAGTGGTACTTCCGCAGCTCTTCAGCCTCCCGCCGATGCCGTGGAACCGGTGCGGCACCCCGACGCTCCCGCGCCCGGTGAGCTGCTGGGTGCGCACTACGACGGGTGTTTCGGGTGTGGCGGCGGGCAGCCGCACGGGCTGCACCTGGCGGCGCGGGCCGGCGAGGGCGTGTCCCTGACCGCCGAGTTCACCGTGCAGCCCGCCCATCAGGGCGCTCCCGGCCTCGCGCACGGCGGGGTGCTCGCCGCCGCTCTGGACGAGGCCCTCGGCTCGCTGAACTGGCTGCTGCGGACGATCGCGGTGACCGGGCGGCTGGAGACCGATTTCATATCGCCCGTGCCGGTCGGCGCGACACTGCATCTGGAGGCCGAGGTGACCGCGGTCGCGGGCCGGAAGATCTACTCCACCGCGACCGGGCGGATCGGCGGTCCCGACGGGCCCGTCGCCGTCCGTGCCGACGCCCTCTTCGTCGAGGTGAAGGTCGACCACTTCGTCGACCACGGCCGCGAGGAGGAGATCCGGGCCGCCATGAACGATCCGGACCAGGTCCGCCGTGCCCGCGCCTTCGAGGTGAACCCGTGAGCCGGGGCCCCGTGGACGTGCTGATCCGGCGTGTCGATCCGGACGTACCGCTTCCGACGTACGCGCATCCCGGTGACGCGGGGGCCGATCTGCGCACCACCGAGGCGTGCGAACTGGCGCCCGGGGAGCGGGCCGTCCTGCCCACGGGCGTGTGCGTGGCGCTCCCGGAGGGGTACGCGGCCTTCGTGCATCCGCGCTCCGGTCTCGCCGCCCGTTGCGGTGTCGCCCTCGTGAATGCCCCGGGGACGGTTGATGCCGGGTACCGTGGGGAGATCAAGGTGATCGTGGTGAATCTCGACCCGCGCGAGCCCGTGCGGTTCGAGCGCTTCGACCGGATTGCCCAACTGGTCGTCCAGCAGGTCGAGAGGGTCCGCTTCCAGGAGGTCGCGGAGCTTCCCGGCTCGGTGCGGGCCGAGGGGGGCTTCGGGTCCACCGGCGGCCACGCCGCGGTGGGCGACGCAAGCGGCACAAGCGGTCAGGCCGCCGTGGGCGGCACGACGGGTGGGAATCGATACGCTTCGGTCGTATCCGACCGGGAAGGACAGTGACGTGTTCGGACGTCGCAAGAAGAAGGATGCCGCCGAGGGCGCGGCCGGCGAGGCCGAGCAGGTCGTCGACAGCGTCGACACTGAGGCGGACGGCGAGGCCGAGCGGGTGAGGCTCGAACCCGAGCCGCGGCCCGACGGGCCCTGGGACAGCTCCGAGGTGCGCAACCCCGGCGAGGGCCGCGTCGACCTGGGCGGATTGTTCGTGCCGGGCGTCGAGGGCATGGAGCTGCGGGTGGAGGTCGCGGGCGACGCGATCGTCGCGGCGACCGTCGTGCTGCGCGACAGCGCCATCCAGCTGCAGGCCTTCGCCGCGCCCAAGCGCGAGGGCATCTGGAGCGAGGTGCGCGAGGAGATCGCGGCCGGGATCACCCAGCAGGGCGGCATCGTCGACGAGGTCGAGGGTCCGCTGGGCTGGGAGCTGCGGGCCCAGGTGCCGGTGCAGCTGCCGGACGGCACGGGCGGCTTCCAGGTCGTGCGGTTCGTCGGCGTGGACGGGCCCCGCTGGTTCCTGCGCGGGGTGATCTCGGGCCAGGGCGCGGTGCAGCCGCAGGCCGCGGGGCTGCTGGAGCAGATCTTCCGGGACACCGTCGTGGTCCGCGGCGACGGTCCGATGGCGCCGCGCGACCCGATCGTCCTCAAGCTGCCGAACGACGCGCAGATGGTTCCCGAGGGCGTCCAGCAGGAGGAGACCGGCTCCCGCTTCGCCGGCGGCATGGGCCAGCTGCAGCGCGGACCGGAGATCACGGAGGTCCGGTAGGAACCGGGCCGGAGGAGACGCGTCAGGGCCGCGTTCCCGCGAGGGGCGCGGCCCTTCGCCGTGTGCGGATGCGCGGACCCGTCGGCGGGCACCGGCGGATCCGCCGCCGTCCGTCCCCCGTGCGCGGACGGACGGTGGACGGACGTACGGGCTCGTCGACCGTCCGTGTGGTGGTCCGGGGCACCGGCCGATCGTCCCGCCCGGGGAGCGGGGAGTCCGGCCGGCATGTGTCAGTTCCGCCGGCCCGGGCCCGGTGCCGTCACCGGGGCATCGGCCCGTCGATTCGCGCGGGAGCCCTTGACCGTCCATCGGTCCGTGTCCCGGCCACGGCACTGGTCGGCGGTCTCCTCCTCCGTCCCGGATCCGGCCGCGCCGAGGCCGCACCCGGCGCCTTCGCGCACCCCGGCGTCACCGTCTCCAAGGGACGGCTGGACTTCGCCAGCGGCCGGGTGATCGCCGGCGCCCAGCCCTGGAAGGGCGCCTTCGACCGGATGACGGCGAGCGGGTACGCCGATCCGAACCGCGTCCCGGAGCCTCGCGCGATCGTCGAGTGCGGCTCGTACTCGAACCCCGGCAACGGCCGCACCGACGAGCGCGAGGACGCGATCGCGGCCTACACCCACGCCCTCGCCTGGTACATCACCCGCGACGAACGGCACGCGCGGAAGGCCGTCGAGCTGATGGACGCCTGGTCCGCCGTGGTCCGGGACCGCACCGGCAGCAACGCGCCCCTGCGGACCGGCTGGGCCGGCTCCTCCTGGTCCAAGGCCGCCGGGATCATCACGTACCCGTACCCGAGGACCTGGGCGAACGCCGGCCGCTTCGCCACCATGCTCCGCACCGTCCACCTGCCCGAGGTGATCAACGGCTCCCGCTCCGACGGCAACTGGGAGCCGTCGACGACGGAGGCCGCCGTCGGCATCTTCGCCCTCCTGGAGGACAAGGCGTCGTACGACAGGGCCATGGCCAGGACCTGTACGGCACCGACGTCGGTGAGCGGCCGCGGCTCCCGGGCCGCTGGACGGGGCGCCGCCGATGTCGCCGGGGTCCCGGGGACGGCCGGGAGCGGTCGGTCCGGGCGGGTGGGTCCAGGGGGTACGTGGCTGTCGGCGGCCCCCGGTACTCTTCAGATATGAGTGCTGTTCCTCGTTCCGGCAAGCCGGTGGGCCGGTTCCGGCGCATGTTCGACCGGCTCTCCTCGTCGCAGGAGGACCTGGAGTCGGAGGAACTGCGGGAGGACGCCGACATCGCCGGCTGCACGCGGATAGGCGACTGCCGGGACCGGCAGATCGTGACGGTTACTGGTACCTTGCGCACGGTCACCCTGCGACCGCGCGCGGGCGTCCCCGCTCTGGAGGCCGAGCTGTTCGACGGCTCCGCCGCCCTGGACGTGGTGTGGCTCGGCCGGCGTTCCATCGTGGGGATAGAGCCGGGGCGCAAGCTGATCGCATCGGGCCGGATCTCGATGAGCCGGGGCCGCCGGGTGCTGTTCAACCCGAAATACGAACTGAGACCCCTCGGACGGGAGTAGCCGGTGACGTCGCTCGACAGGCCGACCGAAGACACTCAAGCGGAGGACGCCCGGGCGGTGACGGAGGCCGCGCTCTTCGAGGCGTTCGGCGGAGTGCGGGGCATGATCGAGACGGTGCTGCCCGGCCTTCTCTTCGTCACCGTCTACACGATCAACAAGGACCTGCACCTGTCGGCGATCGCGGCGCTGGCCGTGTCGCTGGTGCTGGTCGCGGTCCGGCTGGCGATGAGGGACACCGTCAAGCACGCCTTCAGCGGTGTCTTCGGCGTCGCCTTCGGCGTGGTCTTCGCGATGATGACCGGCAACGCCAAGGACTTCTACCTGCCCGGCATGCTCTACACGCTGGGCCTGGGGCTGGCGTACATCGTCACGACGCTGTGCGGTGTGCCGCTGATCGGACTGATCCTCGGCCCGGTCTTCAAGGAGAACCTCTCCTGGCGCACCCGCAACCCCGGCCGCAAGAAGGCGTACGCGAAGGCCAGCTACGCCTGGGGCCTGATCCTGCTCGGCAAGTGCGCGATCCTCTTCCCGCTGTACTGGTGGGCGGACACCACCCAGCTCGGCTGGGTCCTCGTCGCCCTGAAGATCCCGCCGTTCCTGCTCGCCGTCTGGCTGACCTGGCTGTTCCTGGCGAAGGCGCCGGCGCCGATCGACGTGTTCGCCGAGATGGAGGCGGCGGAGCGGGCCGAGCGGCAGGAGCGGGAGCACCCGGGCACGGCCGAGCAGTCCGACGGCGCGGACGACGCGGCGGACACGGCGGATTCCCCGGGCCGGCACCGCAAGGCGTGACGGAGGGCGGCAGGCTCTCCGCAACGGGGGCGCCCCGGCGGCCGGCCGCCGGGGCGCCCCCGTGTTCCCGGGCGTCCCCGGCCTCTCAGGAGGATGCCGTCACCTCGGCGGGCTCAGCCCGCCGGGTCCTTGCGCACCGAGAGCAGGTCCTCCAGCTGCTCCTCGCGGGCCTGTGCGGCCACGAACAGCAGCTCGTCGCCCGCCTCCAGGGAGTCGTCCCGGGACGGGGTGAGGACGCGGGTGCCGCGGATGATGGTGACCAGGGAGGTGTCCTCGGGCCACTCCACATCACCGACCTGGGTGCCGGCCAGGGCCGACTCCTCCGGCAGGGTCAGCTCGACGAGGTTGGCGTCGCCGTGGCTGAAGCGCAGCAGCCGGACCAGGTCGCCGACGCTCACCGCCTCCTCGACCAGGGCCGACATCAGGCGCGGCGTGGAGACGGCGACGTCCACGCCCCAGGCCTCGTTGAACAGCCACTCGTTCTTGGGGTTGTTGACCCGGGCGACGACGCGCGGCACGCCGTACTCCGTCTTCGCCAGCAGCGAGACGACCAGGTTCACCTTGTCGTCGCCCGTCGCGGCGATCACGACGTTGCAGCGCTGGAGCGCCGCCTCGTCCAGGGACGTGATCTCGCAGGCGTCGGCGAGCAGCCACTCCGCCCGCGGGACGCGCTCGACCGAGATGGCGGTCGGCGCCTTGTCGATGAGCAGGACCTCGTGGCCGTTCTCCAGCAGTTCGCCCGCGATCGAGCGGCCGACGGCGCCGGCTCCGGCAATGGCGACCCTCATCAGTGACCGCCCTCCTCTTCGGGACCCTTGGCGAACGCCGCCTCGACCTTGTCGACCTCGTCGGTGCGCATCATCACGTGCACCAGGTCGCCTTCCTGCAGCACCGTCTGCGAGGTGGGCAGGACCGCCTCGCCGAGCCGGGTCAGGAACGCCACGCGGACGCCCGTCTCCTCCTGGAGTCTGCTGATCTTGTGGCCCACCCAGGAGGTGGACGCGTGCACCTCGGCGAGCTGGACGCCGCCGGTCGGGTCGCGCCACAGCGGCTCGGCGCCCGAGGGGAGCAGCCGGCGCAGCATCTGGTCGGCCGTCCAGCGGACGGTGGCGACGGTGGGGATGCCCAGGCGCTGGTACACCTCCGCGCGCCGGGGATCGTAGATGCGGGCGGCGACGTTCTCGACGCCGAACATCTCCCGGGCCACGCGCGCGGCGATGATGTTGGAGTTGTCCCCGCTGGAGACGGCGGCGAAGGCGCCCGCCTCCTCGATGCCCGCCTCGCGCAGGGTGTCCTGGTCGAAGCCGATCCCGGTGACCCGGCGGCCGCCGAACGAGGAGCCCAGACGGCGGAAGGCGGTGGGGTCCCGGTCGATCACGGCGACCGTGTGCCCCTGTTGCTCCAGGGTCTGGGCAAGAGCGGAACCCACCCTTCCACACCCCATGATGACAATGTGCATCGCGTCACACCGCGCTTCCTGCAGGCCCTCTGACCTTTGCAAATGTCGTGCTCATGTCTCTCTTTCGGCTCGCCGGGCAACCGTCGCGGCCTGCAAGCGGGCCGCCAGGCAACATCATGCCGGTGAACACCGACGGCGATGCCCTCCGGGGCCGGTGCCGCGTCCGCCCGCCCCTCTCCAACGTATCGGCCCCGCCGGGGGAGCGGCCGGGGGGCCGCGACCGCGGCCCGGAGGCATCGACCGCGGGGGATCGCCGTCGGAGGCGGGGTCCGGGGCACCGGCCGCCGGGGGCCGCCCGCCGTCACGGGCGGGATCCGGGAAGCGTGAGGAACGACACGGCGACGCACGGTGGCGGCCCCGTCGGCCGGGCGCGGGCGGGCTCCCCCCGCGCACCCCCACGCGCCCCGGCTCCCCGGGGCGCCTCTCATCTCCGCCCGGTGCCGCGCACGCTCACCGTCGGATCCCGGGGCCACCAGGGCGGCCGCGGCGCCGACCGGTTCCGCGGTCGTGTGCACGAGGCCTCCGGGGGCGGCACCGGCAGGAAGGCCGGGCGGGTTTCGTCATACAGGCATGGCAACGCCGCGACCTGCGCAATCCGCGGGCGGACCGACCGCCGGTCTCACCCGGAGGGCAGACGGCGAGGGGGTCCGGGGCGGCAAGTGGGCGGTCCCCCGTTCAAAGGCTTACGATCCTCTGTTGTGTCCAAACTGACCGACGTGCCCAAACGGATCCTCATCGGGCGCGCACTGCGCAGTGACCGGCTGGGGGAGACCCTCCTGCCGAAGCGCATCGCACTCCCTGTCTTCGCCTCCGACCCGCTGTCCTCCGTGGCGTACGCGCCCGGCGAGGTGCTCCTGGTCCTCTCGATCGCGGGTGTGTCGGCGTACCACTTCAGCCCCTGGATCGCGGTCGCGGTCGTGGTGCTGATGTTCACCGTGGTGGCCTCCTACCGGCAGAACGTGCACGCCTACCCGAGCGGCGGCGGCGACTACGAGGTGGCGACCACCAACCTCGGTCCCAAGGCGGGCCTGACGGTCGCCAGCGCGCTGCTCGTCGACTACGTCCTGACCGTCGCCGTCTCGATCTCCTCCGGCATCGAGAACCTGGGCTCGGCCGTCCCGTTCGTCGTCGAGCACAAGGTGTTCTGCGCGATCGCCGTGATCGTGCTGCTGACGCTGATGAACCTGCGGGGCGTGAAGGAGTCGGGCACCCTCTTCGCCATCCCGACGTACGTGTTCGTCGCGGGCGTCTTCACCATGATCGCCTGGGGCGCGTTCCGCGGACTGGTGCTGGGCGACGAGATGCGGGCGCCGACAGCGGACTACCAGATCAAGCCCGAACACCAGGGCCTGGCCGGCTTCGCCCTGCTCTTCCTGCTGCTGCGCGCCTTCTCCTCCGGCTGCGCCGCGCTCACCGGCGTCGAGGCGATCTCCAACGGCGTCCCGGCCTTCCGCAAGCCCAAGTCGAGGAACGCGGCGACCACGCTCGCGCTGATGGGCCTGCTCGCCGTCACCATGTTCTGCGGCATCATCGGCCTGGCCATGGCCAGCGACGTCCGCATGGCCGAGAACCCGGCCGTCGACCTGGTCCACGACGGCACCCCGGTCGGCCCGGACTACGTGCAGGACCCGGTGATCTCCCAGGTCGCCGAGGCCGTCTTCGGCCACGGCAGCCTCCTGTTCATGGTGCTGGCCGCGGCCACCGCGCTGGTGCTGTTCCTCGCCGCGAACACGGCGTACAACGGCTTCCCGCTGCTCGGCTCGATCCTCGCCCAGGACCGCTACCTGCCGCGCCAGCTGCACACCCGCGGCGACCGCCTCGCCTTCTCCAACGGCATCGTGCTGCTGGCCGGCGCGGCCGTGCTCCTGGTGTGGATCTACGGCGCCGACTCCACCCGCCTGATCCAGCTGTACATCGTCGGCGTGTTCGTGTCCTTCACGCTCAGCCAGACCGGCATGGTCAGGCACTGGAACCGCCACCTGGCCGGCGAGAAGGACCCGGCCCGGCGCCGCCACATGGTCCGCTCGCGCGCCATCAACGCCTTCGGGGCCTTCTTCACCGGCCTGGTGCTGGTGGTCGTCCTCGTCACCAAGTTCTCGCACGGCGCCTGGGTCGCGCTGCTCGGCATGGTGATCTTCTACGCGACGATGACGGCGATCCGCCGGCACTACGACCGCGTCGCCGAGGAGATCGCGGCTCCGGAGGGCCCGAGCGACGACATCGTCCGGCCGTCCCGGGTCCACTCGGTCGTCCTGATCTCCAAGATCCACCGCCCGACGCTGCGCGCGCTCGCCTACGCCAAGCTGCTGCGCTCGGACACCCTGGAGGCGCTCAGCGTCAACGTCGACCCGGCGGAGACGAAGGCGCTGCGCCAGGAGTGGGAGCGGCGCGGCATCGACGTGCCCCTGAAGGTCCTCGACTCGCCGTACCGCGAGATCACGCGGCCGGTCATCGAGTACGTCAAGAGCCTGCGCAAGGAGTCGCCGCGCGACGCGGTGTCCGTGATCATCCCGGAGTACGTGGTCGGCCACTGGTACGAGCACCTGCTGCACAACCAGAGCGCGCTCCGCCTCAAGGGCCGGCTGCTGTTCACGCCGGGCGTCATGGTGACCTCGGTGCCGTACCAGCTGCAGTCGTCCGAGGTGGCGAAGCGGCGGGCGCGCCGGGAGCAGGAGTGGAACGCGCCCGGATCGGTGCGGCGCGGTCCCGCCCAGGAGCCGGCGAGGGAGTCCTCGTCGGCACCGTAGACTGGTGGGCTGTCGTCCCCCGTTCCCCCGTCTCGTATCTGGAGTCACCCCGCCATGCAGTCAGAGAAGAAGAAAACGCTGGTGGGGGAGGAGTACGAGGTCGAGATCGGCCCCGTCGCCCACGGCGGCCACTGCATCGCCCGTACGTCCGCCGGCCAGGTGCTGTTCGTCCGGCACGCGCTGCCCGGTGAGCGGGTCGTCGCCCGCGTCACCGAGGGCGAGGAGGGGGCCCGGTTCCTGCGCGCCGACGCGGTGAAGGTGCTGGAAGCCTCCAAGGACCGCGTCGAGGCGCCCTGCCCGTTCGCCGGTCCCGGCCGCTGCGGCGGCTGCGACTGGCAGCACGCCAAGCCGGGCGCCCAGCGGCGGCTGAAGGGCGAGGTGATCGCCGAGCAGCTGAAGCGGCTCGCCGGGCTCACGCCCGAGGAGGCCGGCTGGGACGGCACGGTGGTGCCGGCCGAGGGCGACAAGGTGCCCGCGGGCCAGGTCCCGGCGTGGCGCACGCGCGTGCAGTACGCGGTGGACGCCTCGACCGGCCGGGCGGGACTGCGCCGGCACCGCTCGCACGAGGTGGAGCCGATCGACCGCTGCCTGATCGCGGCGCCCGGCGTCAGCGAACTGGGCATCGAGAAGCGGGACTGGACCGGCATGGAGTCGGTCGAGGCGATCGCGGCGACGGGCTCGCAGGACCGCCAGGTGGTCCTGACGCCGCGGCCGGGGGCGCGCCTGCCGCTGGTGGAGCTGGACCGCCCGGTGTCCGTGCTGCGCGTCGACGAGAAGTCGGGCGGTGTGCACCGCGTGCACGGCCGCCCCTTCGTCCGCGAACGCGCGGACGGCCGTACGCACCGGGTCGGCGGCGGCGGCTTCTGGCAGGTCCACCCCAAGGCGGCGGACACCCTGGTGACGGCGGTCATGCAGGGCCTGCTGCCGCGCAAGGGCGAGACGGCCCTCGACCTGTACTGCGGGGTCGGCCTGTTCGCGGGCGCGCTGGCCGACCGGCTGGGCGAGAAGGGCGCGGTGCTCGGCATCGAGTCGTCCCGGCGCGCGGTGGAGGACGCCCGGCACAACCTGGCCGACTTCGACCGGGTCCGCGTCGAGCAGGGCAAGGTCGAGTCCGTCCTGCCGCGGACCGGCATCACCGAGGTCGACCTGATCGTCCTGGACCCGCCGCGAGCGGGCGCGGGCCGGAAGACGGTGGCGCATCTGACCTCGCTGGGGGCGCGGCGGATCGCGTACGTGGCGTGCGACCCGGCGGCGCTGGCGCGGGACCTGGCGTACTTCCGGGACGGGGGGTACCGGGTGCGGACGCTCCGGGCGTTCGACCTGTTTCCGATGACGCACCACGTGGAGTGCGTGGCGATCCTTGAGCCCACCGGAAAGGGCCGCTGAACTGGACTTTTAATGGGTGCGTATGATGTGCGCTATATGTATTACGGGCGATATCTTGACGCTGAAATGATGCTCTCAGGGGTATCTTGACTCTCATCTGACGCTTTTTCTGATGGTGCGTCAGGTGCGCTGTTGGGCTGGTCGGGGGCTATTGGGGCAACGGATCTCCGTGTAGCGCCTAGAGTGGGTGACGCTGAATGCAGAGCGCCTGGCTTTGCTGGTCAGATGTCCCGGAAGAGACCAGCCAGCGCCATGACCTGCGGCGATGCGCTGACCTGCACGAATGGGCTTTCGGTTATTCCAGGCTCGTGCCCCTTTGATGCAGCCGGAAGTCCCAGAAAAGTCCCAGGGGGCTCCCAGTGCTGGCAGATGCTGTCAGCCCTTGTGGTGCGCCGTGCGGACACGCTGTCCGGGGTGCCGTTGCGCTGCAGGGCTGCGCTCCGGAGCTTCCTCGCATGGGGATGTGCGCTTGGCCGTATGGTGGGGCTTGGCATGCGGCGTGGACAGTACCGGGCTCGGTGCGGTTCTGCTTCGACGGGGCGTGAGGGGGGGCTGTGCGGGGTAATCGGCGCGCGGTGATGGTCACGACGGTGTTGGTCCTAGCGGTCTTTGCTGGTGTGCTGTCGCTGCTGAGCTGGGACCGGGCGAATCAGGTGGCTGGGACGGTGTCTGCAGTGGTCGGTGTGGCTGCCCTAGGGGTCGGCGTCTGCGGGTTGCTGGCTCCGACCGGGAGTGCGTCCGTACAGGTGTCCAGGACCGGGCGTGCTACGGCCACCGGCGGCGGGGATGCCAACACGGGTGCCGTTGCCTTCTCATCCGATGGTGCGGTCTTCGTCGGGGAGACCGGTGACGCGCGGGCGGACGGCGGTAGCGCGAATACCGGTTACCGGTGGCAGGAATAGCGGCGCCTCCGATGTTCTTCCGCAGGCGCGCCGCGGTGCGCAAGTCGGGCGGCTCTTTCGCCGAGGGAGCCGGGGCCTTCGCCAATAGCGGCGTGATGATTGACAGCCTGGTGCAGGTGTTCGCGGGGCGGGCCGCCGTCTCCGGATATCTCCTGAAGGTGGAACAGGACCTGTCCGCCGCCGACTTCCAGGGGCGTGACAGCGAACTCGCTCAACTGGCGGCCCTCTGTGCGCACGATGTCCCTGCGGACCGTGCTGACACCGGCTACTGGCGCTGGGTTGCCCCGCCGTGGGCGGGGAAGTCCGCCCTTCTGGCGCACTTCGTCCTGCATCCTCCACCCGGCGTCGACGTCGTCTCGTTCTTCATCACCTCCCGCATGGCCGCGCAGAACGACGCTGCGGCGTTCTGCGAGGTCGTTCAGCGGCAGTTGTACGCCTTGCTGGGCGAGGAGGAGCCGCTGAGCACCCCCGCCACGCGATACGAGCAGATGCTGCTCGCGTTGCACCGCGCCGCACAGCGGTGCGCGGAGCGCGATCGGCGGCTCGTGCTCGTGGTGGACGGCCTGGACGAGGACCGCGGCGTGACCGCCGGTCCCGACGGCCATAGCATCGCGGCGCTGTTGCCCCGCGTTCCCCCGCACGGCATGCGCATCATCGTCGCAGGCCGTCCGCATCCGCCGGTACCGGGGGACGTGCACGCGGGCCACCCGCTGCGCAGCACGCGGATCGACCACCAGTTGGAGCCGTCCCCTCACGCCCGCGCGGCGCGCGAGGACGCGGAGCGGGATCTGATGCGGCTGCGAAGCGGCGGCGGGTTGGGCTGGGACCTGGTCGCTCTGACCGTCGCGGCCGGAGGCGGGCTGAGCGCGCCCGACTTCGCGGAGCTGACCGGGCACCCGACGCGGCTGGTCGAGCGCGAGCTGTCTGCGGTGAACGGCCGCAGTTTCCGCCGGCACTCCGGGCACTGGACGTCCGCCGGTCCGCACGTCTTTCTCCTCGCGCACGAGGAGATCCGGTGCGCCGCGGCGGAACTGGTCACGGAGCAGGAGCTGGCGGCCCACCGCAGCCGTCTGCACCAGTGGGCGGACTCCTACCGGCAGGCCGGGTGGCCGGAGGGGACCCCCGAGTACCTGCTGCGTGGCTACACCGAATCGCTGCGTGAACAGAGGGACACTTCCAGGCTGGTGACGCTGGCCTGCGATGCCCGGTGGCAGGAGCGGCTGTGGGGGGCGTCCGGGACGGACCTGCAGGCACTCAGCGCGGTGTCGTACGCCTTCGCCCTGGTACTGGCGGACGGAAGGCGTCGCGGCGACCAGGACGTGTCCGCAGCACTGAGGCTGGCCGCCGCGCGGGACAGGCTGCATGACCGGACGGCGCCTCTTTCCCCCGGTCTGATCGCCCTGTGGGCCCGGTGCGGGCACCCGGCGCGCGCTGTTCATCTGGCCGAGTCGCAGCGGAACGCGCGGGACCGGGTGGCTGCCCTGAGTGCCATCGCCGGCGCCCTGGCCGCCGTGCGTCCGGATCAGGCGACCAAGCTGCTCGATAGAGCGGACAACACCGAGGACCGGGACCGCTTCCTGGCGGCCATTACCAAGGGCCTAGCGGATTTCGGCCGGCCCGCCGAGGCCCTGCGGACGGCCCGCCACATCAAGGACCCGGAGCAGAGGGCGGAATCTTTCGTCGCCGCCGTCGGGGCCCTGGCCGGAGTGACGAGGAGCGCCGCGGCGGCCCAGGAGGAGGCCGGGGCCCGGGGCACCGATGCGATCTCCTGGGCGCCGGAAGCCGTCGACGCGGTCATGGCGGTGCCCAATACCGTCTCCCGGAGCGCCCTGGGCGCCTCGCTGGCTGCCGCGCTCTCCCGGCTCGGTGAGCACCGCCGGGCCCTGGCACTGGAGGAGTGTGTGATGTCCCGTTCGGACTGCTCCGGTGACATGGTCCGGCGTGCGCAGTACCTCGCCCTGTTCGCCCGGGGGATGTCCACGGCGCCGGCGCTGGCCGCGCAGGCCGCCGAGTTCGCCGTGACGTCGGCCCGGCTGGCGGCGGACATCGATGACCCCGAAGGCGATGACTGGGTGTACCCCCACGTCGCTGCGGGCCTGCAGGCGACCGGGCACCACCAGCAGGCGATCGACTTGGTCAGCCGTTTCCTGGACGACCCGGAGGACGGGCTAGTCGAAATCGGCATCGCGGCCGCGGAAGCCGGTGACCTCGACCGAGCCCTGGAACTGGCCGAACGGATCACGGAACCCATCTACCGAGCGCGCGTCCTCAACACCATCGGCAAAATGACGGCAAGGTTTTGTGACCCGCAGCGGACGGTGTACCTGGCTCAGCAAGCCCGTGCCGCCACCGACAAGGTGCCCTACCTCCACTGGCGGGTGACTCTGTCGACGGAAACCGCCGACTTCCTGCTGCGGGCAGGCCAGGAAGAACACGCCCACGCAGTACTCAAGCGGACGACCAGCATGGTGCGCAGAGGACGAGAGCCCAGAGTGCACACCCTCATCGACCTGGCTGTCGTGGCTCACCGGTCCGGGCAGAGGGGCGACGCAGCCCGCCTCATCCACCGTGCCGAACAGGCCGTCGACGCGTCCGACAGTTATGCACGCATCCTCGACCTCGTGGGGGTAGCCGAAGGTTTGCACCACACGGGCCGCCCCGAGGAAGGTGACGCGCTCTTCCACCGTGTACTCCACGATTGCCGAATCCTGGCAGATCGCGCCGAGCACGCCGAGGGCCTGCGACGGGTGGCCGAGGCATTGGGCCGTATCGGAAAACCGGGCAGAGCGGCAGAGGTGGTTCAGGAGATCCTGGGCCTGGCGGACACCGCCGACAGCCCCTACCAACGGCGCTGGTACACGTACGCCGCCGCCGGTGCGCTTCTCGCGGCGGGCGATATCGACGCGGTGCTCGATCTGGAGGCTGGCCTGCCGGAGGACGGGGTCGACGATATCCTCACCGGTGTCGTGGAAAAGCTTGTGGCCGCCGGTGATCTGGCCGCAGCAGAGCAAATCACCGACTGGCAAGGAGACGAGCACGCCATCGGCTACCTTGCGGCGGGCGTCGCAGCTACGGGGGACGTCGCCCGTGCCGCCGCGCTGCTGGAGGAGATCAGCCACCCTGTCGTGCGTGAGGCGGCCACCCCGGCCGTCGTCAAGGCGCTCTGCCGGGCGGGTGCCCGCTCGGCGGGCCGTGCCTTGGCGGACGCCCTCACCGAACCCGAGCACCGTAGCAAGGCGCTCGCAGCGATCGCCCAGACGCTCGGCCCCTGCCCGAAGGGGCGCCTGGTGCTGATCGAGGCGCTGCGCTCGGGCCCGTGGGAGCACATGCTTGAGGAGATCGCCGGTGTGGCGCCGGAGCACCTGCCCCTCCTAGCGGATCTCGTACTGACGGAAGGCCAAAGCCGAGGTGACCAACCCTGTCCGGGAAGCGCTCCGCCGTCGCCTACGCGGGAGCCCACTACCTGATTGACTAGGACTTGTCCGGGCGATCGAGCTCGCAGCCGGATGACAAGGGCTGCTGCTGTGGCGGTGCCGAGGAAGACGTAGCCGCGCTTGTCATAGCGGGTGGCGACTGCCCGGGACTGCTTCAGGCGGTTGATCGCCCGCTCGACGGTGTTGCGCTTCCTGTAGCGGTCTTCGTCGAAGCCGGGCGGTCGTCCGCCGCGTGAGCCCTTGCGCAGGCGGGCGGCCTGGCTGTCGGTCTTCTCCGGGATCGTGTGCCGAATGTCCCGCCGCCTGCGTCCGGCCAAGCTCCCTGCAGACAAGGGATACGATTACGACCACCTGCGGACATGGCTTCGCGAGCGTCGTATCCGCCACCGCATCGCCCGCAAGGGCGTCGAGTCCTCCGCGCGGCTCGGCCGACACCGCTGGGTCGTCGAGCGAACGGTCTCCTGGCTGATTGGATGCCGAGGACTGCACCGCCGTTACGAACGAAAGGCCGAGCACTTCCTGGCCTTCGTCGGCATCGCTGCAGCCCTCATCGGTTACCGCCGACTCACCAATTGAAACGACGTCTTACGGGCAGGTGCGAGCCGAACAGAGCAGTGAGGTCCCACCGGCACGCCGGTGGGACCTCACCGTGTGCATCGACGAGGCGCACCGGGAAGCTGCGGAGGCCGGCCGCCACGATAAGAGGCACGAGATCCTCGTCGGCACCACCGGGCGCACAGCTCACCCATCGAAGGCGGCACCGCCCTGCCCCTCCCGGCCGCCGGCGTCATCCGATCGTCCCGGAGCAGCCGCTGCCGGTGTCCCGCTCCGTCGGGAAGAAGAGATCCACGCAGGCGATGGATCATCCCGTCCCACTCTGCGGGTACCGTCAGGGTATGAGTCATCCGCACCCCGAGCTGAAAGCCGCCCCGCCCCTGCCCGAAGGAGGGCTGCGGGTCATCGCCCTGGGGGGCCTCGGTGAGATCGGCCGCAACATGACCGTCTTCGAGCACGCGGGCAAGCTGCTCATCGTCGACTGCGGCGTGCTGTTCCCCGAGGAGACCCAGCCCGGCGTCGATGTGATCCTGCCGGACTTCACCTCGATCCGGGACCGGCTGGACGACATCGTGGCCGTGGTCCTCACCCATGGCCACGAGGACCACATCGGCGGTGTGCCGTACCTGCTGCGCGAGCGGTCCGACATTCCCGTCGTCGGCTCCAAGCTGACGCTGGCGTTCCTGGAGGCCAAGCTCAAGGAACACGGGATCCGGCCGCGCACGGTGCGGGTGCGGGAGGGCGACCGGCGCGGCTTCGGGCCCTTCGACTGCGAGTTCGTGGCGGTCAACCACTCCATCCCGGACAGCCTCGCGGTCGCGATCCGCACCGGCGCCGGGATGGTGCTGCACACCGGCGACTTCAAGATGGACCAGTTCCCTCTCGACGACCGCATCACCGATCTGCGCGCCTTCGCCCGTCTCGGCGAGGAGGGCGTGGACCTGTTCCTCACCGACTCCACCAACGCCGAAGTACCCGGCTTCACGACCTCCGAGCGTGAGCTGAACCCGGCGATCGAGCAGGTGATGCGGACCGCTCCACGCCGGGTCATCGTCTCCAGCTTCGCCAGCCACGTGCACCGCATCCAGCAGGTCCTGGACGCCGCCCACCAGCACGGTCGCAAGGTCGCCTTCGTCGGCCGGTCGATGGTCCGCAACATGGGCATCGCCCGTGACCTGGGCTATCTGAAGGTCCCGTCCGGTCTGGTCGTGAGCACGAAGGAGCTGGAGAAGCTCCCCGACCACAAGGTCACCCTGGTGTGCACCGGCTCCCAGGGCGAACCGATGGCGGCGCTGTCGAGGATGGCCAACCGCGATCACATGATCCGCATCGGCAAGGGTGACACCGTCCTGCTCGCCAGCTCCCTCATCCCCGGCAACGAGAACGCCATCTACCGGGTGATCAACGGACTGACCCGGTGGGGCGCCCATGTGGTCCACAAGGGCAACGCCAAGGTGCACGTCTCCGGGCACGCCAGCGCCGGCGAACTCGTCTACTGCTACAACATCGTCAAGCCGCGCAACGTCATGCCCGTCCACGGCGAGTTCCGTCACCTACGGGCCAACGCCGACCTCGCCATCCGTACCGGCGTCGACCCCGACCGGGTCGTCATCGCCGAGGACGGCGTCGTCGTCGACCTCGTCGACGGGCGCGCGTCCATCACCGGCAAGGTCCCCGCCGGCAACGTCTACGTGGACGGCATGGAAGTCGGCGGCGCCACCGAAGCGTCCCTGAAGGACCGCCTCACCCTCGCAGAGGAAGGCGTCGTCACGGTGGTGGCGATCGTCGACGCGGACACCGGCGCCCTCGCCGAGGCCCCCGACTTCCTGGCCCGGGGCTTCGTGCACGACGACACCACCTTCGAGCCGGTCGTCCCCGTGATCGAGAAAACCCTGGCCACCGCGGCCGAGGAAGGCGTCGGGGACGCGCGTCAGCTCGAACAACTCATCGCCCGCGCGGTGGCGAACTGGGCGTTCCGCACCTACCGCCGCAAGCCCCTGATCATCCCCGTCATCATCGACGCCTGAGCCGGAGCCCGGCAGGTGTCCGGGGCCGGACGCCGATGTGCACGGGGTGAAACCCGGTGACGAGTCGTTGCCGATGTCCAGCCTCATCACCGGCCCATCGGGCCGGCCCCTGCGAACAGCGCCCGGGTTCCGCCCGGACGCGCCCGGGGCGGCCCCATGGCGGGAGCACTGCGCCGGGCGTCCCGCGGCCCCTCCACAGCCGGCCTGCCGCCCGAGCAGCAACATGACGGCCACGGGGATCAGAAGCACACACAGCCTGGTGTACCGGCCGGAGGAGGAGACAGAGCCCGTCAGTCATGACGCTCAGGCCGCCTCGCAGCCCGTGCCCAAGGCATGAAAAGGCCATGTGACCTGCAGCTTCTTCCGTCCACATACCCTGTGACCTGTTTTCGATGACGCATCACGTGGAGCGCGGGGCGATCCTTGGGCCTGCTGCAAAGGACGTCTGACCTGCGGTTGCGCGGCCCAGGTGGGTCGCTCGGCCTGTTTTCCTCCGTACGGCGGGCCGGGCAGACCCACTGCTTGTTCAAACTCATCTGACCTGCGGTTACAAGGTGTGGCGGGGGTCGTACGAATGATGTCGGCGACGTGCATTCATCATTGTTGACGCTCGGATGACGCTCGATTCGTGAGACTGAAGCAGAGCCGCGTTGCTCGGCCGGCGATGGGCGAGTGGGGCCGGCAGGTTGCCCTCGTTCGCGACGCGTCGGCGTGACCGCCGCCCACGAGGGACAGCCGACAGCCGGCTTACGCAAAGGGCGCAAGCCGGTGATCGGTCATGACGTCGTCCGGCTCCGTCGGTGACGACGGAGCGCATGCCGGAGGAGTCCCACAGCCGCTCCCGGGCCGTCCGGTCGCGGACGCCCAGGACGTCACCCGCACGGACTCGGTGCGCGGCACGTCCCGGGTGCTCCGATCCGCTTCAGCCGCCGATGGGCGTTATTGCTGAGGGAGCCGGGACCAGTCGGTACCCGCCGTCCTCGCGCAGCACGTGTCCGGCGGTCGGCGGCGGGAAGTGGCTCCCGAGCAGGAGAGTTGACGTACCGGCCAGTGAGCCGAGCATCTGGTTCCGGGTCCTGGCCGCGAGTTCGGGAGCGACGTCCACACAGCTGCAGAGCTCCGGATGCGCCATCTGGACCGGGTGGTGGATGCTGTCGCCGGTGACCAACGCGGTCTCGCCACGGCTGCTCAGTTCCACCGCTACCTGCCCCGGGGTGTGGCCGGGGGTGGGCAGCAGACGGATGCCCGGCGCGACGTCCGTGCCCTCGTCCGCGACATCGATGAGGTCGAGCAGACCTGCTTCCCGGACGGGATGGACCGAGTCCCGGAACATCTGCCGACGCGCCTCCTCCATGTCGACACCCGCCCAGTAGTCCCACTCGGTGCGTGAGGTGAGATAGCGCGCGTTCGGGAAGGTGGGCACCCAGGCGTCGCCCTCGGCACGCGTGTTCCACCCCACGTGGTCGGCGTGGAGGTGGGTCAGGACCACGAGGTCCACGCTCTCCGGCGCGAAGCTCACCGCCCGTAGCCGTGCTTCGTAGTCGCTGTTCAGGTTGTGCCAGGCGGGGTTGGCGCGCTGCTTCCCGTTTCCGATGCCGGTGTCCACCAGCACCCGCATGCCGTCCACCTCGACGGCGAAGCTGTGGCTCGCCAGGCGCAGGACGCCTTGTTCGTCGGCGAATTCGGGGTTCAGCCAGGGAGTCCGGCTCACGAGGTCGGTGGTTGCCCCGGGCAGCAGCCACGGACCGGTCTGGGCGGGCAGGACCACTTCGTCGATGCGTCGTACGGTGTGGCTGCCCACCGTCCAGGAAGAGGCGGGGGGAGTAGGGGACTCGGTCGTTTGCGATGAGGTGGACACAGCGACTTTCCTTACTTGTTACGGGTCGCGAGGACGGAGATGTCGGGAGCGGGTGTGTCGGGTGAGGCGGATGTGCAGTTGCTCGTCGCCGGGCGGGAGCGGGTGTCCGGGGACGGTGTCCGGCGCCGACTGCGCAGCGGCGCGGTCAGCGTCGCGACTGCGACGGTCGCCAGTACGGCCACGCAGCCGGCATAGGCCAGTGCTGCCGCACGCAGCCCGAAGCCGGCGGTGAGGGCGCCGGCGCCGATGGCGGGCAGACTCATCGCCAGGTAGCTGAGTACGTGAGAGGAGGCGAGCGTGCCGCCCTTCTCCCGGGCCGGGACCGAGTCGACGACCGCGCGCAGCGCACCCTGGGAGACGGCTCCGAAGCCGAACCCGGCCAGCGCCGCCCCGGCGAAGAGAAGTACGGGGCCGGCGAGATGGAGGGCACCCAGGGTCAGGACGGCCGCCGGGATCACCGCGCAGCTCCCGAGAAGAGCGGAGACGTCGGCACGCATCCTGCGCGTGAAGTACACCGTCGGGGCGGCGACGGCCGTCAGCGTGAAGAAGACCATGCCGCCGGCGTATTCGGGTCCGCCGGGGGAGATGAGCCGTGTGAAGCCCGGTCCCAGGGACGAGTAGAAGCCGCCGAGTGCCCAGACGGCGACGACGCCGGCGCCGTTGAGCAGGAGAGCGTGGGCGGCCGCCGACGGCAGCGCCAGGTGGGGCCGCATCGAGCGCAGTGCTCCGGGACGGCGGCGGACGGTCTCGGGCGTCGAGACAAGGGCGATGGCCTGCGCGGCGAACACGGCGATCAGGGCCGCGTACACCGTGATCGTCGGAACGGGGGCGAAGCGCACCATGAGGGTGGCTGCCAGGACGCCGGCCGCCATGCCCGTCACCGGCGCGATGCTGTTGGCCAGAGCGGGGCGACCCGGCCGGGCGGGGTCTTCCAGGTCGAGGAGAGCCGCACCTGCCGCGCTGGTCGCCGCGCCGGTCGCGATGCCCTGCAGCACGCGGGCGCCGATCAGGGTGGTCAGGCCGCCGGCCGTCGCGAACAGTGCCATGGAGGCGATCTGGACCGCGAGCGCGCCCAGGAGCACGGGGCGGCGTCCGACATGGTCGGAAAGGGTCCCGGTCGTCAGCAGCGCGATCAGGAGCGCCAGAGCGTAGGCGCTGAAGACCACGGTGATGTCGAGGGACGACAACTGCCACCGAGCCTGGTAGTGGGGGTACAGCGGGGTCGGCGCGCTGGATGCGGCGAGCAGCGCGATCAGGATCGAGGCGTGCAATGCGAACGGCAGGCGCCCGGATGGGGAGGTGCGGGGAGGCGCGGGGCCCGCGGGGACGCTCTGCATGAGGGTCCTTCCCGTGCTAAAAGCGATTGGTTTGCTTTAAGGCACCGTAGGTCCTACGATCGACTAAAGCAAATAATTCGCGTTTATGGCGGCCGGAGGTCCTGCATCAGCCCCGGCCCGTCGCGCCGCACAGATCCGGAAGGAAGCCATGGCCAGCGAACTCACCCCCCAAGAGGCAGCCCGAGGGGCGCTGCGGGCGGGACTCCCCCTCGAGGACGGCCGACATGAAGGAGTGGCCATGACGGCCAACTACATCCACTCCGTGATCAGCACGTTGCGCGAGCTCGATTTCGGCGAGATCCCTCCCGCGTCCTCCTACCGAGCCGGACAGGGGGACGCCGATGCAACCGTTTGAGCTGTCGCTGACCGAAGCCTCCCGTGCGGTGCGCACACGGGAGCTGTCCCCCGTCGAACTCACCGAATCGGTGCTCGCCCGTATTGCCGCCGTCGAGGGACGGCTGGGCGCCTACGTCACCGTCGCCGCCGACGCGGCCCTGGCCGCAGCGGTCCGCGCCGAACGGGAGATCTCCGGAAGCGGACCGCGCGGGCCGCTGCACGGGATCCCCATGGCGCTCAAGGATCTGATCGACGCGGAGGGGATACCCACCACGGCGAGCTCGCACGTCCGGGCAGGGCACGTGGCGGAACGCGACAGCCGGGTGGCCGAACGGCTCGGCGCCGCCGGGGCCGTCCTCCTGGGCAAGACGCACACGCACGAGTTCGCCTACGGCCTGACCACTCCGCAGACGAAGAACGCCTGGGACCACAGCCGGGTCGCGGGCGGGTCGAGCGGCGGCTCGGCGGTGGCTGTCGCCGCCGGCGGGGCGACGTTCGCCATGGGCACGGACACGGGCGGTTCCATCCGGGTCCCCGCGGCCCTGAACGGCGTGGTGGGCCTCAAGCCGACCTACGGCCTGGTCCCACGCACAGGCGTGACCTCGCTGTCCTGGTCCCTGGACCACGTGGGCCCTCTCACCCGCACCGTCCAGGACGCCGCGCTGGTGCTGTCGGCGACCGCCGGCCACGACCCGCGCGACCCGGCGAGCGTGTCCGGCCCGATGCCGGACCGCTTCCCGGGAGACGACCTGCGAGGACTGAGGGTCGGCGTACCGCGGAACCACTACTTCGACCGGGTCGCGCCCGAGGTCGAGGAGTCCGTACGTGGCGCGATCGAGCGGCTGGCGGAGCTGGGGGCGGAGCTCGTCGACGTCGAGATCCCGATGGCGCGTTACATCCAGGCCGTCCAGTGGGGGCTGATGGTTCCCGAGGCCACCGCCTACCACGAGCGGTCGCTGCGGGCCACCCCCGACCTGTACGCGGCGGACGTTCGCATCCTGCTGGAGGCCGGCGAGCTCACCTCTGCGGGCGACTACCTCCGCGCCCAGCGGGCCCGCACCATGATGCGGGACGCCTGGGCTCGCATGTTCGACGGAATCGACGTCCTCGCCGCGCCGACGGTGCCGATGACCGCCGCCGAGGCGGGGCAGGAAGCCGTCGAGTGGGCCGATGGCACGACCGAGGCCGTGTCGGACAGCTACGTCCGCCTCTGTGCCCCAGCCAACATCACCGGCGTCCCGGCCCTCACCCTGCCGGTCGGTCACGACCGCGCCGGACTGCCGATCGGTATGCAGCTGATGGCGCGCCCCTTCCACGACGCGACGGTGCTCCGTGTGGGCCGGGTCTACGAGGAGTCGGTGGCCGGCGCGGGGCGGCTTGCTCCCCTCGCTGCCTGAGGGAAGGCGGACGTTTCGGCCGGCATGCGGTCGCGTCGCTGCAGGGGCGTCCGCCGTGCTCGGGCGCCCGGATGCGCAGCCCCGCGGGTCGCCGGTGCCGGCCGCCGCCTAGAAGCAACAAAATCGCATTAAGGTGGATCGCATGAGTCCCAGGCCCATGGTCCGCCCCGGCGGGCGCAGCGCACGCGTACAGGAGTCCGTCCATGCGGCGGTACGTGAACTCGTGGAGGAGGTGGGCCGCGACGCGCTCACGGTCCCGATGGTGGCCACTCGGGCGGGCGTGACCCCCTCCACGATCTACCGTCGTTGGGGCGACCTGCAGGAGCTCCTGTCAGACGTGGCCGTCGAACGACTGCGCCCGGAAACGGATCCGGCCGATCTCGGAAGCCTGCGGGCCGATCTCGAGGCGTGGGCGGAACAGTTCGTCGACGAGATGGCCTCGCCGCCCGGGCGCGCCTACATCCGGGACGCCCTGCTCGGCGACCCCGACGGGACCAATGCCGGTCAGTGTTCGGCGTATGCCGCGGAGCAGATCGACGTCATGCTGGCCCGTGCGGTGCAGCGGGGGGAGCCGGTGCCCGGGACGGAACTGCTGATCGACCGTGTCGTGGCGCCGATCATGTACCGCATCCTCTTCCGCCCTGGCCGACTGGACGCCGCATACGCGCGCGAGCTCGTGACGAACGCCGTGTACGCCCAGCAGACCGAGGACGGCGCTCGCCCCACCCAGGCCGCCGCCCCTCGGCGCTCGAAGAAGAACCCCGGCAACTGACCGCTTCACTCACCGGGCGGTCTGGCCGCTAGGCCGTGGAGACCGAGCGGCCGGCCGTACCGGCAGGGGTTCTGAGATCCCGGCAACGACCGACCAGGACGTGGCCCTTGGGCGTGCGCCCGCTTGACGCCCCGTGCGCACGAAGGGCCCTTCGGCGGAGTAGAAAACGGCTCCTGACCTGGAGTTATGCGGGATCCATCCTGCCGGGACATCTTTCCGATGACGCACCACGTGGAGTGCGTGGCGATCCTCGAACCGGTCGCGAAGGGCTCCTGAGCTGTGGTTTTGTGTGTGCGCATTATGTGCGGTGCGGGCGTTGCGGGCGAGATCCCGACGTTGAAATGACGCTTGTGACGCTCATTCGACGTTTGTCCTGATGGGCTGTCAGATGCACGTTGGGCAGGTCAGGCGGCGTCGAGGCGGCGAGTGACGATGTAACGCCGAGGGCTGGTGACGTTCAAAGCGGAGTCGCCGGGTCCTGCAGAACGGATGTCGAGGAAGACACCAGTGAAGGCGGTGACCTGCCTCGATGAGTTGACGGCTGCCTACCTGTGCGAATGGCCTGCCAGGACTTGTCCGGCCGATCATGTGACCGCTCCGCGTCCAGGTCGTTGAGGTGGGCATGGGCCGGGGCGATCCGACGGGTGCCGAGTGGGAACGGCTGCGGCCGTTCCTGCCGGTCAGCAACGGGCGGTGTGGCCGGTGGCGGAACCACCGACAGGTGATCGACGGGATTCTGCGCCGGGTGCGGACCGGGATGCGGTGGTGTGACCTGCCCGAACGTTTCGGGCCGTGGAAGACCGTCTACGAACGCCACCGCCTGTGGTCGGCCGACGAAACCTGTGAACGTCTACTCCAGCAGGTCCAGGCCGCGGCCGACGCCGTAGGCGAGGTCGACTGGGACAGCTCGGTCGACTCCGCCATTGTCAGCGCGCACCAGCATGCAGCCGGCGCCCGCACCGGCCCGCCGCCGGCTCCGGGACCAAAGGGGGCCGAAGAGATGGGACACCAGGCCGGGACGCCGTGGCAGAGCCTCGTCGCCCGCCTGGTGGGGGCGGTGCTGGAGGTGAGGGCCTGGACCGCTCGCGGGGTGGGTTCGCCGGCAAGCCCCACCTGAGCGCGGACGGCCGCTGCCGTCCGCTGTCCCTGATCGTCACTCCAGGGCAGCGGGCGGACTGCACCCGGTTCATGCCGGTTCTGGAGAAGGTCCGGGTGCCCGGATCTGGCCCCGGACGACCACGCAGAAGCCGGACAGCCTCGCGGCCGACAAGGCCTACGGCAACGGCCCCCTTCGCGAGTACCTGCGACGGCGGGGAATCCGCCGCACCCTCCCGGAGAAGACCGACAGCCGGGCCGCCCGCTTACGCAGCGGACCTGGTGGCCGGCCATCGACAGCGCCTCCTGCTTCGACGACGACGGTGAACAACAGCCCGTCCCGCACTGCCCGCCGCACTCCATGAGGCACATCTGCGCCTCATGGCTCGTGCAGAAGGGCGTCTCGCTCCATGAGGTCCAGCACCTCCTCGGCCACGAGAGCTTCCAGACCACCCAGCGCTACGCCCACTTGCAGCCCGACGCCCACAAGTCCGTGCTCGGCGCCTGGGAGCGTATGGAAGCTCCACCCACCGTCGCCGCATGAATGTGCCTTCGCCCTGCCCGTGGGTGGACAGGGCGAAGGTGTTTGTCCGCCGTGTGCCCCGGGCTCACGCGGTCGGGCCGGCTGCCTTGTCCGCGAAAAGCACTCAGCGGTGGCGCGGCCGGTTGTGTCGGGGAGCCGGTTCATGCGTGTGCGGGAGGGGAGGAAGGCGGTGCCGGCGCTGACCTTCGGACGGGGGAAGCGTTCCGCGAGCCGTCCTTCGAAGGGGCCGACGGCGTGCGGGCCGCGTAGCCGGACCGTGCGGTGGAACACACGTCGAGATCCCCGTGAGGGGGTGGGCCAGGTCGCAGCGGAAGGTGATGGCACTGTCCCCCCATCCGCTGAAGCCGGCGGCGGGTGGTGCGCCTGCTCGTCCCGGTCGCCGCCCCGCGGCCGAGGGAGCCGAGGGTCCGTCAGGGCGGGGCTGACGGATGCGAGGGTCCGGGCGCGGCACCGCACCTCGACGTAGGCGACGGTCGCGGATTCGGCCGCGTCGTACGCGGTGACCCATGCCGGGCCGTTCGTGCGCAGTCGTTCCCGGTGGGGCCGCCGCAGTCGCGTTCACACCCGCTCGAAAGTTTCGAACGTCGCGCACATGCTTGCGGTAAGTCCCTTCCTCGTCTCATTCCATCCCGCGCAACGGATCGCATGAGAAGTGTCTTGACCAGTAAAGATGCACCCTCCGGGACCTCTTCTGGTAACAGGAGTGTTTCCGAAAGGTTGTCGAAAGTGTTGACAGGGCCATGGCGTTCTACGAAAACTGTGGCCACCGAACGACAGGAGACCGTCGTTCCCCTCACGTCATGTGACCGGGGATGGCGGCCGGTCGTTGCGGCACGACGACGGACGGCCCCCGCCGTGTTCCATGCAAGGCCGCGGGCAGCAGAAGCCGACCGCCCCCCACCAGCCTTCATCGGGAGGACGCATGCAGCAGGACCAGATCCAGCAGAACCCCGCTCCCTTCAGCGGCTTGAGCCGACGAGGCTTCCTCGGCGGCGCAGGCACGGTCGCGCTCGCCACCGCGTCCGGACTGCTGCTGCCCGGCACCGCCCACGCCGCCACCACCATCACCACCAACCAGACCGGCTACGACGGCATGTACTACTCGTTCTGGACCGACGGCGGCGGCTCCGTCTCCATGACGCTCAACGGCGGCGGCAGTTACAGCACCCGGTGGACCAACTGCGGCAACTTCGTCGCCGGCAAGGGCTGGAACACCGGCGGGCGCAGGACGGTCCGCTACACCGGCTACTTCAACCCGTCGGGCAACGGCTACGGCTGCCTCTACGGCTGGACGTCGAACCCGCTGGTGGAGTACTACATCGTCGACAACTGGGGCAGCTACCGGCCCACCGGCGAGTACAGGGGCACCGTCTACAGCGACGGCGGCACGTACGACATCTACAAGACGACGCGGTACAACGCCCCCTCCGTCGAGGGCACCCGCACCTTCGACCAGTACTGGAGCGTCCGGCAGTCGAAGGTGACCAGTGGCTCCGGCACCATCACCACCGGCAACCACTTCGACGCCTGGGCGCGGGCGGGCATGAACCTGGGCCAGTTCAGGTACTACATGATCATGGCCACCGAGGGTTACCAGAGCAGCGGGAGCTCGAACATCACGGTCAGCGGCTGACCTCTGTCCGGCGAACAACCGGTTGCGGGCTCCGTCCTCGTGGCGGATCCCGCAACCGTGGCGAACTCGCCACCGCGGTGGGGGCACCCCGGCCGAAGGCTGGGAAAGGGCCGACCGGTTCGACAACCAGCCCCTTCCCACAGCGATCGGCGACATGCCCCACGAGCACGGGACCAACCGCTACGCCCGACACCGACCCCCCACCGGCAGCTGGAGTCAACGCACGGAGTCTCCACCGACGTGAGGCTCCGTACCGGGGAGGTACTGCGTAGGTGGTCGTGACGCGCCGGACCGCCGGTGCGAACCGGCGCAGGGCCGTTGCGCTCGTTTGACGCTCCGGACGCCCGGCGGCCCTCATACGAGCTCCAAAGGCGCCTCTGAGCTGCTGTTTTCTCTTGGCTCCGAGGTTCCCGGCAGTAGCGCTGACCTGTTTCCGGAGCGCACCATGTGAAGTGCGTGGCGATCTTCGAACCGGTCACGAAGGGTTCCTGGCCTGCGATTCCGCGGCGATCTCGAGGGGGCCGGCCCGCTTCGTCCCCGCGCCATGCCGATCCGCGCACACCGGCCCCGACCCGCGCGTGTCCTTCGGTCGGGGCTGCTGCAGCAGTTGACGAAGTGTTCCCGGAGGCGGCTTTTTTGGGGGGGGGGGGTGAGCCGACCGCCCTCCTGGGCCACGAGCGTGGTGGGCGTGTCGAGGGCGGCCGGGAGAACCGCCGCAACAGGCACGGCGCGAAGACCGTGAACACGCAGGCGGGTCCGGTGCGGATCCAGGTCCCGCGGGGCCTGGCGGGCAGGTGCGAGCCGCAGCTCGGCAAGAAGCACCAGCGCCGCCTCGGCGGGATCGACGAGACCGTGCGGTCGCTGCCTGCCAAGGGGCTCGCACCCGGCGAGGTCGGTGCCGCGCGGCCATGGGCCTGGATCCGGCAGGCAAGGGCGCCGGCGCCGGGGACGCCGCTGGAAGCACGCCCCGAACGCCTCGACATCACCTTCGGCGGCCGCCTCCGGGCTACTTGTGTTCCTTGTGGCCCTTGTGCTCCTTGTGGTCCTGCTTCCGGTCGAAGGCACCTCCGCCTGCGCGGCACCGGCGTGGACTCGCCAGGCCGGTGCCGCGGTCGCCGCAGTCATGACCCTGGAAGCGTCCTGCGCATATCCGACATGGTCACGGAAGGGAAGCGAGGAGGACCCGGCCCCCGCCGGGTCACCTCGTGCCGCGCGGAGACCTGCCGTTTGCGGCGTGCGCGGTGTGACGCGGCTCGGGCGGCGGATCGCCGACGGTGGCGGCTCGGCGCCCGCGACGCTGTCCGCGTCGCGGGCCGGAGCCCTCGGGCCTGGAGGCGCACCTACGGGAGGACGACGTCGCGGCCCGGGCCGCCTTCGAGGACGTCCTTCCCGGGGCCACCGCTGACCAGGTCGTCGCCGCCCTCGCCGTGCAGTGTGTCGTCGCCGGTGCCGCCGAAGGCGATGTCGCGGCCGTCCCCGCCCAGGGCGTGGTCGTCGCCCGGGCCGGCGTACACGATGTCGTCACCGCCGTACCCCTCGATCATGTCGTCGCCCCGGCCGCCCCACATCCGCTGGTTGCCGCTGTCACCCATCAGGTGGTCCATGCCGTCGCCGCCGTGCAGGGCCGCGGGTCCCATGACCATGTCGTTCCCCGCGTCGCCCAGCACCGTGCGCGCGGTGTGGGCGTGCAGTTCGTCGTCGCCGGGGCCGCCGCTGACGGTGCCGATCCCGGGGTCGAAGGCGGCGATCGCGTCGTCGCCGTCGCCGAGGAAGACGTCGATCCTGTCGGGCCGGGGGCCGTCGACGGGCAGTTCGCAGACGACGGAGGTGGTGTCCTCGGGTCTGGAGTACGCGCAGTGGTCGCCCGGTGCGAGCGGGACCACGTCGCTGAAGCCGATCCGCCGGATCCCGTCACTGGTGTACATGGTGAATATGTGGAGGTCGTTGGTCTGTCCTGGGGCGGCGGTGAAGACGATCGACTGAGTCGCCCAGTCGGCGCCGACGCGGGCCTCCGGCTCGGCGGTGGCGGCGGCTGCCGGTCCGGCGGCGAGGCCGGCGGCGAACAGGGTCACGGCGACCGCGCTGACAACGGCTCGGTTTCGGTTCATGAGACCTCATCTCGATGGGGTGACGGTCGATCCGCTTGACGTGGTGCTGCCGGGGGACCGGGCGGACGGTCGTGAGGGCAGTCTCCCCTGCTGGCCCGGAGGATCTGCAAGACCCAGAATTGACGAGTCGTCATGGGGAGGCGATGTCCCTCCGGACGCGATTGTCGGTTTCTGCTGGTCAGGCATGTTCCCGGTGTCGTCGTGGCGGGATTCGCGCGGCCGATTCCGGCTCCATGCCGCGGCGTCGGCCGGTGCCGGATCGGCCGGGAGGAGCGCGTCGAGGCCCCGGCCGCTCCGGACGAAGCGGCGGGAGTGCCCGTTGCGGGTGCGCGTGGCGGTACGGGCGGCGGTGGACAGGGCCCTTGGCGCGGGGACTGTCCCACCGCTGACGTCCCCCCCGGCATCGCCCCGCACGCCGGTCCGGGCCGCACCCTCGCTCTCCGGTTTCGGGAAGGGCTCCGACTCCCGGTTCCCGGCGGGTTCCCTGCTCGCCGCCCGCCCCTGTAATCAACTCCGTTTGTTTCATTGACATTTCACTCAGAAGTCGTACCGTTGGGAGCGCTCCCATGGTGCTTCGCAACTGGAAGGAGTCCCCCCCACATGCGTACACAGAGTTCATTAACCGGGCGTTCCCGGTCGGCCCTCCGTAGGCCTCTCCAGGCGCTCGTCATGGTGTTCGCCGTGATTGTCGGCGCACTGGCCTGGTCGGCCCCCGCCCAGGCCCACGGCACCATCGTCAACCCCGCCTCCCGCGCGTACCAGTGCTGGAAGACGTGGGGCAGCAACCACACGAACCCGGCCATGCAGACCCAGGACCCCATGTGTTGGCAGGCCTTCCAGGCCAACCCCGACACCATGTGGAACTGGATGAGCGCGCTCCGCGACGGCCTCGGCGGCCAGTTCCAGGCGCGGACCCCCGACGGGACGCTCTGCAGCAACAACCTCTCGAGGAACGCCAGCCTGAACAAGCCCGGGCCGTGGAAGACGACCAACGTCAGCAACAACTTCACGGTCCAGCTGTACGACCAGGCGTCCCACGGCGCCGACTACTTCAGGGTCTACGTGAGCAAGCAGGGCTTCGACCCCAAGACCCAGACCCTGGGCTGGGGCAACCTCGACTTCATCACGCAGACCGGCCGCTTCGCCCCGGCGCAGGACATCAGGTTCAACGTCAACACCTCCGGCTACACCGGACACCACGTCCTGTTCGTGATCTGGCAGGCCTCGCACCTCGACCAGGCCTACATGTGGTGCAGCGACGTCAACTTCGGCTGAGCCGGAGAGCGCCGCACACGGCACCGGCCTCTGCCGGGCGCCGGTAACCCGCCGCCCGGCCGGCCGAGCCCCGTCGGGGCAGGGGACCCATGTGGTCACCCCGCCCCGACGGGGCTTTTTTCGCTCCTGGTGGGGACGCGGCAGTCGCACGGCAGCCGGCTCCCCACCGTCTCGTCGTACGTCTCCGGCGCTCAGCGGCCACGGGAACTCCCCGGTACCGTCGGCCCACCGGGGTGTGGCACGCCGCCCGGCGTACCCGCGCCGCCCGGCTTTCCCCGGCTGCCCGACGACTCCCGAACACCTCGTGCCCAGGGACGAACCCCCTCCCCGAACACGCCTCACTCACCCGGATTCGACCGCGGGAACTTCCCGACCCGCGCAGGCGGTCCGGCCCACGCCGCCGGCTCGCTGCTGCTGCCCGGCACCGCCCACGCCGCCGAGACCGTCACCACGCCGCGGAACGGCACGCAGGGCGGCTGCTACCGCCATTTCTGAACGGATGGTGTCGGAACGGTCCCCACGGCGCTCGGCGACGCCGGCCATTGCACCGCCGTCCCGAACGACCGCGGGAACTTCGCGGCCGGCGAGGACCGGGCCACCGGCGGTCGCAGAACCGTGAAGCGGCCGGGCGGCTCCGCCCCGTCCGGCAGCGGCTGCCTGTCCGTCCACGGGCGGACGGCCAACCCGCTCGTCGGGTACTCCGTCATGGACGGCTACGGCCCGCACCGGCCCGCCTGCCGACGTGAACGCGTGGCGAAGAGATCCCGCAGCGCCTGCGGGGGCCGGTGGTTCCTGTCCTCGTCCGGCGGTGTCGCACGCCCTTTCCGGCCCCATCGCCGCCTGACGAGCGCGCACGGTCATCATCGAGCCGGGACGGCACCTCCACGCATCGAGGAGCCCCGGCTCGCTCGACGAAAGGCATGGAGGCGCCCCCGGCCCGCGCAGGCCGCCGTCCCGTCCGGGGCCGGCGCCTCGTCGGCGGGAGGGCACGGGCGACGTGGCCCGTGCGCCGCATCAGAAACTCGTCGCGGGTCCGCGTTCCTGTTTCCCGGAGTTCATGCGCGCTTGCGTCGCATCCGGAACGGCGGATTTATCCGAGCCCGTGTTCCGGGCTCGGCGCGCCCGGATTCCGTCGAAATCGCGCCACGACACTTACCTATCGGTAAGTGGTCACTCGGAAGTAACTACTTGACCCCCTGACCCGGTTCTGGAAGCCTTAACGCGTCGCCGCCGAACAGAAAAGGGGTAAGAATCATCCCTGCTCGGCGGTTTCGACGCGTTTTGACGACTCACATGGAGAGCCGAAGTGCGCAACACACGGCGCCCGGCTCTCCTGGAAATGCAGAGGAGTTGTAATGGCGGGCAACGACCGCTCTCCGGTTACGGTCATCGGCCTGGGGCTCATGGGGCAGGCATTAGCCGCCGCGTTTCTCCGTGCCGGTCACCCGACGACCGTCTGGAACCGCACCCCCGAGAAGGCGGCCGATCTCGTCCGGGAAGGAGCTGTGCTCGCGCCCACCGCGGCGGAGGCGGTGACCGCCAGCGAGCTCGTCGTCGTCTGCCTGACGACCTACGACGCGATGCACGAGGTCCTCGACCCCCTGGACGGCGCCCTGTCCGGCCGGGTACTCGCCAACCTGACCTCCGGCTCCTCGGAGCAGGCCCGTGAGACGGAGACCTGGGCCTCGGAGCGGGGCGCCGCGTACCTCGACGGCGCCATCATGGCCATTCCGGCGATGATCGGCGGCGACGAGGCCGTGCTCTTCTACAGCGGCTCGGCGAGCGCGTTCGAGAAGCACGAGGCCACGCTGAAGCTGCTCGGCGGCCGCACCACGTACGTGGGCGAGGATCCCGGTCTCGCGGTGCTGTACGACGTCGCGCTGCTCGGCGTCATGTGGGGCACCCTGAACAGCTTCGTCCACGGCGCGGCACTGCTCAAGAGCGCCGGCATCGACGCCACGGCCTTCCTGCCCTGGGCCACTTCGTGGCTCGACGCGGTCAAGCTCTTCGCCACCGACTACGCGGGCCAGATCGACGCCGGGGACGCCAAGTACCCGGCCAACGACGCCAAGCTGTCGACCCACTTCGCCTCGATCGAGCACCTGCTCCACGAGAGCGAGACGCAGGGGGTCAGCACCGAGCTGCCCGCCTTCGTCCACGCCCTGGTCAAGCGCGCCCTCGACAAGGGGCACGGCGACAACAGCTACGCGGCCATGATCGAGCTGTTCCAGGACCCGAAGGCGTCGTAACCGCTTCCCGAGCCGCCGCCCGCCCTGAAGAGCACCTCGACCGCCTGCCGGCGCCGGCCGTCGCGTCCTCGTAGGCGACCACGTGGTGGGCGGGCACGAAGAGGTCCTTCGCCACGGTGGTCGTGCTGCCCGTGCCGGCACCGGCCGAGACGTCCCAGTCGTCGTCGACGGTCATCCTGTCCGTCGGCACCAGGGCGATGACCCCCTCCTCGGTGCATCGGGCCGCTGCAGCATGGCCGCCGCCGGGTTCCAGTGGGCGCCGCGGCAGCCGGAGTTGAACTTCCAGGTGCCGTTGAGAGGGTAGCCGCCCCGGCGGGCACGAGCGTGCCGTTCGGTGCGAAGACGATGGAGACGCGCACCGAACCGTCTGCGAAGACCTCCTCCTGCGCCTGGTCGGAGTAGAGGCCGGCCGCCCAGGCGCTGGTCATCCAGACCATGGCCGGCCAGCCGGTGGAGGGACAGCCACGGGCGCTCTCGGCGATGACCCCGCTCTGGTCGGCCACGCCGAGGCCCAGGCCGCCGAAGCGACGCGGCACCGCCATGCGGAACACCCCGGCCTTTTCCAGGAGTGCGGTGTTCTCCTCGGGAATCCAGCGCTGGCCCTCGGCCTCGGCACCGTTCTTGCGGAGGGCGGGAACAACGTCCCGCACCACCTCGAGCAGAGAGGTAAGCTCGCCATCCACGGACACGCCTGCGCTCCTCAGTACACCGGAATTGATTTCGGTCACACGCTACTGACGGACCGCAAGCACACAGTCATGTGACGGTAATCGCAATTTTCCGGGACTCTCCCAACTGTCAGCTGATTGCCATCGAATGGGTCCATCGCAGAAGAAGGCGGCATGGGAAAACCGGCCGCTGGCAACATGAGAGGAATGAAGAACATGTGGCCCGAACTCGTCACCGAAGCGACCTCTTTCAGCACCTCCGTTCTCGACAAATGCACGGACCAGGACTGGTTCCGCCCCGCGGGAGAGCTGGAGTGGAGCTGCTACCAGACGATCTCCCATCTGTCGCAGGCCGTGTTCGGCTACTCGGCCCTGCTCATCGCCCAGCCCGTCGACCGTTACATCGGCCTGCGCATCTCCGTGGACGACGGCACACCGCCCGAACTGGCGGTCGAGGGCATCCGGGTCGGAGGCACCCTGCTCGCCTCCACGATCCGCTCGACCGGTCCCGAGGTCCGGGCGTTCCACCCCTGGGGCACCGCCGACGCCGCCGGATTCGGCGCCATGTGCGTGCTGGAAGTCCTCCTGCACAGCCGGGACATCGCCCAGACCTTCGGGGTGGAACGGCCCCTGCCGGACGAGCTCTGCGAGCCCACCGTCGAGCGGCTGTTCCCCGACGCGCCGTCGGGTTTCCGGCCGTCCGAGACCCTGCTGTGGTGTACCGGGAGGGCCGCCCTGCCCGGTCTGGAGCGGCGGACGGACTGGCGCTGGTACGGGGACGTCCGCTGAGCGAGCGGCCACCGCCCGCCAGGGGAGGAGGCGGACGAGCGGCCCGGCCGGGCGCGAGGCGCGCCGGCCGGGCCGTCCGCCATCACCGGGCCAGCCGAGCGTCCGCACGTACTTCGCGGCGCGCAGGCCCGACTCGATCGCCCCGTCGATGTAGCCGCTCCAGCCGTTGGCGGTGCCGCCGCTGGCGAACGCGACGCGTCCGCTCGGCTGCAGGACCTGCGGGTACAGCGTCGTCAGCTGCCTCGGCTTGCGATAAGCCCAGCCGCCGTGCGCGAACTCGTCCTTGCCGTAGGCGTGGGCGGTGACCGAGATGATGTCCAGTTCGACGCCGAGCTGCCTCACGGCCGCCCCGGCCCGGGCCGGGTCGGAGGCGTTGCGGTTCGGATCGACGCTGAAGCCGACATAGAGCCGCTCCTGGCTGGTCGTCTTGCCGGCCTGGAGCCACGGGACCGTCAGGGCGCCCCCGGGCACTGGTCCCGCCGGCGAGCAGCGCCGTCCCCCTGCTGATGAGGAGTTCGTCCTCCGCCGACAGACCGAGCTGGTTCAGCCGGTCGCGCAGCGACAGCGGATCGATCCGCTGCAGCAGGTCCTGCCGGTACAGCGGCTCGAAGGGACGCTCGAAGTAGGACTCGGAGCCCTCGAAGAGGGCCGCGCGCAGCGCCCCGACCCTCGCGAAGCCCTGGTGCGGGTCGAACTCCGACGGTCCGGTGGGGGCCGGCGGGATGAGACGGCCGAGCGTGCCCTCCTCCAGCGCGATGCCGTACCGCGTGAGCTCCGCGCCGACGTGCGGCTGGGTGCCGAACGGACGCAAGGAGACGATTTCCGCCCCCGGCCGCGCGGACGCCGTGGTGTTCCCGGCCCGCGCCGACCCCGGCGGCGGCCCGCGCTCCGGCGCGCGGCGGCTCGTCCCGGTGGCCGAGCTCGGTCCCGGCCGGGTGGGGTTCCCGCCGCGGTTCCGCTCGGGGGAGGGGCACGGGCAGCGAGGGATCCCGCGGACCCGCCCCGCCGGTGCCGGGCGGGGCGGATCCGCGGGGGAGTGCTTCGAACGGCGATCAGTGCGCGGCGCCCGTCAGGCCCTGGGCGAAGCCGCCGTCGACGGGGAACTCGACGTTGGTGGTGAACGTGGCGTCGGCGGCCAGGAACAGCGCGGCGGCGGCGACCTCCTCCACCGTGCCCATGCGCTTGAGCGGCGTGGTCTCGCCGCCCTGCTTCTCGAACTCCGCGCGCTCCTCGGCGGTCATGCCCGGGACGCCCATGGTCGGGGTCTTGATGTAGCCGGGGGCCACGGCGTTCACGCGGATCCTGCGGGGCAGGAACTCGGCGGCGAGGACGTGGGCGAAGGCGCGCACCGCGTCCTTGGAGCCGGCGTAGGCGCTCAGGCCGGGGAAGACCAGGTCGTTGGCGACGGTGGTGAAGACGATCGCGCCGCCGTCGTTGAGGAGCGGCGAGAGGCTCTGCACGGTGAAGAAGGCGCCCTTGGTGTTGACGGCGAAGGCCCGGTCCCAGGCCTCCTCGGTCACCTCCTCGAGGGTCTGCACCTCGGCGATGCCGTGGTTGACGAACAGGTGGTCGACCCGGCCGAGCTTCTCCCGCGCGAAGTCGGCCAGGGCGCGGATGTCCGCCATGCTCGCCGCGTCCGAGCGCAGGACGTGCGCCCGGTCCGACTTCACCTCGGCGCGCGCCTCCTCGATCTTCTTCTCGTCGCGCCCGGTGAAGACGACCTCGGCCCCCTCGTCCACGAGCTGCCTGACGATGGCCAGCCCCATCCCGTGCGTCCCGCCGGTGACGACCGCCGTCCTGCCCTCGAACCTGCTCATCTTCGACTCCCTGGTCGGATGTGGTGCCCGGTACGTGCCTGCGCCGGTGACCACCGGCGCCCGCCCACTCTGGAAGCCGGCCCTTGCGGCCTTCTTTCGATCCGCTGTCACGCCCGTCCGGCGGGCTGCCGTCCAGCGTCGCGGCGGGCCGCGCCGCGGACCGGAGGGGGCGGACGCACACCAGGCGACGACCGCGGCGTACTACGGTGCTCCCATGCGTTTCGGGGTACTGGGGCCGCTCGCCGTCTGGTCCGACGACGGGGCGCCGGTGCCGGTGCCGGAGTCGAAGGTCCGCGCTCTGCTGGCGGATCTGCTGACGGCGCCCGGGCAGGTGATCTCCGCCGACCGGCTGATCGACGAGCTGTGGGGCACCACCCCGCCGGCCAATCCCGCGGGCGCCCTGCAGACCCTGGTCTCCCGCCTGCGGCGGGTGCTCGCGCGGGCGGGAGCCGCCGAGGCGGTGCTCCACCGCGCCCCCGGCTATCTGCTCGCGGTGGCGGGCGAGGCGGTGGACACCGGCCGGTTCGCGGCGCTCACCGCGCGGGCCCGCACCGCCGCGGGCCACAAGGAACGGGCCGATCTCCTGACGGACGCCCTGGCGTTGTGGCGGGGCCCCGCGTTCGCGGACTTCGCGGACGAGCCGTTCGCGCGCGCGGCGATCGCCCGGTGGGAGGAGCAGCGGCTGCTGGCCCTGGAGGACCAGGCGGAGGCCCGCCTGGAGCTGGGCGACCACGGGCTGCTCGCGGGCGAACTGGCCGACCTGACGAGCCGTCACCCCCTGCGGGAGCGGCTGCGGGCGGCCCACCTGCGGGCCCTGTACGGCGCGGGCCGGGCGAGCGAGGCCCTGGACGGCTATCACGACCTGCGCCGGCGCCTGAAGGAGGAGCTCGGCCTGGACCCGAGCCCCGAACTGGCCGCGCTGCACCAGGAGATCCTGCGCCGGCCCCCCGTCCTGCGCCGCCCGCCGGGCCCCGTCGGCGCGGATCCGCGCGGGCCGCGGCCGGGGCGCTCGTCCGCGCAGGAGGGGCCGGACCTCGCGCGGGCCGCGCGGGCCGGCGCCCCCGCGGCCCACCGCCCCCGCACCAATCTGCCGACGGCCGTCACCGACCTGATCGGCCGCGCGGACTCCGTCGACGCGGTACGCGCCCGGGTACGCGCGAGCCGCCTGGTCACCCTGACCGGTCCCGGCGGCGTGGGCAAGACCCGGCTGGCCGTGGAGGTCGCGGCCCAGCTCGCCCCCGAACACCAGGACGGGGTGTGGCTGGTGGAGCTGGCGGCCCAGGCCCCGGCGGCTCCGTCCGGCGGCGAACTGGCCGAGCTGGTGGCGGCGACGCTCGGCGTGCGCGACGACGCCGGCTCCGGCTCCTCGCCCGGCGGCCGGCCGCACCCCCTGCCGGACCGGCTCACCGACGCGCTGGGCGGCCGCCGTCTGCTGCTCGTCCTGGACAACTGCGAGCATGTGATCGAGGCCGTGGCGGGGCTCGCCCGGGCGCTGCTGCGGCACGCCCCGGGCGTCCGCATCCTCGCCACGAGTCAGGAGCCGCTGGACGTCGCCGGCGAACACGTGTGGCCGGTCCCGCCGTTGGACCTGCCCGACCCGGCCGCGTCCGCCGCGGACCTGGCCCGCTCCAGCGCGGTGCGGTTGTTCCTCGCCCGGGCCCGGGCCACCCTGCCGGGCTTCGAGCTGACCGACGACAACGCTGTGGCGGTGGCCGCGATCTGCCGCCGCCTGGACGGGATACCGCTCGCTCTGGAGCTGGCCTCGGCCCGCGTCCGGGCCCTGGGGGTGCACGAGCTGGCCGAGCGCCTCGACGACCGGTTCCGGCTGCTCACCGCCGGCCGGCGGGGCGCGCCCGCCCGCCAGCGGACCCTGCGCGCGATGATCGACTGGAGCTGGGAGCTGCTGACGGCGGCCGAGCGGACGGTGCTGCGGCGGCTCGCCGTCCACGCGGACGGCTGCTCGCTGGAGGCCGCCGAGGCCGTCTGCTCCGGGGACGGCGTCAAACCGGCCGAGGTGCTGGACCTGCTCGCCCGTCTCGTCGACCGCTCCCTGGTGTTCGTCACGCACGAGGCGTACGGGCCGCGCTACCGGCTCCTGGAATCGGTGGCCGCGTACTGCCTGGAGCGGCTGCGGGCCGGCGAGCACGACCGGGTGCGGCGCGCCCACGCCCACTACTACGCGTCCCTGGCCGAGCGCGCCGACCCCTTCCTGCGCGGCGAGCGGCAGCAGCAGTGGCTGCGCCGCCTGGACGCGGAGACGGCGAACGTGCGCGCCGCGCTCGACGGCGCCGCCGCCGACGGCGACGGCCGCCTGATGCTGCGTCTCGCCCGGGCGATGGTCTGGTACTGGTTCCTGCGCGGCCGGCTCGGCGAGGCCCGGCGCTCCCTGACCCGGGCCCTGGACGTGGCGGGCGCCCTCGACCCCCGCGCCGACGCCGACCGCGCCCAGGCGGTGGCGTGGCGCACCGGGACGAGCCTGCTGTCCGGCGATCCGGACGGGCTCGCGGGACACAGCCGCTCCGCGCTCGCCCTGTACGAGGACATCCGCGACCCGCGGCAGCGGATCAGAGCCGGCTGGTTCCTGGGCTTCGCCGTCACCCGGTTCGGCGATCAGGCCGTCGGCGAGGAACTCCTGGACCGCGTACTCGCCGAGTCCCGGGCGCTGGGGGACCGGTGGGGGATCGCCGCGGGGCTGGGCACGCGCGGCATGCAGACGTACGTGTGCGGGGATTTCGGCTCGTCACGCCGGGACGGCGAGGAGAGCCTCGCGCTGTTCCGCGAGACCGGCGACCGGTGGGGACAGCTCCAGGCGATGGCGGTGCTGGGGCGGGTCGCCGAGATCGAGGGCGACTACGCGGAGGCGGGCCGGCTGCACCGCGAGGGGCTGCGCATCGCCGAGGAACTGGGCCTGTGGACGGACGCCTCCGTGCGCCTGTCCGAACTGGGCCGGACGGCGCTGCTGAGCGGGGACCACACCCGGGCCGACGACCTGCACGAGCGCGGCCGACGCCTGGCCGTCGAGCAGGGTGACCGGCCGGCCGAGGAGTTCGCCGAGATCGGCCTCGCCCTGAGCGCGCGCAGGCAGGGCAGGCTCGACGACGCCGAGGCGTACCTGAGCCGCTGGCTGGAGTGGAACCGGCGGTTCGACGCGGCGAACGGCGCCGCCCTGATCCTGGCCGAACTCGGCTTCGTCGCCGAGCTGCGCGGCGACGTCGGGGCGGCGCTCGCCCGGCACCGGGAAGGGCTGGCGGCGGCCCGCGCCACCGGCGATCCGCGCGCGGTGGCCCTGGCCCGGGAGGGACTCGCCGGCGCCCGGGCCCTCGCCGGGCGGCACGAGCACGCCGCCGTCCTGCTCGGCGCGGCGGCCGCGGCGCGCGCGTCGGTCGGAGCGCCGCTGCCGCACGGCGAGCGGGGCGACGTGGACCGCGTCGAGTCCGCGGTACGGGCCGCTCTGGGCGACGCCGCGTTCTCGGCGGCGTACGAACGCGGAGGGACGCTCGACGGGAACGCCCCCGAGCTCTCCTAGCGGCCCGGGGCGGCTCCGTCCGGCCGGCCGCGTCGGCGGGACCGCCGCGCGACTCGGCGGTCGTCGGCGGCCCGGAGCCCGCTCCTCGAACAGGGAGGCCGCGCGCCCCGCCACCGGGCGGCGGATCGGGTACGGCCGGGACCGGTGCTGCTCGTCCGCCGGTCCCGGCACCGCGGTGAGTTCGAGCCGATCCGCAGTGCGACGTGCGCCGGAGGCGGCTTCGCCGGCCGTGTCGAGCTCAGCGCCCTCCGCCCGGCGGAGGCCGGCGGCGGAGCGCTCCACCGCCTCGCGGCCGGGCGCGGCGAGCGACTGAGGACATGCCGCGCGCCGTCCGCGAGGAGCACCCGGAGGTGGTCGAGGCCCTCCGCGGCAGGGGCCTGGTGCCGGGACCGGGGTCCCACGACCGCCTCGGCGCGGCGCCGGGGCCGGTCCCCGGCCGAGGACATCGGCGCACGCCCCGGCGCCGGCTTCGACGCGGGAACGGTCCCGCTCCCGGCGGCGGGTACCGGGGACGCCGCCGGGCCGGCCGAACACAGGGCGGGCCGCACCGGTTTGGAGGTTCGTTCCGGGGAAACACGATGAGCGAACCGACAGCGAGGAGAAATTCTGCCATGGGCATCATCGCTTGGATAGTTATCGGTCTGCTCGCGGGAGCAATTGCCAAGGCGCTCATGCCGGGCAAGGACCCGGGCGGAATCATCATCACCATGCTCATCGGTATCGCCGGAGGCCTGCTCGGTGGCTTCCTGGGCAAGGTGATCTTCGGGGTCGACTCGATCGACGGTTTCTTCGATCTGTCCACCTGGATCGCGGCCATCGTCGGGTCCGTCATCCTCCTTGCCCTGTACCGGCTGTTCACCGGCCGCAGCCACGGGCGCGGACACCGGGGCGGGCACGCGCACGCCTGACGCTCACGCTCCATAACTGAATAACACGAGCGCCCCCGCCGTCAGCGGGGGCTTCTCGTGCGTCCGGGAATCCGTGAGCACCCGGGGAATTCCCCTCACGGAATCGGACGGGCCGCCGGCAGAAAATCGGGACCGGGGACCGGGGCGTCCGGGTATCCACGCATCCGCGGCTCCGGCGGAAAGGCGGCCGGCGAACGAATATCCCGTGCCCGGTCCGGGAACCCGGCCTGCCCGCCGGCCCCACCCGGGCGGCCGCGCGGCCCGGGCACCGGCGCTCGGCCGCCACGGGCGGGCGCGGCGAGTCGTTCGCGCACCGTGTCGCAGTTGGGCCGAACGGGTGACATGGCGTAAGAATTGGCTGGTGCATGCAGTAATGGCGAGTCGAAGCGGGGGGAGCCGGTGAACAGTCACGACGTCACCGATGAACAGTGGGAAGGGCTCGCCCAGGTCGTTCCGTTGCGCGGGCGCGACGCCTGGCCGTCGGCGGTCGACCACCGCTCCCTGCCGGACGCCGAGACGGAGACCCGTCGCCGTTTCGTCGTCCTCCGGGTCAATGTGTTCGCCGACGCCCGTGAGGTCGCCGAGACCCTGATGGCGGGGATCCCGGTGCTGCTGGACCTCACCGGGGCGGAGACCGAGGTCGCCAAGCGCGTCCTGGACTTCTCCACGGGCGTCGTCTTCGGCCTGGCGAGCGGGATGCACCGCGTCGACCGCAACGTGTTCCTGCTGACCCCGGCCGGGACCGAGGTCACCGGGCTGATGGAGGGCGCGGCGGTCTCCGGGCCGTGACCGGTCCCCCGATCGTGGGAAGGACCCGGGGCAAAACGGTTCGCCCGGCGGGGCCCGCCCTACGGTCCGGGTATGACCGTGTCCTCCGCGCCGGCCGACCCCTCCCCGCTCCCCGTGACGGGGGGCGGGGAGGGCCGCCCGGACCGGCCGTGCGTCACCGAACTGCGGCTGTCCGCCTTCGCCGGGCACCGGCGCGCCGGATTCGCGCTGGCGCCCCTGACCCTCTTCGCCGGGCCCAGCGGCTGCGGCAAGTCCGGCGCGCTGCGGGCCTACGAGGCCCTCGCCCGGCTCGGCGGCGGTGCCGGACTGGACGAGGCGTTCCCCGATCCGGCCGCCTGCGTGCCCGAGCGGGCCCGGCCCGACGCCCAGCGCCGCCGCGGCTTCCGCATCGGCTGCACCGCCGACGGCCCCGCGGGGCGGGTCCGGCTCGATGTCGCCGTCCAGGCCGAGCCCGAGCTGCGCATCGTGGGGGAGCGGCTGACGTCCGGGGGTCTGGTCCTGCTGGAGACCGCCCTGCGCGACCCCTCGCGCCGCAGCGTGCAGGCCGCCTGGCACACGGCCGGGTCGTCGCCGGTGACCCGCGCCCCGCTGCCGGACGACCGGCTCGGCACCGCGCTGCTGCCGCTGCGGGTGGCGGGCAGGACGGACGGGCAGCGCCGCGTGCTCGCCGCGGCCGAGCAGATGGTGGTCGCCCTGCGTTCCGTCTTCGCCTGCGACCCGCGGCCCGCCCGGATGCGGGACCCGGTGCCGGCCGGTTCCGGGCGGCTGCTCGGCGGCTGCGACAACCTCGCCGACGTGCTGTCGCGCACCCGCGTCGAGTGCGGGCGGCGGCACGCGCAGCTCGTCGCCGCGGTGCGCGCCGGATGCGCCGGTCCGGTCGCGGACGTGCTCGCCGAGCCGCTGCCCGGCGGCGCCGTTCGCGCGCTGCTCGACCGGGGCGACGGGGTGCGCACCGACTTCCGGCGGCTGGGCTACGGCGAGCTGCGCTACGTCGCGCTGGCCCTGGTGCTGCTCACCGGCCCCGGGGTGCTGGAGGTGGACCCGGCCGGCGAGGTGCCCGCCGCCCTGCAGACCCTGACCGTCCTCGCCGACGGCTTCGACCGGGGCCTGGACCCGCGGCAGCGGACCCAGCTGCTGCGGCTGGCGGCCCGGATGTGCGGACGCGGGCACATCCGCCTGGTCGGCGCGGTGAGCGACGCCTCGTGGGCGGCCGGGACGGACGGGGTCACGGTGGTACACCTGGAACCGTGACCGAACCCCTGGACGTGACGCGGCTGCAGCGCAGACTCGCCGAGTTCGCCGCCGCCCGGAACTGGCAGCCCTACCACACCCCGAAGAACCTCGTCGCCGCGCTCAGCGTGGAGGCCTCCGAACTCGTCGAGATCTTCCAGTGGTTGACGCCCGAGGAGTCGGCGCGCGTCATGGACGACCCCGGCACCGCGCACCGCGTCGCCGACGAGGTCGCCGACGTCCTCGCCTATCTGCTCCAGCTGTGCGAGGTGCTCGGCATCGATCCCCTGGCCGCGCTCGACGCCAAGATCGACCGCAACGAGCGGAGGTTCCCGGTGGCGGGCGACCCCGGGGCGTAGGGGGAGCGGACGCGCGGGACGGCGGCGCGTGACGCACCGGGGGACATCCGCCGAACACGAGGGAACCATCGAGTCCGCTACTACTCTCCGTAGTCAAAATCGGGTCCGCTATCGATTTGTTGTCCAGAGATTTCCGTCTTCCTCTAGCTTTTCGTCCCGCTCGCCCTCACTCTGGGTAGTGACGACGGAGTTCGGGCGGGACGTGCGCGCGGAGCACGTCGGAGCGGACGGGGACAGCGGATGGACGCGGTGCGGCTCATCGTGACGAGCAGACATGCCCTGGCCGCGAGCGGTGACGTGCCCCACACCCTGGCGGAGGTGTGGCAGGCGCAGGCCCTCGCGCAGGCGATAGGCAGCCGCCTCGCGGTGTCGGGCCCGCCCGAACTGCGCGGCGAGGCGATCGGGTTGACGGAGCTGGCGGGCCGGGGGTGCGGGGTGCTGGAGCGGCCGGAGCTCGCCCCCGATGAGCTGCGCGCCGCCCAGCTCACCGAACTGGGGGACGCCCAGCAGGCCCTGACCCGGCTCGACGGCCTCCTTGGCGAGATCGGCATCGCCCTCGTCGCCCTGGCCAGCGCCGCGGACGACGAGGGCACGTACTGGCAGTGCGTGGAGGCCATCGACGCGGCGGACGAGTCGAGGGACCGCGTCCTGCAGATGCTGCGGAGACTGGCGGACCGGGAGGAGGTGCCGGCGCAGCGGGAGGCGAGCTGATCCCGCACGTCCGGCGCCCGGCGGGCGTCTCCTCCCGTCGGGGCGCCCGCCGCGGGCCGCCCGGCCGGTCCGGAGGGGCCGCAGGGGAGGACCGGCGTCGTCCGCCCGCGCGGGAGAGTGCAGGATGGAAGCATGGATCTTCGCATTTTCACCGAGCCCCAGCAGGGCGCCACCTACGACACCTTGCTCACCGTGGCGAAGGCCACCGAGGACCTCGGCTTCGACGCCTTCTTCCGCTCCGACCACTACCTGAAGATGGGCTCCGTGGACGGCCTCCCCGGCCCCACCGACGCCTGGATCACCCTCGCCGGCCTGGCCCGTGAGACCAAGCGCATCCGCCTCGGCACGCTGATGACCGCCGGTACCTTCCGCCTTCCCGGCGTGCTCGCCATCCAGGTCGCCCAGGTCGACCAGATGTCCGGCGGCCGCGTCGAACTGGGCCTGGGCGCGGGCTGGTTCGAGGAGGAGCACAAGGCGTACGGCATCCCGTTCCCGAAGGAGAAGTTCGCCCGCCTCGAGGAGCAGCTGGAGATCGTCACGGGTCTGTGGGCGACCGAGGTCGGCAAGACCTTCGACTTCCACGGCACGTACTACGACCTCACGGACTCGCCCGCGCTGCCCAAGCCCGCGCAGGAGAAGATCCCCGTGCTCATCGGCGGCCACGGCGCGACCCGGACGCCGCGCCTCGCGGCCCGGTACGCCGACGAGTTCAACATCCCGTTCGCCTCGATCGAGGACAGCGAGCGCCAGTTCGGCCGGGTGCGGGCCGCCGCCGAGGAGGCGGGCCGGGCCGCCGACGCCCTGACCTACTCCAACGCCCTCGTCGCCTGCGTCGGCCGGGACGACGCCGAGGTCGCCCGCCGTGCCGCCGCGATCGGCCGCGAGGTGGACGAGCTCAAGCTCAACGGCCTGGCCGGCTCCCCGGCCGAGGTCGTCGACAAGATCGGCCGCTACCAGGAGATCGGCTCCCAACGCATCTACCTCCAGATCCTGGACCTGTCCGACCTGGACCACCTGGAACTGATCTCCTCCCAGGTCCAGTCCCAGCTGTCGTGACCGTGCCGCCGCGGTGACGGACGGCCCGCGCCCCCGGTCCCCCGCGGGACCGGGGGCGCGGTCGTTCCCGTGCCGCCGCGGGGAGCCAGTCCCGCCTCGGAAAATGCCCGGCCGGAGCCCGGCCGGGCCCGGTACGTTGTCCTCGTGCCCCCCATCCCCCTATCACACATATGCGCGGGTAGAACACCTTAAGAGGCGATTCGTCATGTTCCTGACGATCAGTACCACCGGCATTCCCGGAAGCCCGGCGACCGACCTCGGTTTCCTGCTGCACAAGCACCCCGACAAGGCGCAGGCGTTCTCCACCTCCTACGGCACGGCCCACGTCCTCTACCCCGAGGCGGACGCCGGGCGCTGCACGGCGGCGCTGCTGCTGGAGGTGGACGCGGTGGCACTGGTCCGGCGCGGCCGGGGCAAGGCTGGAGATGACCGGCCGCGGCGGTGAGGGCATGGTCGTCGAGCCGGCCGGCGCGCTGGTCCGCGACGCCCGGGGCCGCCTGGTGCAGCCCGGCGTCAAGTGCCGGGGCCGCGAGTACCTGCGGATCGTCTACGGTCCCGAGTACCCGCGCCCGGACCGCCTGGCCCGGCTGCGCACCCGGTCCCCGCGGCACAAGCGGTCGCTGGCGATCCGCGAGTACGCCCTCGGCCTGGAGGCCCTGGACCGGCCGGCGGAGGGCGAACCGCTGTGGCGGGCGCACGAGGCGGTCTTCGGCGTGCCGGCACTGGAGTCGGAGCCGGTGGACCCGCGGCTCCAGGGTGCTTCCGCCGCCCCGGCGGGCGGCGCCGACGTCGCGTTCCCGGCGCGCCGCCGCGCGCACGGCGGTGTCAGGTGACCAGGCCGTGGCGGTAGGCGTAGACGACGGCCTGGACGCGGTCCCGGAGCTGGAGCTTGGTGAGGATGCGGGAGACGAAGGTCTTGACGGTCTCCTGGCTGATGACGAGGGCCGCGGCGATCTCGCTGTTGGACAGGCCGTCCGCGATGAGGCGGAGGACCTCCAGCTCGCGGGGGGTGAGCGGGAGGTGGCGGGAGGCGTCCCCGGTGGGGCGGATGCGTGCGGCGTAGTGGCCGACGAGCCGGCGTGTCACGTCGGGGTCGAGGAGGGCCGCGCCGGTGGCCACGGTCCGGATGCCGTGGAGCAGCCGGTCCGGGGGCGCGTCCTTGAGGAGGAAGCCGCTGGCGCCGGCGCGCAGTGCCTCGTAGACGTATTCGTCCAGGTTGAACGTGGTCACCACGAGGACCTTGACGGGGTGGGGCACGCCGGCGCCGGCCAGCAGGCGGGTGGCCTCCAGGCCGTCGAGGACCGGCATGCGGATGTCCATCACGACGACGTCGGGCCGTACCTCGCGGGCCAGTTCGACTCCGGTCCGTCCGTCTCCGCACGCGCCCGCCACCTCCATGTCGGGCTGGGCGTCGATGATGGTGACCAGACCGGTGCGGACCAGCACCTGGTCGTCGCAGACCAGGACCCGGACGGGTGCGCTCACGAGGCGCCGCCGACGGGGATGCGCGCCCGTACGGTGAATCCGCCGTCCGGGCCGGCGCCGGCGCTGAAGTCGCCGCCCAGGACGTCGACGCGTTCGCGCAGGCCGGCCAGGCCCCGCCCGCCGCCGTCGGCGGCGGTGCGTGAGCCGGCGCCGTCCGTGCCGACCTCCACGGTGATCTCCCTCTCGCCGTGCCGTACCTCGACGGAAGTCCGGCTGCCGTGAGCGTACTTGAGGGCGTTGGTGAGGGCTTCCTGCACCACCCGGTAGGCGACGAGGTCGGCGCTGCCGGCCGATGTCGGCGGCGTGCCCCGTTCGGTGAAGTCCACCGGCTGTCCGGCCCGGCGGGTCTGCTCGACGAGGGTGAGGATCCTGCCGACGGCCGGTGTCCTGAGTTCCTTGGCCTCCGCCGTGCCGGTGCCGTGGTCGTGATCGGTGCCGGGGTCGGGGTCGAGCAGGTCGAGCAGGTGGCGCAGGTCGGTGAGGGCGCGGCGGCCGGTGTCGCTGACGGCGGTCAGGGACTGCTCGAGCCGCTCGGGTGCGGCGGTCAGGTAGCGGGCGGCTTCGGCCTGTACGACCATCGCGGTCACGTGATGGGTCACCACGTCGTGCAGTTCGCGGGCGATCCGGGCGCGTTCGGCGGTACGGGCCCGCGCCGCGGCGCGCTCGCGGCGTCCGGCCTCCGCGAGACGGGTGGACCGCAGCCACGCCCCGGCCCCCCAGGCCAGGGCCAGCACCAGGTAGAACGTCACGAACTCCGCCGGCGTCTCGCCGTCCGAACCGAGCCGGGAGAGCGCGACCGCCAGCGGCACGTACGCCAGGGAGAGAAGGACCGCGGTGGTGCGCCGGCGCCGTTCCAGACGGGATCCCGCACTGATCAGCGCGACGAGCAGCGCGGTGCCGGCGGCCGAGTGGTACCCGCGCAGCTGGTCGAGGGCGAAGCCGCACGTTACCAGGGCGAGACAGACGAGCGGCCACCGTCGGCGCACCACCAGCGGCAGGCTCTCGAGCGCGAGGGCCGCGACGGCGAGCGCGTCGAGGGGGCGGGTCGGCAGGTCCCCGAGCTGTGTCCCCTGGCCGCGCAGTCCCGGCAGGAACGACGCGACCAGGAACAGCATCCCGAGCGGAAGGTCGCGGACGGTGACGTCGAGCCGGTGCCACACCCGGCCGGCCCCCTGAAGGCTCATCACCGGCCGAGTGTAGCCAGGGCGTCGGCGCGCCGGGCGCGCTGCCGGGGAACGACAGTGCCGCGCCGGCGGGCCAGCCACAGGAAGGCGACCGTCAGCAGCGCGCCGGACAGCATCGAGTACACGCTGGCCTCCGGGCCGAACTCGCCGCCCGTGATCAGCTCGGGGCCCGACGTCGAGGCGTCCAGCAGTCCGTGCGTGGCGCCGCTGCCCGAGACCTCGGTGCCGAAGATGCCGGCCTCCGCGAAGTTCCAGCCGAAGTGCAGGCCGATCGGCAGCCACAGGGAGCGGGTGGCGGCGTACGCGGCGGCGAGCATGCCGCCGGCCTCGACCGCGATGGCGACGGCGCCCAGCACGGTGGCGTTCTCGTTGAGCAGATGGGCCGCGCCGAACAGAGCACCGGACAGCGCCAGCGCGATGTACGTGCCCAGCCCTCGCTCCACGAGCCGGAAGAGCAGGCCGCGGAACATCAGTTCCTCCGTGACGGCGGCGCCGGCCATGAAGCCGACCAGCCCGATCGCCCCCGTCGGCGAGCCGAAGCCGTGGACCTCGTAGCCCCCGAGGAAGGAGATGTTCGCGATGACGCACCCGAACATCGCGACACCGATGACCGTGCCCCGGAGGAGCGACCTCCGCGCTCCCTCCCGGGCCAGCTCCGTGACCGGGCGCCGCTCGGTGCGCCCCACGACCCACCGGTAGACGAACACCGAGAGCACGGCCGTCAGGCCGCCCAGGAGGAGCGAGAGCCACGGGTCGTCCTGCACCGCGGTGACGCTCCGGCCACCGACCGCACCGACCGCGACCACGGCCAGGACCTGCCACACCAGTTTCACGACGACTCCTTCTCCGGTTCCGTTTCCGGCCCCTCGCCCGGCCCGCGGCCGGGGCGCCGCGGGTGAACCGAACGCTAGGGAAACGGCGACCGGGAATCGTCACCTCACAGTGGACACCTGCGCGTAGCTCTCACGGGGGACGGGCCCGCCCGGCTCCGGAACGGGACGGTCCGGTCGGGCGGTGGTGCGGCGGTCGCGGCACCGGCGGCAGGACCCGCCCGCTCCGGACGGTCCCGCGCGAGCAAGGGATGAAACGCGTCCCGGTGGTCAGGATGGAGACATGGGATTCCATGTCGACTCCGAAGTCGGGCGGCTGCGCCGTGTCATCCTCCACCGGCCGGATCTGGAGCTCAAAAGGCTCACCCCCAGCAACAAGGACGCCCTCCTCTTCGACGACGTGCTGTGGGTGCGGCGGGCGCGCGCCGAGCACGACGGGTTCGCCGACGTCCTGCGCGACCGCGGCGTCGCCGTCCACCTCTTCGGCGACCTGCTCACCGAGACCCTGGAGCTCCCCGAGGCCAGGGCCCTGGTGCTGGACCGGGTCTTCGACGAGAAGGAGTACGGCCCCCTGGCCACCGACCACCTCCGCGCCGCCTTCGACGCCCTGCCCGCCCGGGAACTGGCCGAGGCGCTGGTCGGCGGCATGACCAAGCGGGAGTTCCTGGACGCGCACCCGGAGCCGACCTCCGTGCGCTTCCACGTCATGGAGCTGGACGACTTCCTGCTCGGCCCGCTGCCGAACCACCTGTTCACCCGCGACACCTCCGCGTGGATCTACGACGGCGTCGCCATCAACGCCATGCGCTGGCCGGCCCGGCAGCGCGAGACCGTGCACTTCGAGGCGATCTACCGGTACCACCCGCTGTTCCACGGCGAGCCGTTCCACGTGTGGTCCCAGGGGCAGGCCGACTACCCGTCGACCATCGAGGGCGGGGACGTGCTCGTCATCGGCAACGGGGCGGTCCTGATCGGCATGAGCGAGCGGACCACGCCGCAGGCGGTGGAGATGCTCGCGCACAAGCTGTTCGCGGCCGGCTCCGCCGAGACGATCGTGGCCCTCGACATGCCCAAGCGGCGCGCGTTCATGCACCTGGACACGGTGATGACGATGGTCGACGGCGACACCTTCACCCAGTACGCGGGCCTGGGCATGCTCCGCTCGTACACCATCGAGCCGGGCGACGGCGAGAAGGAGCTGAAGGTCACCGACCATCCGCCGGAGCACATGCACCGCGCGATCGCCGCCGCGCTCGGATTGAGCGAGATCCGCGTGCTGACCGCCACCCAGGACGTGCACGCGGCCGAGCGGGAGCAGTGGGACGACGGCTGCAACGTCCTCGCCGTCGAGCCGGGCGTCGTCGTCGCCTACGAGCGCAACGCCACCACCAACACGCACCTGCGCAAGCAGGGCATCGAGGTGATCGAGATACCCGGCAGCGAGCTGGGCCGGGGCAGGGGCGGGCCGCGCTGCATGAGCTGCCCCGTCGAGCGGGACCCCGTACGGGGGCGGGCGGCATGAGGGGGCGGGCGGCAGCGGGGGAAGGTGGCCGCGGGGAGAGGGGCACGGGGGCAGGCGGCGGGGGAGAGGGAGGTGCGGACCCGGGCAGCGTGGGGGCGGGAGGCGCGGATCCGGGCAGCGCGGGGGCGGGTCGTATATAAATTCTGGATCTCGTATAGAATTCCAAAAGTCCTCTGTACCTGCACCTCTGGAGCGCCCCATGGCGACAGTCCCGACCGCCCTCGCCGGCCGCCACTTCCTCAAGGAGCTCGACTTCACCGAGCGGGAGTTCCTCGGTCTGGTCGAGCTGGCCGCCGAGCTGAAGGCCGCCAAGAAGGCCGGGACCGAGACCCGGTACCTGCGGGGGAAGAACATCGCGCTGATCTTCGAGAAGACCTCCACGCGCACCCGCTGCGCCTTCGAGGTCGCCGCCGCCGACCAGGGCGCCTCGACGACCTACCTCGACCCGTCCGGGTCGCAGATCGGCCACAAGGAGTCCGTGAAGGACACCGCGCGCGTGCTCGGCCGGATGTACGACGCGATCGAGTACCGCGGGGACAGCCAGGCCAAGGTGGAGGAGCTGGCGGCGTACGCGGGCGTGCCCGTCTACAACGGCCTGACCGACGACTGGCACCCCACCCAGATGCTCGCCGACGTGCTCACCATGACCGAGCACTGCGCCAAGCCGCTGACGGAGACCGCGTTCGCCTACCTCGGCGACGCCCGCTTCAACATGGGCAACTCCTACCTCGTCACCGCGGCCCTGCTCGGCATGGACGTGCGGATCGTCGCCCCGAAGACCTACTGGCCCGCCCAGGAGGTCGTCGACCGGGCCCGTGAGCTCGCCGGGTCCAGCGGCGCCCGCATCACGCTCACCGAGTCCCTCCAGGAGGGCGTGCGCGGCGCCGACTTCGTCGCCACCGACGTCTGGGTCTCCATGGGGGAGCCCAAGGAGGTCTGGGAGGAGCGGATCACCGCCCTCGCCCCGTACGCGGTGACCATGGACGTGCTGCGCGCCACCGGCAACCCGGACGTGAAGTTCCTGCACTGCCTGCCCGCCTTCCACGACCTGGGCACCAAGGTCGGCCGGGAGATCCACGAGGCGCACGGCCTGACGTACCTGGAGGTGTCGGACGAGGTGTTCGAGTCGGCGCACTCGGTCGTGTTCGACGAGGCGGAGAACCGTCTGCACACCATCAAGGCGGTCCTCGTCGCCACGCTCGCCTGACCGGCGCCCCGCCCGACCGGCGCCCCAGCAAGGCCCCTCAGCAGGGCTTGTCCTGTCCGACGGCCCGGAACCACCCCTTCCGTGGCTGCCACGCGGCGGATCCGCCGCATCCCGTACCACCAGAAACGAGCACCACCCGCATGCCCGCCTCCCGTATCAAGTCCCCCGCCCTCCTCGTGGCGGAGTCGGGCGCCGACCGTGCGGGCCACGGTCTGAAGCGCACGATGGGGCTGTTCCACCTCGTCTGCTTCGGCGTCGGCGCGATCGTCGGCACCGGCATCTTCGTCGGCCTGTCCGACTCGGTCGCCCAGGCCGGCCCGGCCGTCGTCGTCTCCTTCGTCCTGGCCGCGATCACCTGCGTCCTCACCGCGTTCGCCTTCGCCGAGCTGGGCGGCGCCATCCCGGTCTCCGGGTCCTCGTACTCCTTCGCCTACGCCGGGCTGGGCGAGACCACGGCCTTCCTGGTCGGCTGGTGCCTGCTCCTCGAGTACGGCGTGTCGGTGTCCGCGGTCGCGGTCGGCTGGAGCCAGTACGTCAACGAGCTGCTGGACAGCCTCCTCGGCGTCCGGATCCCGGCCGCGCTGTCCGCCGGTCCCGGCGAGGGTGGGGCGGTCAACCTCCCGGCGGTGCTGGTCATCGCCATGGCCGCCGTCCTGCTGGTGCGCGGGGTGCGCGAGAGCGCCCGCGCCACGGCCGCGATGGCCGTCCTCAAGCTCGCCGTCCTCGTCGCCTTCTGCGCGATCGGCTTCACCGCCTTCCGGGCCGGCCACCTCACCCCGTTCTCCCCGGCCGGGCTCGGCGGCATCGGCGCGGGCACCACGGCCGCGTTCTTCTCGTACATCGGCTTCGACGCGATCACCACGGCCGGCGAGGAGGCGCGGAACCCGCGCCGGGACGTCCCCGTCGCGATCCTGGTCTGCATCGGCCTGATCACGCTGCTGTACTGCGCGGTCGCCCTGGCCGCGATCGGCGCGATCGGCGGCGACGAGGTCGGCGGGCGGCCCGCCGCGCTGTCGTACGTCGTCAACGAGGTCACCGGCTCCGCCATCGGCGGCGGCGTCGTCGCGTTCGGCGCGGTCGTCGCCATCGCCTCGGTGGTGCTCGCCGTGATGTACGGCCAGACCCGCATCCTGCTGTCGATGTCCCGGGACGGCCTGGTGCCCCCCGTGTTCGAGAAGGTGTCCCCGCGGACCGCGACGCCCGTCGCCGGCACCCTGATCGTCGCCGTCGTCTTCGCGCTCCCGGCGGCCTTCGCCCCGCTGGACGCGGTGGTCGACCTGTGCACCATCGGCACGCTCGCCACCATGGCCGCCGTCAACGTCGCCGTGCTCGCGCTGCGCCGCCGCGAACCGGGTCTGGCCCGCACCTTCCGGGTGCCGCTGTCCCCGGTGACCCCGCTGCTCGGCGTCGCCTGCTGCCTGTACCTGATGTACGAGACGGGCCCGGACACCTGGCTCCAGTTCGCCGTGTTCCTGGCGGCCGGACTCGGCGTGTACCTCCTCTACGGGCGCCGCGCCTCGCGCCTGGCGGCGGTCACGGCGACGGACGCCGCGGAGCCGGTACGACAGGCAGTCTGAACCACACCGCCTTGCCGGAGCCGGCGGGGCGGTGCCCGCAGGACGAGCTCAGGGCGCGGATCAGCAGCAGACCGCGCCCGTGCTCCTGCCAGGGGTCCGGCTCGCCGCCGGCCGGCCGGACGAGGTCGCCGGGCGGCGCCGGGTCCGAGTCGCGCACCTCGACCTGGCAGCAGGTCGGCAGCAGTTCCACCACCAGCTCGATCGGCCCGGCGGTGTGCTCCACGGCGTTGGCGACCAGCTCCGCCGTGAGCAGTTCCGCGGTGTCGCTGTCGGCCCCGTGCTCCAGCTCGGCCAGCGCCGTACGGACCAGCGTGCGGGCCACGGGCACCGCCGCGGCGGTGTGCGGCAGCGGGACACGCCAGGAGGCGGGCGAAAGGGACGGCATGGCGCGTCTCCATGAGGGGCGGTGGCCGGGCGACGGGCGGGCCGGGGGGTGTTCGTGCAAGGCGAGTCCGTTCAGGGAGCAGGAAGTCCTGCTGTCGACTCGGTGAATGGTACGGCGCTGTCCGGCGGAGCCGTCCGACGGGCACCGCGCGGGCGGGCGAGGGCGGTCCTGCCCGCGCCCGGCGGCCCGGCGGCCCGGACGGCGGCTCCCCGGGCCCTTGCCGCGGTGGCCGTGCGCGCCCGTCCCTCCCCCCGCCCACGACCCGACGGCCGGCGGGAGCCGAGGGCTGTGCCGGCGATCCGCGACGTGCGCGAGGTCACGTCCGTGCGGCTACGGCTCCAGGCCGGCGAAGGCGGCGCCCGCGTCCCGCAGCCGCTCGTGCAGCGCCCGGAACACGGCGGCCGAGCGGACGCCCGGCCAGTCGGCGGGCAGCAGCCGCGCGGGCAGGCCCGGGTCGGTGTAGGGGAGGCGGCGCCAGGAGTCCAGGGCGAGGAGGTAGTCGCGGTAGGCGTCCTCGGGCGGCGTGTCGGCGCGGCGCTCCCAGGCGCGCAGCACGTGCGCGTGCCGGTCGAGGAACGCCTCGTGCTCCTTGGCGATCGCGGCCAGGTCCCACCAGCGGGCCACCGCCTCGGCGGTCGGCGCGAAGCCGAGGTGCTCGCCGCGGAAGAAGTCCACGTACCCGTCGAGCCGCAGCCGCCGGAGGGCGTGCCGGGTCTCCTCGTACAGCCGGGCCGGGGCGATCCACACGCCCGGGGCGGCGGTGCCGAAGCCCAGCCCGGCCAGCCGCGAACGCAGTACGTGCCGCTTCTGCCGCTCCGACTCCGGCACGGAGAACACCGCCAGCACCCAGCCCTCGTCCCGCGCCGGCACCGCGGCGTGGACGCGCCGGTCGCCGTCGTCGAGCAGCCGGCGGGCGTCCGGCGACAGCTCGTACCCGGCCGCGCCCCCGGCCGTACGGGCCGGCACGAGCAGCCCGCGCCGCTTCAGCCGGGACACCGACGAGCGGACGGAGGGGGCGTCCACACCGAGCGCGGCCAGCAGCCGGATCAGCTCGGCGACGGGAACGGGGCCGGGCAGGTGGCGGCCGTACGCGCCGTAGAGCGTGACGATCAAAGACCGTGGTGCATGCTGGTCGGACACGTTGATCATTTTAGGTCTTCGGCATCGTCGCTGGTCACCCCAGGTGTCGCGGGCCGTCGCCCGGCCCGCGCCGGTCCGGCGGCGGCCGCCGGACCGTGCGCCCGCGGGCCGGACGGGTCGGCGCGCCCGCGGCCGCCGCCCCGCCGGACCCCTGCCCCGGGGACGGCCGGCGGAGACCGAGGACTCCCGGACGCTGACCGCCGGGGACCAGCCGGGGCGACTCGTCGCGCCGCTGCGGGAGTTCGCCTCCGGGACGTGACCGGGCGGCACGCCGGACAGGACGGCCGGGCGCCGGCACGCCGGGCGGTCCGGCCCGGACGGCAGGACCGCCCGCGGGACACGCCTGTGGATGACGCGCCACCGAAGGGGTGACGATCACGGCCCGGGCGAGGTCCGCCCGGTACCAGTGGACATCCCTGGAAAGCCCGTCCACAGGAGGTTTCCCATGTCCTTCCGCCGCGTCCTCACCGCCGTCGCCGCCGGCGCCGCCGTGCTCCTGCTGACCGCGCCCGCCGCGCCCGCGCACGCGGCTCCGGACGAGTCCGTGACCGTCGACCCGACGGGCCGTGTCGCCGCGGACGGCACGGTCACCCTCTCCGGCACCTACCGCTGCGTCACCGCCGGCATCCCGGTGTTCGTCGGCAGCTCCGTGGCCCAGTCCACGACGCTCCGCTACGGCATCGGCGGCACCCGCGCCGTGTGCGACGGAGAGGAGCACCGCTGGGTCAACACCGCCCGGGTCGCGGGGCGGGCCCTCGTGGCCGGGCCCGCCCACGCCGAGGTCACCCTGCTGGGACTGCACACCCTCGGCATCCTGCCCGTGCCCCGCGTCCACGCCGGCCAGGCCCGGACGGTGACCCTGGTCGCCGCGTGACCCGTCCGCGAGCGCGGACCGCCCGCGAGACCGCCGGCCGGAGGGCGCCTTCGCCGGCCCTCAGCCCGGCCGCGGGGGCCGCTCCAGCCGCCGGGGCAGAGCGGTACGGCCGACCGTCGTCGCCAGCTTCCGCAGCCGACGCCAGTCCAGGGGCGGCCGGGGCGGCTGGACGCCGGGGCGGTGGCGGGGGACGCGGACCCGCAGGGCGCGCGGCGCGATACGGCAGCGCACCGGCGTGGGCAGGACGCGGGCCTCGCCGTCGATGCCGACCTCGATCTCCGGCCGGTCTGCCTCGACGACCACCTCGCGGGCGGTGAGGACCGTGAGGCTCTCCGGCTCCGGCGCCAGCAGCAGGGCGGCGGCCGCGGCCGCGCTGTCCACCCTGAGCCCGAGGACGCCGAGCGCGCCGGAGTCCAGCCGTTCGCGCCGGCCGAACCCGAACGGGTCACCCGTGCGGTAGGGGTTGTTGCTGACCAGCACGGCCTGCGGGTCGGTCAGCGTCGTCCCCCCGGCGCGCACGGTCAGCCGGGGGCCCTGCTGGTGGGTGAGCAGGTCGGGCAGCAGCTCCAGGCTGGTGCCGAGCTTGTCGTCGCGGTAGGAGGGGTGCTGCACGATGGCCGCGTACGCCCCGAAGGACGCGTTGTTGACGAAGGGGTGGCCGGCGGCGAAGCCGAGGTCGACGCGGAGCTCGACGCCGTCGGTGAGCGCGTCCAGGCAGGCGGCGGGGTCGTCGCGGTCCAGGCCCAGGTCCATCGCGAAGTGGTTGCGGGTGCCGGCGCTGATCACCAGGAACGGCAGGCCGTGCTCGGCGGCCACGGCGGCGACCAGCGCCTGCGTGCCGTCGCCGCCCGCGACCCCCAGCAGGTCCGCGCCCTCCGCGACGGCGGCCCGGGCCAGGGCGGTGACGTCCTGCCGCTCCTGCGCGTCGAGCAGCACGACGCGCGCCCCCAGCCGCTCGGCCTTCTCCCGCAGCTCGAACCGGGTCACCTTCCCCCCGCCCGACCGGGGGTTCATCAGGAGGAAGGGCCGCTTCGGCGGAGCCGTCCGGCGCTCCCGCACCCGCACCCGGTCGCCGCCGGTGCCCCGCAGGGCGTACCGGCCGCTCCAGACGGCGAGCGCCCACAGCGCCACCGACAGCGGCAGCGCCCAGGCGAGGGTGACGGCGTACAGGGTGACGACGGCGGCGGGCACGGCCACCGCCAGCCCGGCCGCCGCCCAGCGCACCGGGCCGCGCAGCGTCAGCGCCCACCAGACGGCGGCCGTCGTGACGGGCAGCCCCGCGAAGCCGGCCACCAGCACCAGGACGCCGACCGCACCGCCGTACGCGAGCGGCACGAACACCGCGAGCACGGCGGCGGCCAGCGCCCCCCTGGCCGCCCACCGCTGCCCGCGGTAGGCCCGCCTGCTGAGGTCCACGTCCCTGCCCTCCTCCGCTCGCCCCGCGTCCTGCGTACAGCTTGCCCGCGCGGGGGAGGGCGACGCCGGGGGAATGCGATGCGGGCCGCGGGAACGCTCCCGGGGCCCGCGGGCCCCGGAAGGGACCCGCCGGCCCCGTGACCCGCCGCTTGGCGACGGTGTGCAGGATCGCGGCACAACGGAGAAGGCCGCGGCCCAGCCGGGCTCCGCGCCGTGTCACCTGCGCGTAGTGGTCGTCGGGGTCTTCCCGCTGAGCGTGATGTCCACGCTCCGCCCTGGTCCAGGCGCGCGGCGAGGAGCGCCGGCACAGGTCCATGCCGCCCGGATCGATCCACTCGGCGAGCGTCTGTTCCTCGTCGTCGACTTCATCGACATGATGCGCTCGGCCATGCCCCAACTGCCGGACGACCCCGGACCCGAGCAGGCCGACGCCTGGGCGGAACTCGCCGGACTCACTCAGGATCCCGACTTCCGCGCGGCGTGCGCCGCATGGCGCAGTACCAGGCGGCCGAGCGCGCCCCGGGCGATGTCACCGGTTTGCACCACGACCTCACCGGGACCGTTCGGGACAGCGTCGGCCGGGCGCTCGATCAGGCCGCGGGGGTCTCGGGGCGTTCGACAAGGCGGCCGCCCCCGAAGCGGGCTCCGGCGCGGACGGGGGCGACGAGGCGGGGCGCGTGTACGGCCCGCCACCGCTGTTCGGCGGACTCGACGAGCCGGCGTCGCAGAGACCGGAGCGGACTACGCGTGGTTCGGGGACTGCTTTCCGGACGTCGCGGAGACGTACTGCTTCCCCCTGATGCGGCGGGGTGTCACGGCGCCCGCCACGCCCCCGCCCGGCCCGACGACCACGCCGCCGCGGGCGCGGCGAGCGGGGCCGTGGGGCGGGGCCACATCGCGCGGGGCGGGGTGTCGGGGAGGGGCTCGGCGGACTGGGGCCGGGTGGTCGCCAGGGCCTGGAGCACCAGGACGCAGGCGGCCAGTTCCTCGGGGGTCGGCGCGCCCCGCAGCACCTTGATGGGGGCGGCGCTCACTGGGGCTGGTTCCCGTGCTTGCGGCTGGGCAGCGGTGCGTGCTTGGCGCGCAGCATCGCCAGGGCGTCGATGAGCCGGATCCGGGTGTCCGCCGGGTCGATGACCGAGTCGACAAGGCCGCGTTCGGCCGCGTAGTACGGGTGCATCAGCTCGGCGCGGTATTCCTTCACCAGCCGGGCGCGGGCCGCGTCCGGGTCGGCGGCCGCCGCGATCTCGCGGCGGAAGACCACATTGGCCGCGCCCTCCGCGCCCATCACCGCGATCTCGTTGCTCGGCCAGGCCAGCGACACGTCGGCGCCGATGGACCGCGAGTCCATCACGATGTAGGCGCCACCGTACGCCTTGCGCAGGATCAGCTGCACCCGGGGCACGGTGGCGTTGCAGTAGGCGTAGAGCAGCTTGGCGCCGTGCCGGATGATGCCGCCGTGCTCCTGTTCGACGCCGGGCAGGAAGCCGGGCACGTCGACCAGGGTCACCAGCGGGATGTTGAAGGAATCGCAGGTCTGCACGAAGCGGGCCGCCTTCTCCGAGGCCCGGATGTCGAGGACCCCGGCGGACGCCGACGGCTGGTTCGCCACCACGCCCACCACCTGCCCGTCGAGCCGGGAGAGGGCGCAGACGATGTTCGTCGCCCAGTTTCCCTGGATCTCCAGGTAGTCGCCGTCGTCGACGATCTCCTCGATCACCGCCCGTATGTCGTATGCGCGCCCCGGGTCGGCCGGGACCAGGTCGAGCAGTGCCTCCGTGCGCCGGTCCGGGCGGTCGGTGGTGGGGGCGCCGGGCGGCAGCTCACGGTTGTTCGCGGGCAGCAGCGAAAGCAGGTGGCGCACGTCCTCGAGGCAGGACTCCTCGTCGTCGCAGGCGAAGTGGGCGACGCCGGAGACGGAGGCGTGGGCGTCGGCGCCGCCGAGCGCGTCATGGGTGATGACCTCGCCGGTGACGGCCTGCACCACGTCGGGCCCGGTGATGAACATCTGGGCGATGCCGCGCACCATGAAGACGAAGTCGGTGAGCGCCGGGGAGTAGGCGGCGCCGCCCGCGCAGGGCCCGAGGACCACGCTGATCTGCGGGATCACCCCGGAGTTGCGCACGTTGCGGGTGAAGATGCCGCCGTATCCGGCGAGGGCGGTGACGCCCTCCTGGATGCGGGCCCCGGCGCCGTCGCAGAGGCCCACGAGGGGCGCGCCGGCGGCCTCGGCGAGGTCCATCAGTTTGTGGATCTTCTCGGCGTGCGCCTCGCCGAGGGCGCCGCCGAAGATCCGGAAGTCGTGGGCGTAGGCGAAGACGGTGCGGCCGTGCACCTTGCCCCAGCCGGTGACGACGCCGTCGGTGTGCGGGCGGCGGCCTTCCAGGCCGAAGCCGGTGGCGCGGTGCCGACGCAGCTCCTCGATCTCGGAGAAGGTGCCCTCGTCGAAGAGGAGGTCGATGCGCTCTCGGGCGGTCAGTTTGCCCTTGGCGTGCTGGGCCTCGGTGGCGTGTTCGCCGGGGCCTTGGCGCACGCGTTCGCGCAGGGCGGCGAGTTCGGCCGCGCGGTCGCGCAGGCAGCTTTCCGCGGAGGCCGCGGCGCCGGGGCTGATTCCGGGTCCCGGGGGGATTTCCTCGACAACGGTCATGCGACGCAGGATGCGCCGGAGGGCTCAAGGCGGGCTCGAACGCTTCTGCATGGGGCACTGGAGAACGGCTCGATCGATGCGGACCACGCTGGCGCCATGACTTCTGCGTCGATGGCTTCCTCCCGGCGTCGTTCCGTCGTCCTGATGTTCCCGGGCACCGGGGCGCAGCACCCCCGCATGGCCGCCGGGCTGTACCTGCACGAGCCGGTGTTCACGGCGGCTGTGGACGAGGTCCTCGGGCTGCTCGGGCCGGTGGGCGACGAGGCCCGCGCGGACTGGCTGGCGGCGGCGCCGGTGGTGCCGATGGAGGCCGACACGCGTGCGGCGCCGCTGCTGTTCGCGGTGAACTACGCGATGGGGCGACTCGTGGAGAGCTGGGGGGTGCGCCCGGACGCCTATCTGGGGCACAGCATGGGCGAGTTCACAGCGGCGGTGCTTGCCGGGGTGTTTCCGCTCCCGGACGCGGTGCGGCTGCTCTGGGCGCGGGTGCTGATGCAGCGGACCACGCCGTCCGGCGGGATGCTGGCAGTGGCCGCGGCGGTGGAGGACCTCGCGAAGTACGTGGGCGGGGAGGTCGTGGTGGCGGCGGTGAACGCGCCCCGGCACACGGTCCTCTCGGGTCCCGACGGGCCGCTCGAAGCGGTGGCCGGACGGCTCGTGGCGGACGGGCTGACTTTCCGGCGACTCGCCGCGCGCAGCCCGTACCACAGCCCGGCGCTCGCTCCCCTGGTCACGCCGACGGAGGAGCTGGTGCGCCCGATGCGGCTCGGCGCGCCCCGGGTGCCGCTGCATTCGGCGTACACCACGGGCCCGCTGGGGCCGGCCGAGGCGGTGGCGCCGGCGTTCTGGGCGGGCCAGCCGACGGCCCCGGTGCTGTTCTGGCCGACGCTCGACCGGCTGCTCGCGGAGCGGGACCGGGTCCTGGTGGAGGCCGGGCCCGCGCAGAGTCTGACGGTCATCGCCCGGGGGCATGCGGCGGTACGGGCCGGGCGCAGCGAGGTCCTCGCCACCCTGCCGCCCCGGGCGAAGGGGCCCGGGGAGGACCGGCGGAGCGTGCGCGCGGCCCGTGAGCGGCTGCTCGCGCTCACGGGCCCGCACGCTGCCGCGTCGGCGCCCGTTCACTCCGGCTGATTGCCGCTGGCCCGGCCCGCTTCGTACGGGCTGGTGACACCGTCGTAGGCGAGGTGGAGCACCATGCCGTCGCGGGCGTGGTCGAGGTTGTGGCAGTGGTCCGTCCACACGCCGGGATTGTCCGCGCGGAAGGCCACCTCGTACCGCTCGCCGGGGGCGACGTTGAGGGTGTCGGTCCACCAGGGGCTGCCGGTGGCCCGCTCGCCGTCGCGGGAGAGCACCAGCATCCGATGGCCGTGCAGGTGCATCGGGTGGTCGTCGAGGCTGCGGTTGACGAAGGTGACCTTGGCCATGTCTCCCTCCTCGACCAGGAGCGCCGGGATGTCGGGGTAGACGGCGTTGTTGACGGTCCACAGCATCATGGGGCGCCGGTCGAAGAAGCCGACGCTGTTGCCGAGGACCAGGTGGAACTCCCGGTCGAAGCGGCCGGCCGGGCCGAACGGGGTGGCGGCCGGGCTGCCGTAGTGCAGCGGGTCGAAAACCGGCCCGTCGACCGGCGCGGGCGGCGGGGCGGTGGTCCCGGCGGGTGCGAGCAGCAGCGACGCGGTCCCGGCCCGTCCGGCGCCGTAGGCTCCGTCCTCACCGCAGCCCTCGAAGCCGTGGCCGGCGCCGGAGGCGTTGGCGTCGCCGATGACGGTGAGCTGGACCGGGGCCGCGGGCTGGACGTAGGTGAGGTCGAGGCGGCCGCCGCCGGCGATCCGCAGCCGCCGGTCGGTGAGCTCGGAGGGCGCGCCGGTCTCGTTGCCGTCGATCGCGGCGACTTCGAACGGGGTGCCCGCGAGCGAGTACGTGCGGGGGCAGTTGTCGGCGTTGACCAGGCGGAGCCGGACCGGGGTGCCCGCGGCGACGGTCTCGGTACGGGGCCGGGTGGAGTCGCCGAGTGCGGTGCGGAGCAGGCCGCCCATGCCGTTCTGGCCGCTGAGTGCGCCACCGCCGCCGCGCGGCGGGCTGCCCTGGGCCCCGTCGCCCCCGGCATCGGCGATCGGCCAGGCGTGGGCGACCACGGTCCGGTCGACGCCGTGCCGGCGGGCGCCCGGCTCGTCGACGATCAGGGCGCCGAACAGACCTCGGGTGACGACCGTGCTGGACTGTTGGTGCGAGTGGTACCAGAAGGTGCCCGCCCGGGGAGCCCTGAACCGGTAGACGTGCCGTTCGCCGGGCCGCACCGCGTCCTGGGTGACCCCGGCGACGCCGTCCTCCGCGTTGGGGACGTCGACGCCGTGCCAGTGCACGGTCACTCCTTCCTCGACGTTCTGGTTGATCAGCACGACCTCGGTCGGTTCGCCGCGCACCAGGCGGAGTTCGGGCCCCGGCAGGGTGCCGTTGAAGGCGAGAGCCTTCACCTTCTCGCCGGACTCCAGGGTCATCGTGCGGCTGGTGGCGGTGAGGGTGATGCGGCGTGCGGGCTGCTCGTCGCGTGGTCCGGTGAGGGCGGTGACGTCCCGTGCGACGGCGTGGCCCGCGGCGGGTCCGCCGCCGAGGTCGAAGCTGTGGGTGTGCTGGGTGCCGCCGAGGGTGTCGGGCAGTCGGCTGTTCTGCCACATCAGGCTGCAGCCCGCGGTGGAGACCAGGGCGACCGAGGTCAGCAGCGTGACGGGGCGCAGCAGCCGGCGGGCCCGGGACGGGCGGGTCCAGTCCTCGGCGGCGAGGTCGGTGCGGCGCTGCTGCTGGAGCAGCAGCAGCGCGCCCGACAGGGCGGCGAGAAGGGCGAGTTCGAGGACGAAGAGGCCGGTGTAGGGAGGGGCCGGTGGGTGGAGGGTGAGTACTGCGGCCATCAGGGCCACGGCGAGGCAGACTCGTACCGGCACGACGAGCCGCGGGTTGGCGGCCGCGGCGCGCAGCGTGGCGGGCACCGACGGCTCGACGGCGGGCCCGGGGAGTCCGGCCGGGCGGCCGCCGCTCCGGCCGTCGGCACGGCCGGTCCCGGCCACTACGGGCTCGGCGCGCCGCCCGGTGGGCGCAGGACCGGCCCCGGGAGCCTTGCCGACGTCCCGGGCGACGCGGGCCACCCGCACGTACGCCGGGACCGTGAACACCGCCACCGCCGCGCCCGCCAGGGCCAGCGGCACGGCCGCGAAGAGCACGAAGTCGGCGGCGGCCGGCCAGCCCGCGGCGGCGGCGAGACTGACCGCGAGGCCCACCCGCAGCGCGAGCACCAGCAGCGACACGGTGACGAGGACCAGGCCGAGGCGGGCCCGGCGCCGCACCGAGCGGACGGTGCGCCGGGTCGCCAGGGTGCGGGCGCCGCGCGCCGCGTAGGCCCAGAAGACCGCGGCAAGCACGGCCCACAGCAGGTTCTGCTCGAAGAGGTTCTCCACCATGTGCCCAGCGTGGCGGGGGCCCTTCGAGCCTGCCTCGAGGCGGCTGGACGATGCTCGCCGTGGCCGTGGCAGCCGCCCCGGCCACGGTGCGGCGAAGGGGACAGGAAGATGACCGGAAGGCGCGTTGCGCTGGTGACCGGCGGCTCGAGGGGCATCGGCCGGGCGATCGCGGTGCGGCTCGCGGAGGGCGGCCACGACATCGGCTTCTGCTCCCGCTCGGCGGACGGGGCGGCCCTGGAGACCGTCCGGTTGTGCCAGGAGGCGGGGGCGGCCGTGCACCACGCGGTCTGCGACGTCACGGACCCGGAGGCGGTCGCCGCCTTCGTGGCGGGCGCGGAGGAGAAGCTCGGCGCGCCGCACGCGGTGGTCAACTCGGCCGGGGTGCTCAAGGACCGGCCGATGGCGCTGATGTCGGCGGCCGACTGGCACTCCGTGGTCGGCACCAGTCTGGACGGGGCCTTCCACACCACCCGCGCGGTGGTGCGCGGGATGCTGACCCGGCGGGCGGGCGCGATCGTGAACGTGTCGTCGGTGATCGGGGTGTACGGCAACCCGGGCCAGACCAACTACGCCACCGCCAAGGCCGGTCTGAACGGATTGACCCGGGCGCTCGCCAAGGAGGTAGCCCCGTACGGGGTGCGGGTGAACGCGGTGGCACCGGGCTTCGTCGAGACCGACATGCTGGCCGGGATGTCGGAGAAGGCGCGGGCGGCCGCGGTCGGGAAGGTCGCCATGGGCCGCTTCGGGACCGCGGAGTCGGTGGCCGAACTGGTCGCGTTCCTGCTGTCCGACGCGGCCGACTACATCACCGGTCAGGTCGTGCGGATCGACGGCGGTATCGCGCTGTGATCACGCCCTCGTCCACGCCGGGGACCGCGCCCGAGGCTCCTCCGGGCGCCGCGCCCGAAGCCGCGCCGGACCGCCCGCTGCGGTCGATGTTCCGCGAGCGCTGGTTCAGCACCCTGTTCATGACCGACATGTGGGAGCGGTTCAGCTTCTACGGCATGCAGGCGCTGCTCTTCCTGTACGCGACGGCGCCCCGCGCCGAAGGCGGCCTCGGCCTGCCGGACGGTACGGCGGGCGCCCTGTTCGGCCTGTACGTCTCGGCGTCCTTCCTGGCCGCGATGCCCGGCGGCTGGCTGGGCGACCGGGTGCTCGGCACCCATCGGGCGATGCTCACCGGCGCGGTGGTGATCGCGGCCGGGCACGCCTGCATGGCGGTGCCCGCGCAGACCGCGTTCTACGCCGGGCTGATGCTGATCGCCTGCGGTACGGGGCTGCTCAAGCCCAACCTGCCGGTGATCTTCGACCAGATGAACCCGGGCGCCTCAAGTGCGCAGCGCCAGGCGGCGTTCTCCCTCTTCTACATGAGCGTGCAGGTCAGCGCGTTGATCGGGCCGCTGGTCACGGGTGCGCTCGGTGAGCGGGTGGCCTGGCATCTGGGCTTCGGGGCGGCGGCGGTCGGGATGGCGTTCGGCGTGCTGCAGTATCTGCGCGGGGCGCCCACGCTCCGTGGTGCCCGTACGGGGCCGAGCCGCCCGCTGCCGCCGGAGTCGATGCGGCGGCTGGTGCGCGGTGCCTGGGTGGCGCTCGCGCTCGCGGTGCTGCTCGCGGCGGGGGCGCTCGCGGCGGGCGGTGCGGCGCTGCATCCGGTGCTCGGACTGTGCGGGATCGGCTCGCTGGTGGCACCGGTCTGGTACTTCCGGCGGCTGATGCGCGGCGGTGAGCTGAAGGTGGCGGAGCGGGCCCGGGTGCGCGGCTATCTCCGGGTGTTCGCGCCGTCGGTGCTGTTCTGGGCGATGTTCGGGCAACTCGGCTCGGTGTTCAGCCTGTTCGCTCGGGAGCACACCGACCGTACGGTGGGCGGTTTCCTGGTGCCCGCGAGTTGGTTCCAGTCCGCGCATCCGCTGTTCCTGCTGTTGCTCGCGCCGCTGTTCGCGTGGCTGTGGCTGCGCGTGGGGGCCCGGCGCGTCGACGGCGGCCGTCGGGGCGGCGGGCGGAAGTTCGCGGTCGGGCTCGGTTTCGCGGCGGCCGGCTTCGCGGTGCTCGCGGTCGGTGCCTGGTTGGCCGACGGCGCTGGGGGGCCGGTCTCGCCACTGTGGCTGCTCGTCGCTTTCCTCTGGGTGGCCTGCGGGGAGCTGGTGTTCGGCCCGGTGGGTCTGAGCAGCACGGCGGAGACCGCGCCGGAGGGCCACCGGGGCCGGATGATGGGCCTCTTCTATCTGGGTGCGGCGCTCGGCGCGGGGCTTGGCGGGCAGCTGTCCCGGCTGGTCGGCGCGGTGCCGCTGTGGGGCTACCTGGCCGGGTTCGCGGCGGTGGCCGCGGTCACCGCCGTACTCCTGCCGCGCGAGCGGGCCGTCCTGGGGGACGGCCTCGCGGGTGCCGCGAGCGAGTCCGCGGCCGGGTCCACGGACGAGCCCGCGCATGACCGCTCGGCGGAGCAGCGGCTCCATTCGGACGTCGAGTTGGGCTGGACTCCGCCTCAAGCCGGCCGGTGAATCATCTGAATTGTCATACCGGCGGGGTCGTACCGCTCTCGGCCACCGCACCGCCCGACCGCTCCGGGCGACTTTCCCGAGGAGTACCCATGGCTCATCGCACACTGATCGTCGCGCGCATGGACCACGACGACGCGGAGAAGGTGGCCGCGCTGTTCGCCGAATCCGACGCGACCGGACTTCCGCACATGATCGGGGTCCAGCGGCGCACGCTGTTCCGCTTCCACGGCCTGTACTTCCACCTCGTGGAGGCCGAGACGCCCATCAACGGCCGTCTCTACCAGGCCCGCAGCCACCCGCTGTACGAGGACATCAACACCCGCCTGCAGGAGTTCATGACTCCGTACTCCCCCGACTGGCGGGAGCCGAAGGACTCGATGGCCGAGATCTTCTACAGCTGGACGCCCTGACCGCCGTCCGCCGCATCCGTCCCCTTCCGTACCCCTCTGTGGAGCACCCCATGCAGACCACCGACCTCATCAAGGTCGCCATCGACGACATGCCGCCGAACCGCAAGCGCGGCGGTGACCTGCGTGTCCTGCTCAGCCCCAAGACCTGTGGCGCGACCTCGGGATTCATGGGTGTCGGCACGCTGGAGCCCGGGGAGTTCGTCGCCGAGCACTACCACCCGCACTCCGAGGAGTTCTTCCACGCGATCCGGGGCCGCGTGCTGCTCCGGATCGACGGCAGGGAGCTGATCCTTGAGCCCGGCGAATCCTTCATGGTGCCGATCGGCGTCCGGCACCGGATCGAGAACCCGGGTGACGAGCAGGCGTTCGTCGCCTTCTTCCTCAGCCCGCTGGCGCCGAGCCCGGAACTGGGCCACGTCGACTGCGAGCCGCTGCCCGGCGAGGGCACCCTGCCCGAGGTGGGGAGCGCCGGATGACAGCAAGAGCAGTCATCACCGGGATCGGCGTGGTCGCTCCCGGGCAGCCGGGCCGGGAGAACTTCTGGGAGATGATCGTCAAGGGCCGTACCGCCACCCGGCGGATCACCCTGTTCGACCCGTCCCCGTTCCGCAGCAGGATCGGTGCGGAATGCGATTTCGACCCGGAGGCCGCGGGCCTCTCGTACCAGGAGATCCGGCGCACCGACCGGGCGGGACAGTTCGCGCTCGTCGCCGCCCGGGAGGCGCTCGCCGACAGCGGCATCGACATGGACACCGAGAATCCGCACCGGGTCGGGGTCAGCGTCGGCAACGGTGTCGGCAACGCGATCTCGATGGAGCAGGAGTACCGCACGGTCAGCGACAACGGCCGGCAGTGGCTGGTCGACCCGGGGTACATGAAGCCGCATCTGTACTCGTACGTCATGTCCAGCTCGCTCGCCTCCGAGGTGGCGTGGGCGGCGGGCGCGGAGGGGCCTTCGACCGTGGTCAGCTCCGGCTGCTGCGCGGGTATCGACGCCGTCGGGTACGCGGTGGACCTGATCCGCGAGGGCTCGGCCGACGTGATGGTGGCCGGGGCGACCGACGCGCCCATCTACCCGATCACCGTGTCCTGCTTCGACACCCTGCGGGCCTCCTCCACCAGCAACGACGACCCGGAGACCGCGTGCAAGCCGTTCGACCGGCGGCGCAACGGCCTGGTGCTCGGCGAGGGCTCGGCGGTCTTCGTGATCGAGGAGCGGGAGCGCGCCCTGGCCCGCGGCGCGCGGATCTACTGCGAGGTGGCGGGATACGCGGCCCGTGCCAACGGTTTCCACATGACCGGTCTCCGCCCGGACGGCCGGGAGATGGGCGAGGCGATCACCGCCGCGCTCGACGAGGCCCGGATCAACCCGGACGAGATCGACTACGCCAACGCCCACGGCAGCGGTACCAAGCAGAACGACCGGCACGAGACCGCCGCCTACAAGCGCAGCCTCGGGCACCACGCGTACGACATCCCGGTCAGCTCGATCAAGTCGATGGTCGGGCACTCGCTCGGCTCGATCGGCTCGATCGAGATCGCGGCCAGTGCGCTGGCGATGGACCGGGGGGCGATCCCGCCCACCGCGAACTACGAGGTCCCGGACCCCGAGTGCGACCTGGACTACGTGCCGGGCACCGCGCGCGAGGCCGAACTGGACGTCGTGCTGAGCGTCGGCAGCGGCTTCGGCGGCTTCCAGAGCGCCGTCGTCCTCACCTCGCCGAGGAGGGCGGCCGGATGAGCACCAGCACCCCTGTGATCACCGGCATCGGTGTCGTGGCGCCCAACGGCCTCGACCGTGAGTCGTGGTGGCAGGCCACTCTGGACGGCAAGTCCGGGCTCGGCCCGATCACCCGCTTCGACCCGGCGGGCTATCCGGTGCGGGTGGCGGGGGAGGCCGACGGCTTCGACCCGAACGACCACGCGCCGCAGCGGCTTGTCAGCGAGACCGACCCGATGACACAGTACGCGTTCGCCGCGACCAATCAGGCGCTCGCGGACGCGGCGGTGGACACCGGCGCCTTCGCCGACCTGGACATGGCGGTGATCACCGCCAACTCCTCCGGCGGTGTCGAGTTCGGCCAGCGTGAGCTGCAGAAGCTGTACGCGGAGGGGCCGCAGGCGGTCGGCGCGTACATGGCCATCGCCTGGTTCTACGCGGCGACCACCGGCCAGCTGTCCATCCGGCACGGCATGCGCGGCCCGTGCGGTGTCGTCTGCTCGGAGCAGGCGGGCGGGCTTGACGCGCTTGCCCAGTCCCGCCGGGTGCTCGCCAAGGGCACCAAGCTGGTGGTGTCCGGCGGCACCGACGCCTCGCTCTCCCCGTACGGCCTGGTCTGCCAGCTCAGCAACGGCCGGCTCAGCGAGGACCACCGCCCCGATCAGGCCTATCTGCCGTTCGACCCCGCCGCGTGCGGGTACGTGCCCGGCGAGGGCGGCGCGATCCTGACCGTGGAGTCCCGCGCCGACGCCGAGCTGCGGGGTGCCCCGCGGCTGTACGCCGAGCTCGCCGGTTACGCGGCGACGATGGACCCCCGGCCCGGCTCCGGGCGCCCGCCCGGTCTGCGCCGGGCGGCCGAACTGGCCCTGGCCGACGCCGGGCTGGCGCCCGGTGACGTCGACGTGGTGTTCGCCGACGGCTACGGCGTGCCGGAGCTCGACCGGCAGGAGGCGGCGGCGATCACCGCGGTCTTCGGTCCGGCCGGGGTGCCGGTGACGGTGCCGAAGACGATGACGGGCCGGCTGTACGCCGGTGGCGCGGCGCTTGACGCGGCGGCGGCCGCGCTCGCGCTCCGCGATCAGGTCGTCCCCCCGTCGGTGAACATACGTCCGGGTCGCGCGCACCAGCTCGACCTGGTGACCGACTGGCCCCGCGAGACCCGGTTGCGCACCGCGCTCGTGCTCAGCCGGGGCTACGGCGGCTTCAACGCGGCGCTCGTGCTCCGCTCCGCCTGACCCGCACGTACCGCTCTCTCCCCTTCACCGCATTCCGTCCCCAGGAGGAACAGATGAACAGCACCCCCATGACCTTCGGCGACCTCAAGGAGATCATGAGCCGGTGCACCGGCGAGACCGAGGAGCTCACCGAGGAGCACCTCGCCGCCGACTTCACCGACATGGGCTACGACTCTCTCGCGGTCCTGGAGATCGCCAGCCAGATCCAGCGGGAGTACGGCCTGCAGATCCCCGACGAGGCCATCGAGGAGATGAACTCTCCGCAGGCCGTCATCGAGTACGTCAACAACAGCCTCGCGGCGGCCTGACATGGCCGCCACCGACAACAGCGTCGTCATCGACGCGCCGATGGACCTGGTGTGGGACATGACGAACGACGTCGAGTCCTGGCCGAGCCTCTTCTCCGAGTACGCGGCGGCCGAAATCCTGGAACGGGACGGCGCCACCCTGCGGTTCCGGCTCACCCTGCACCCGGACGAGAACGGGCAGGTGTGGAGCTGGGTCTCCGAGCGCACCCCGGACCCGGTGACCCGGACGGTGCGCGCCCGGCGGATCGAGACCGGCCCGTTCGTCTTCATGGACCTGCACTGGACGTACGAGCAGACCGACGCGGGTGTCGCGATGCGCTGGCGGCAGGAGTTCGAGGTCCGGGAGGGCCTGCCGTTCGGCGACGCCGAGATGGCCGAGCGGCTGAACACCAACACCCGCCGGGAGATGGCCCGGATCAAGGGTCTGGTGGAGCGGGCGGCGGCCGGGGCGGTGCGGCCGTGAGCGGGCCCGAGGCCACGGCGGCGGGGCTGAGGGTCCTGCTCCGGATCCGGATCGAGCCCGGCCGGGAGGCGGAGTTCGAGGAACTGTGGCTCGCGCACTCCGCCACCGTCCGCGCCTTCCCCGACAATCACGGTCAGCAGCTGCTGCGGCTGATCGGCGAACCGGGCGCCTTCACGGTCCTCACCGACTGGACCGACGAGTCGTCCTTCCGGGCCTTCGAGCAGAGCCCGGAGCAGCAGGCGTATCTGCGGAAGCTGTGGCCGATGCGGGCCGGCGGCGAGATGCATCTGCTCGAACCGCTCCATGTGAGCACCCCGGCCGTTCCGGCCGGATCCTGAAGTCGTCGACGTCGAGTTCCAGGAGGAACCGGTGAGTGTGCAGCAGGAACAGGTGGCCGAGCTGATCGAGCTCGTCGAGTCGGTGCCGTCGAAGAAGCTGGAGCAGGCCGTCGCCGAGCGCGAGGGTGGCCTTGACGCGGCCCTGACGCTCGTCTTCGACCTGCTGGTCTCGGAGTTCAACCCGACGAAGGCGGCCGGCCAGAAGGGCGTCTTCCAGTTCGACATCACCTCCGCGGAGGGGCAGAAGCTCCACTACGTGCACGTCGAGAACGGTGAGTGCCGCACCGACAAGGGCCGGCACGAGAGCCCGGACATCACCATCGGGATCAAGTTCCCCGACATGCTGGCGATGGGTGTGGGCAAGCTGCCTGGCGCGAAGGCGTTCCTGACCGGCAAGCTGAAGCTTCGCGGCAGCCCGCTGATGGGCACCAAGCTCGGTGAGTGGTTCGACCACCCCGAGATGTGACGCGGTACGGGACGAAGGAACCGCCGCCGGGCCTCGGCCCGGCGGCGGTTCTCGTTCGTGCCGCTCGGGGGAGGCCGGGTCAGTCCACCCCCAGCACGGACATGTGCGCGACGGACACCATGGCCTGCTCGTGCACCAGGGCCAGATAGGCGTCCGGATGGTCGGGCCGCTTCGGCTCGGCCAGGTAGGGCTGCAGCCAGGCGTCGGCGTCCTGCCCGAAGCAGACGTCGGTCAGATAGCCGACGACGTCGTAGGGGTGCCCGTCGTACTGGACCACCCGCACCAGGGTGTCCTCGTGCAGGAACAGCGCGGTGCGGATGATCGTCGGGTGGTCGGGTGAGAGCAGCAGCGACGCCTTGCGGTTGACGGTGCGCCGTTCCCGTTGGAGGGCGACGCCCGCGCCCGGCCGGAGCTGGTGGCGCAGCGCGACCGTGCCCGCGGCGGGCCGCTCGTCGGGGCTGTGCTGTTCCAGGGCGGTCATCAGGCTGCGGTGGAAGTGCTGCCGGAAGCCCTCGGGCGTCTCGGTGTCGCGCGGCTCGACGAGGAACGGCAGGATGGCCCGCTCCGCCTCGTGGACGCCGGACTGCGTTGACATGTGCCGGGCGACCCGGGCGGCGCTCACGCCGTCGTGGTGGATCACCCTGATCACCGTGTCGTCCTGCACGAACAGGCCGGTGCCGAGCAGCATGCCGACCGTGCTGCCCGTGTCGTCCTCGATGACCGGCGAGTCGACCCGGGTGAAGTTGTGCGGGGAGAACACCTCCCGCAGGTCCTCCTCGCATCCGGGCCTGACCCGGTAGGTGATGGCGTCGAGTGGCATGGGGGATTCTCCTCCTGGAGCTGTGCGGATGCGGGTGGGTTCAGGGAGTGGCGAGTACCGCGACGGTCACGGCCGTCAGGGCGAGCGCGGCGAGGGCCGTACGCAGCCGGTGCCAGGCGCGCCAGAGCGGACGGGGGTCTTCCCAGGGGCCGTCCGCCGCAAGCCCGCTCAGCGAGCGGTTGATCGGGACGTTGCCCAGGTGCGAGACCGCCTGGACGCCGATGAGCAGCACGGAGGCGGCCGGGAACAGCACGGTGCCGGGTGATTCGGCGAGCCAGCCGAGCACGAATCCGCTGATGGTCACCACGTTGACGAGGATCGGCATCATCGGGTGGTAGCCCTTGCCCAGCAGGGCGTGGGCGCGCAGGTAGTCGGCGCGTCCCATCGCCGACATGGCGGGACCCACGCTGACCAGGACGGCCACGAAGATCCCCGTGACGGTCCCCGTCCCGATCAGCACGATCCCGCTCAGCACTTCCTCAAGCATCACGACTCCCGGTCCGCGGTTCGATGTTCTCGCCACCCTGCTCCCACCTGCTCGATTCGGTGTGGAGGGGCGCTCGACCGAAGCGCCGGAAAGCCGGGCACGGCTCGGTCGAGCGGTCTTCGAGCCCCTTTCGACCTGCGGGTCCGAGAGTCGTCGCAGTGGTCCGCCGCGTGGCGCGGCGGCGGCTTCGAAGGGGTGACGCGTGGTGGACCCGGTGCGGATACTCATGCCTCTGGCACTGCTGGCCGGTGGGCTCGCGGCCGGCGGGCTCGCCATCTCGGTACTGGCGGCACCGCTGTTCACCACCCTGCCGACCGGGATGTACGTCCCGGTGCACAAGGGTCTGGTCACCCGCTTCGACCCGTTCATGCCGATCTCGCTGCTCAGCTGTCTGCTGTGCGACCTCGCCCTGGTGGTGACCGCGCCGCTGACCGCGGTGCGGGTGCTGGCGGTGCTCGGCGCGCTGCTGCTCGCCGCCGCGATGACGGTGTCGCTGACGAAGAACGTGCCGATCAACCGCTGGCTGTCGACGCTCGATCCGCAGGCGCTGCCCGCGGACTTCGCGTCCCGCGACCCGCGCGAGCGGTGGATCCGCTGGAACCGGGTGCGGGGCTCGCTCGCGGTCGCGGCGCTGCTCGCGAACGTCGGCGCGGCCGGCGTTCTGATCTGACCCGCACCCGGCCCGCTCGTCCCTCCGTCATACCTCCCTGTACTGCCCTGACCTGCACTGCTCTGCCCCAGCGCTCCCCCCTCGACCTAGGAGAAGGTGTGGACACCACGACCGGTGTGGTCGGCCCGGCGATGACCGCCGCGTTGCCGCCCCACGTACGGCTGTTGCTGCTGACCGACGGCAAACGGATCTCCCGGGTGCTGCACGTGGTCGCCGAGCTGGGCGTCGCTGACGCGCTGGCGGACGGCCCGCTGACCGTCGCCGAGCTGGCGGAGCGCACCGACAGCCACGCGGACGCGCTGGGCCGGGTGCTGCGGGTGGCCGCCGCGTTCGGCGTCTTCGTCCAGCGGGACGACGGCCGTTACGCGCTCAACGACGTGGCCGAGTGCCTGCGCTCCGGCATCCCCGGCAGCCAGCGGGACATGGTGCTCTACAACGGCGACGAGATGCTGTGGCGCTCGTACGGGCAGCTGCTGCACACCGTGCGGACCGGCGAGCCGGCGTTCGAGGCGGCGTACGGGCACACCTTCTTCGAGCACTTGGAGCGGGAGCCGCAGGCGGGCGCTCTGTTCGACCGGGCGATGACCGGAATGAGCCACGCCACCGCGCGGATGCTGCTGGACGGTTACGACTTCGGGCAGTACGGGCGGATCGCCGACATCGGCGGCGGCCGCGGCCTGTTCCTCGCCGAGCTCCTCGCCCGGCACCCCGAGGTGCGCGGCACCCTGGTCGACCGTCCGTCGGTGACGGCGGAGGCCGGCAAGGCGTTCCGCGAGGCCGGGGTCACCGAGCGGGTCGAGGTGGTGCCCGGCGACTTCTTCGAGGAGCTGCCGAAGGGCGCCGATGCCTACGTCCTGAAGGCCGTGCTGCACGACTGGGACGACGACAGGGCGGCGGCGATCCTCGGCCGGATCCGCGAGGCGCTCGCCGGAAACCCCGATGGGCGGCTGCTGATCTGCGAGTTCCTGGTCGGCCCGGCCAACGCGTGGGACCGCGGCAAGCTCCTCGACCTCGACATGCTGGTCCGCTTCGGCGGCCGTGAGCGCTCCGAGGAGCAGTGGCGCGCCCTGCTCGCGCGGGCGGGCTTCGAGCTGGTGGGCGAGCCGGTGCCGGGCCGTTGGGCGGTCCTGGAGTGCCGCCCGGTCCCGGCGCTCGACGCGTCCTGACACCCCCGAACACCCTCCCGACGACCACCAGAAACCCGTGGACAAGGAGAAGACGACATGGAATTGCGACTGGTCGGCAAGAACGCGCTGGTCACCGGCGGCAGCCGGGGCATTGGCCGGGCCACCGTGCTCGCCCTGGCCAAAGCCGGCGCGACCGTGGTGACCTGCTACCGGCAGGAGGGCGAGGCCGTCGAGAGCCTGGCCCGTGAGCTGAAGGAGATCGGCGGCGACCACGCCTTGGTCCGCGCCGACGTGGGCACGGCGGAGGGCGTGGAGCTGGTGCTCGCCGCCTGCCGGGAGCGGTTCGAGACGCTGGACGTGCTGGTCAACAACGCCGGCGTGATCAGCCAGGTCCCGTTCGCGGAGCTGCCGTTCGAGGAGTGGGAGCGGGTCGTCACCACCAATCTGACCGGCCCGTTCATGGTGATCAGCAAGGCGCTCCCGCTGCTCCGCCAGGGCTCCTCGGTGATCAACATCGGTTCGCGCGGCGCGATGGCGGGCATCCCGCTGCGCGGCCACTACACCGCCTCCAAGGCCGGTCTGATCGGTCTGACCCGCTCGCTGTGCAAGGAGCTCGGCGGCAAGGGCATCCGCTTCAACGTGGTCGCGCCGGGTGTCATCGACACCTCGGAGCCGGACGAGCTGACCCAGGAGCAGCGGGCCGCGTACAACGAGCGCTACCTGCGGATGATGGCGCTCGGCCGGTTCGGTCGCCCGGAGGAGATCGCGGGCGCGGTGCTGTTCCTGGCGAGCGACCTGTCCACGTACGTCAACGGCGAGACCCTGCACGTCGACGGAGGTGTCTGAGATGGCCGCCCGCGCGGGCTCTTTCCGGGTGCTGCTCACCGTGCAGGTGAAGCCGGGCATGGAGGAGGACTTCGAGCGGGTCTGGTCGGAGGGCAGCAAGGAGGTCACGGCGCAGGCCGCGAACCTCGGGCACGCCCTGGCGCGCAGCGCGAAGCCCGGCGAGGAGTCGGTGTACTTCGTGGTGAGCGACTGGACCGACAAGGACTCGTTCCTGGCCTTCGAGCGCAGCCCGGAGCACGTGGCGCACCGCGAGAAGCTGCACCCGTACCGGTCCGGCGGCTCGCTGTCGACGATGCGGATGGTGGAGGTCGCCGGATGAGCGGGGCGGCCGGCCGGGTGCGGATCATGCTGTACCTGCGGCCGTCCCCGGCCGACCCGGCGGCCGGGGACGCGGTCACGGAGGCGTACCACCGGATCAGCAAGGACCTGGCGGGCACTCCGGGGCTGCTCGGCAACGAGCTGCTGCGGGTCATGACGGACGAGGGCGCGTACGCCGTGCTCAGCGAGTGGGAGTCGATGGCGGCCTTCCGGGACTGGGAGGCGGGCTCCGCCCACCGCGGTACGACCTCGCCGCTCCGGCCGTACCAGGACACCGGACTGCCCAGCCCGTTCGCCCTGTTCGAGGTCCTGGCCGCGTACTGAGCGGCCCGCGGAGGACACGGAGGAGCCCCGAGCCGATCGGCTCGGGGCTCCTCCGTCGTTTCCCTTCCGGGCGGGCTGGTCAGGGCAGCCGGACCACCTGGCCCGCGTAGACCAGGCCGGCGCCGAAGCCGATGAGCAGGGCGAGGTCGCCGGAGTGGGCCTTGCCGGAGGAAAGCAGTTCCTCCATGGCCAGCGGGATGGAGGCGGCGGAACTGTTGCCGCTGGTGACGATGTCCCGGGCGACGGCGGTGCGCTCCGTCAGGCCGAGCTGCTCGACGACGACGTCGGTGATGAGCATGTTCGCCTGGTGCGGGATGAAGGCGCCGAGCTGGTCGGCGGTGACCCCGGCCCGCTCCAGCATCCGGCGGGCGGCCGGGACGATCTCGTTGGTGGCCCAGCGGTAGACCTTCCAGCCGGACATGGTGATGGCGGGCCGGTCGTCGGGCCGCTCGCCGGTGCCGTCGTGCCACGGGGCGGTCATCCTCAGGGCCGCGTTGCGGGAGCCGTCGGCCTGCCAGACGACCGGGCCTATGCCCGCCTCGTCGGAGGGGCCGACGAGGACGGCGCCCGCGCCGTCGGCGAACAGGAAGGCGGTGTCGCGGTCGGTGTGGTCGAGGATGTCGGTCATCCGCTCGGCGCCGATGACCAGGACGTAGTCGGAACGGCCCATCCGGACCAGGTCGCCCGCGAGGGCGACGGCGTGGCAGAACCCGGCGCAGGCGGCCGAGATGTCGAAGGCGGCGGCCCGCCGGGCGCCGATCCGGTGCGCGACCTCGACGGCCACGGCCGGCATCTGTTCCATGGAGGTGATGGTGGCGACGATGACGGTGCCGACCTGGTCGGCGCCGATCCCGGCGGCGGCGAGTGCCTTCTCGGCGGCGGTGGCCGCCATGGTCGGGAGGGTCTCGTGGGCGGAGGCGTAGCGGCGGGAGCGGATGCCGGACCGGCTCTCGATCCAGGCCGGGTCGAGGCCGGTGCGCTCGGCGATCTCGGTGTTGGGCACGGACCGCTCGGGGCGGTGGACGCCGAGACCCAGGAGGCGGCTGTGCCGCAGCTCCCGGGTGTCCCGGATGACGGGGTTGGTCGTGGTCATGATGGCCGGTCGTCCTTTCGGGGCGAACTCGGTGGAGGCGCGAGGCCGCCGGACGTGCCGGCGGTCCTCGGTACGGGAGGCGTACGGGGTGGGGTCAGCGCCCGGCGGGCGCGGCGGCCCTGGCGGTGTGCGTGGCGGCGCGGCCGCGCCTGGTGAGGCCCCAGGGCTTGTAGGTGGAGATGGTGGTCATCGCGACCAGGCTGGCCAGGGCCACGAAGGCCGAGCCGGCCATCGCCCAGCCCACGGAGTCGAGTTCGCCGCCGCGGACCGGCGCGCCGGCCGCGACCAGCTCGTTGGCCTCCAGGATGAGCTGGTGGATGACGGAGAAGCCGAGCACCATCACGCCCATCGTCCACCAGAACTTGACGGCGACCCAACGGCGGCGGAGCAGGCCCCACTTGGTGCCCGCGCCGACGACGATCCCGGTGATCAGGGCGAACATGCTGGTCATGCCGAGGAAGATCTCGTCGAGCAGCGACATCGTCCGGTACATCGCGGCCTGCTGTTCGGCGTCGCCCGTGGTGGCGCCCGCCACCGACATCGCGAACATGCCGGTGACCAGGCCGAGCCAGCCGACCGAGATGGCGACATGGCAGGTAAGGACCAGTTTGCGCAGCCGCTGGGTGATCATCCGGCCGTTCCCGCGGACCTCCGCCATCCAGGCGTTGACGGACGGCACGAAGAGCAGCACCAGGCCGATGACGGAAGGGACGAGGCTGGTCACGGCGAGGCTCGCCTGGAGCGGTCCGACGAGCGGGCGTCCGCCGAGTCCGGCGAGACCGAGGCCGGTGAAGACCAGGCCGAGCGCGGTGAAGACGGTGAGCAGCACCCTGCCCCACTGGCGTCCGGCCCGCAGCATCTCGGCGAAGAAGCCGAAGAGCGCGCAGAAGGCGATGGTGAGCGCGAGGTCACCGGTGGTGGCGGCTCCGGCGGCGCCGGTCTCCACCTGGTGGGCGATCTCGAAGACGTTGCTGGCGATGGCGGCGAGGGTGGCCACGATCACCATCGCGTAGGCCCAGCCGACCGCGGCCGGGGGGCGGACCGGCGATGCCGCGGGCGCGGGTCTGCCGCCGGCGGGGCCGGTCACGGGCCGCTGGTCTGTCCGGTCGGTGGTACTCACCGTCGCGCCTCCTTCAAGACAGGCGCGGACGCCCCACGGCTGCGGGGGCTGTGATGCGCCGTCGGTTGCGGGGTTGTGGTGAGTTCAGCGTCGCCGGGGCGGCTCGAGGTCGCCTCGAAGGCCGGTGGACGCCCCCGCGGAGCGCGGTACGACGGCGGTGCCGGACGTCAGTGACGGCCGACGTCGTCCAGGGAGCGGACGAACTTGGTGAGCAGCCGGGCGAAGTCGCGCTGCTCGTCGGGGTCCCAGTCGCCGAGGACGACGGAGTAGAAGTCCTGCCGGGTGCGGTGGGCCGCGGTCACGGCCTCGCGGCCGAGGTCGGTGAGTTCGAGGCAGATGCGCCGCCCGTCCTCCTGGGAGGCGACCCGGCGGACGAAGCCGGAGCGGACCGCTTCGGCGACGATCCGGCTGGCCCGTGACGGGTCTATGGCGAGCCGGTCGGCGACGAATCCGACGGTGACTTCACAGCCGTCCTTGCCCGCGCCCTCGTCGACGGCGTCGACGACGGCGAGCGTATTGAGGTCGATCGGCTCGGCGAGACCCATGACGACGGGCCTGGCCAGGCTGCGCCGGGACTGCCTGCGACGGATGCGGATCATCGCGGACTCCACGGCGTCGAGCACCGACGGGTCGACGACGGCCGCCTCGGCGGCGTCGCGCTCGGCCCCCTGCGCGGGGCGGGTCTCGTTGATCGTGTCCGGGGCGCTCACAGCTTCCAGGTTACCCGCATGTGACTGGACGGGGCATTCTTCGACGTGAGAACATCATGTGCGGAAGTCAAGCATATGTATTCAGCAATCAACTGGTGATCGAGTGACTGCTCGATCCGGTAAGCGATCCAGCGGACCCCCAGGAGGCCCGAGATGACCGCCACCTCCACCACCGGCCCGGCGCGCACCCGCGCGCTCGCCGTCGTCGCCGCCGTCGTGGTCGACGGCCTGATCTGGCTGCTCGCCCACTCGGCGTTCGATATCGAGCTGCGGACCCCGGACGGCCCGGGATCCACCAGCACCAGCCCGCTCCACCTCCCCGCCGTGCTCATCGGCGTCGCCGTGATCGGACTGCTCGGCTGGGGCCTGCTGGCCCTCCTGGAGAAGTTCGCCGCGGGCCGCGCCCGCACCGTCTGGACCGTCGCGGCCGTGGTGGTCCTGGTGCTCTCGCTGTTCGCACCGGTCTTCGGCGCGGGCCTGACCGCGGGCAACAAGATCACCCTGGTCCTCCTCCATCTCGCGGTCGGCGTGGTCCTGGTACCGGCCTTCCGCCGGACCACCGCCACCGCCGCATGAACCCCGGCGCTCCGCCGTACCGGGCCGGGTCCGACCGGTCCAGGCCCTAGCGCCGCTCCACACGGCTTCGAGTGCCCCCCGGGATCTTTTCCGCGAGGGCAACCGACAGCACGGAAGGAGCACCGCATGTGCGGCATCGCAGGCTGGGTCCGCCGCGAGGGCGGCCCGGTCACGGAGGAGCCCGGGCTCGCGGAGGCAATGGCGCACACCATGGCCTGCCGCGGCCCGGACGGACAGGGGGTGCGGACCGCCGGGCCCGCCACCCTGATCCACACCAGACTGGCGGTGATCGACGTGGCCGGGGGCGTGCAGCCGATGGCCGCGCCGCCCGTCGGCGCCCCGGACGAGCCGGCGCACGCCGTCGTGCTCACGTACAACGGGGAGATCTACAACTTCCCCGAGCTGCGCACCGAACTGGCCGCCCTGGGGCACCGGTTCACCACCCGCAGTGACACCGAGGTGGTGCTGCATGCCTATCTGGAGTGGGGCGAGGCGTGCGTCGAGCGCCTGGAGGGCATGTTCGCGCTCGCCGTCTGGGACCCGCGCCGCCGCGCGCTGTTCCTGGCCCGCGACCGATTCGGCATCAAGCCGCTCTGCTACGCGCCCACCGCGCACGGCCTGGTCTTCGGCTCCGAGCCCAAGACCCTGCTCGCCCACCCCGCGGTCACCCCCGCCGTCGACCTGGACGGCCTCCGGGTGCTGTTCTCCATGGCCCGTGCGCCCGGCGAGAGCGTCTACCGCGACATCCGCGACCTGCCGCCCGGCCACACCCTGACGTACGGCTCTGACGGCCGGACCGTGCTGCGCCGTTACTTCCGGCTGGAGGCCAGGCCGCACGAGGACGACCTCGACACCACCATCAGGACCGTGCGCGAGCTGCTCGAACACGGCGTCGCCCGCGAGCTGGTCTCCGACGTGCCGCTGAGCGTGCTGCTCTCCGGCGGGCTCGACTCCAGCGCAGTCGCCGCGCTCGCCGCCCGGGCCCGCAAGGCGGCCGGGGGCGACCCGATCCGCACCACCACGGTCACCTACAGCGGCTACAGCGACGACTTCAAGGCCGACCTGGTCCGCAGCGCCCCCGACGCCCCGTACGCGCGGGCGCTGGCCGACCACATCGGTGCCGACCACCTGGAGATCGAGCTCAGCACCGCCGACCTGATCGACCCGGCGGCCCGACGCGAGGTGCTGCGCGCGCAGGACGTGCCCGCGCCCTTCGGCGACATGGACACCTCCACCTACCGGGCGTTCGCGCGCGTCAGCCGGCACTCCAAGGTGGCGCTCACCGGCGAGAGCGCCGACGAGATCTTCGGCGGCTACAGCTGGGTGCACATCCCCGACCTGGCCGACGAGGCGCAGTTCCCGTGGGTGGCGTTCGAGCAGTGGCACCCGGGCACGCGGGACGGCCTCGGCCAGGGCCTGCTCTCCTCCGCCTTCGCCGCGAAGCTCGACATGCCCGGCTACTACGCCGAGCGGTACGCCCAGGCGATGGCGGAGATCCCGCGGCTGCCCGGCGAGTCGGCCGAGGCGCGGCGGGCCCGGGAGATCTGCCACCTCCATCTCACCCACTGGCTGCCGCGGCTCCTGGAGCGCAACGACCGGCTGAGCATGATCTCCGGTCTCGAGGTGCGGGTGCCGTTCTGCGACCACCGGCTCGTCCAGTACGCGTACGACATCCCGTGGGAGCTGAAGACGTTCGACGGCCGAGAGAAGAGCCTGCTGCGCGCCGCGGTCGCCGATCTGCTGCCGGAGCAGGTCCTGGAGCGGCCCAAGGCCCCGTTCCCGGTCAGCCAGGACGCCACCTACACCAAGGCGCTGCACGCGGAGTTCGCCGAGCTGCTCGACGACCCGGCGGCGCCGGTGCGGACGCTGCTCGACCTGGACAAGGCGCGCGCGGTGGTCGGGCCGGAGGGCGAGGCGAAGGCGCAGGACTGGCTGCACCGGATGAACATCGAGATGGCGCTCCAGGTGAACACCTGGCTCGTGGAGCACGGGGGCAGCGTGGAGCTGTGAGCCGTGCGCGGTCGGCGTACGGCCGCTCGAGCGCGCTCGAAGGGGGGCGTCCCGGTCGGGGCGCCCCCCTTTCTCCGAGTGGGTCAGGCGAACGCGCCCACCGCGACGGTGCGCAGCGCCATCCGCAGCAGCGGCGGCATCCGGTACTGGAAGAAATGCTCGGACGAGCCGTCCCTCACCAGGTCGACCTCCAGGAGGAAGAACTCGACCAGTTCCTCCAGGAGTTCCTCGGTGACCTCCGGGGCCATGCCGAGGATGCGGGCGGCTTGTTTCACGGTGAGCACCTCGTCGGCCTCGCTCGCCAGCTTGACGAGGGCGTCGCCGGCCCACGGGTCGAGTCCGCCGCAGCGGCGCCGGACGTGGTGGAAGGGGTGGGGCCGCTGGTGGGTGAGGGCGGTCGGCCGGTCCCTGCTCATCCACTCGACGAGCCGGCGGACCGACCAGTGCGGGCGGAGTTCGAGCAGCCCCACTGCCTCGGCCATCGGCCCGGGCAGGCCGCCGAACAGGTCGAGCATGGCGCGCGTGGAGCCCTCGCCGAGCAGCCGGTCCGGGCCGAGCGCGCCGAGGAAGAGTTCGAGCGACTGCTCGGGCCCGATCGGCAGCAGGTCGACCTGGGCGCCGAAGTGGCCGCCGTACAGCCGCCGGTAGCCGGCCACCAGGACCGCGGAGCCGGTGTCCTCCGGGAGCAAGTCGGCTATCTGGTGGGCGGCGGAGACGTGGTCGACGACGAGGAGCACCCGGCGGCCCGCGGTCCAGGCCCGCAGCAGCGCGGCCCGTTCGGTCCGCTTGGCGGGGAGTCCGGCACGGGTGTGGCCGACCGCCTCCAGGAGTTCGCCGAGCACGTCCTCGACGGAGCGGGAGGCCGCCGGATCGCCGAAGGAGACGTAGAGGCGGCCGTCGGGGAACGCGTCCGCGAGCCGGTGGGCGAGGGCGACGGTGAAGGAGGTGGTACCGACGCCGGGGGCTCCGGCGACGCACACGCACTTCGGTCCCTGCACGGCCGGTTCGCGGAGCATCCGGCCGACCTTGGCGAATTCGGGGTCCCGGCCGATCAGCGGGACGTCGGCGGGGAGTTTCACCGGCGCTTGAGCGGAGGCGGCGGCCGGGTGTGCGGGGTGCCCGACGACCCGCCCGGCGGGCAGGTCGAGCCCGCGGTCCCCGGCGAGCACCTGCTGATGCAACCACTGGAGCTCGGAGCAGGGTTCGAGGCCGAGTTCCTGGATGAGGACCCGGCGGATGCGCTGGAAGACCTCCAGGGCGTCCGGGCGGCGGCCCGCGCGGTAGAGCGACAGCATCAGTTTGGCGTGCAGCCCCTCCCGGGTCGGGTTGTCCGCGGCGAGCGCGGTGAGTTCGCTGATCAGCCGGTGGTGGCGGCCGAGCAGCAGGTCCGCGTCGATCCGCTCCTCCAGCACCTCGTAGCGCTGTTCGGCGAGGCGCAGGGCGTCGATGCCGACGATCGGGCCGGGGGTGAGGTCGCTCAGGGCGGGGCCGCGCCAGACGTCGAGCGCCCGGTGCAGCAGGTCGGCCGCCTCGGCGACGTGTCCCTCCTCCATGGCCCTGCGCCCCAGGTCGGCGAGTTCGGTGAAGCGCATGCTGTCCAGCGAGCCCCGGGGCACCGGGAGCCGGTACCCGCCGGGGGTGGTCTCCAGACTCAGGCCCGGCAGCTTGCGCAGTTGGTAGATGTACGTCTGCAGCGTGGTCGCGGCGCTGGACGGCGGCCGCTCCTCCCAGAGTTCCTCGACGAGCTGGTGCAGGGGAACCGTGCTGTTGGCCCGCAGCGCCAGCAAGGCGAGGACCTGCCGGACCTTCGGAGCGGAGGGCGTCACGTTCACGCCGTCGTGCACGACTTGCAGGGTTCCCAGTAGCCCGATCTCCAGCAATGTCTCTCCCCCGTGGCTTGCATCTCCTACGGCCTGAAGCACTTCGTGAGCGTGAGGTGGATCACTTGACTTCCGCTTGAGCTGCGCTCGACAAGGGCAGCCCACCAGGGATCTTTCGGAAAAACCGCGATGGACTCCGGCTCCGAGGTTACGCTACACGGGGCATTCGTGTGATGAAAGCATATAATTGACGAACGAATATGCATGCGTTTGACTATTGGAGGAACGATGATGACCGAACCCAGCACGGGCGGTCGCCCCCCGGGGCGGGCCCCCGCCGCCGCTCCGGAACGCCCTCTGCCGCCACGGTTCCCCCTGCTCCTTGCCTCGATGCTGTTGACCAGCGCGATGTCGATGCTCGACCAGTCGATCGTCGCGACCGCTGGGCCCCGTCTCACCGCCGAGCTCGGCGCCCTCGACCTGTACAGCTGGACCTTCACCGCGTACATGCTCACCTTCAGCGCGGCCATGCCGATCTACGGCAAACTCGGCGATCTGTTCGGCCGGCGTACCGTCTATCTGTCGGCGATCGTCATCTTCCTGACGGGATCGATCGCCTGCGGCGCGGCCGGCTCGATGGGCTGGCTGATCGTCTTCCGCGCGCTTCAGGGACTGGGCGGCGGCGGACTCCAGGTGAGCGCGTTCTCCGTGCTCGGTGACCTGATGCCCCCCCGGGAGCGAGCCAGGTACCAGGGCTTCTTCGCGGGCGTCATGGTCCTCGCCAACCTCGCGGGACCGCTCGCCGGCGGAGTCCTCACCGACCAGCTCGGCTGGCGGTGGATCTTCTACGTGAACATTCCGCTCGGCCTGCTGGCGTTGGCCGGGATCCGCCTGCTGCTGCCCGCCGGGACCCGTACGAGCGCCCGGCCGCGCGTCGACTACCCCGGCGTGGCGCTGCTCACCGTGCTCATCGCCGCCCTGGTGCTCGCGACCGACTTCGCCGGACGGGACGGTTGGAGCGACCCGGTGGTGCTCGGCCTCGGCGTGGCGGCGGTGCTGCTCGCGGTGGCCTGGGTGGTACGGGAGAAGGCGGCGCTCGAACCCGTCGTGCCGCTCGGCCTTTTCGCCGACCGCACCTTCACCGTCTGCGTGACGGTGGCCTTCACGGTGAGCTTCGCCTTCTTCGGCTGCGTGAACTTCGTGCCGCTGTTCCTGCAGACGGTGAACGGGGTCAGCGCTTCGCAGACAGGCCTGCTCTTCCTGCCCGCGATGATCTGCATGGCGATCGCCACCGTGGCGGCGGGCCAGGTCATCGCCAAGACGGGACGCTACAAGTGGTTCCCGGTGGCCAGTACCGCGCTCGCCGCGGTGGCGGCGCTGCTGCTCTCGTTCGACCCGGCGCACGCCGGCCCGGCCACGGTCGCAGCGCTGCTCGCCGTCATGGGCGTGGGCGTCGGCCTCTCCTCGCAGGTCACCACCCTGGTCGCGCAGACCACCGCGCCGCGCAAGCACATGGGCGTCGCCACCTCCACGGTCGGTCTCGCCCGTAACCTCGGCACCGCCTTCGGCGCCACCGTCTTCGGCTCGATCCTCAACGCCCGCCTCGCCGCCGAGGCGATGAACCTGCTCCCGGCCGACACCGCCCGCAGCGTCACCGACGGCACCTGGGACCCGGCGAAGGCCGCCGACTTCCCGGCGGAGACCGCCGCCGCCGTCGCCCAGACCTACGGCAACGCGCTCGGCACGGTGTTCCTCTCGGCGGTGCCGGTCCTGGCCGTGGGCCTGGTCCTCGCACTGATGATGAAGGACACCAAGCTGGAGGCGCCGGGGCCGGGAGGCCCGGGAGGGCCGGGAGGGCCGGGAGGGCCGGGAGGACCCGGCGGACCGGGCGCGAAGACGGACGCGCCTGTCTGACCCCGCCCCCCTTCACGTCTTCGAGCCGTCGTCGAACCACCGGTGCCGGCGTGCCGCCCGTGCGATCCGTGCGAGACGACAAAAGCGGGACACGGCTCGGCGGGTGCTCGGGCGCCCGGTCACGGTGGCGGCCGGACGGCGCCCCGGTGCGGCGGAGGCGGTGGCCGTGGCGGCCGACCGGCCGCCCGTCCCCGGAGCAGGCATCGACGTCGCCGCCATCAGCCGGTGCAAGGTTGCCTGGAACGCAACCCCCGGCCCGCCGAGCGGCTGTTCACCCCGGGCGAGCTGCTCGGCCCGTCCGGGGCACCACGTACCTCGGCCTCCTCGGCGGCGCGGTTCGCCGCCGAGGAGGCCGAGGCCACATGCCTGAGCGCGCCCGGCGGGCTGCGCCGGCACGATGCCGAGGTGCGGACCGGCACCGGCGGCCGCCCGTGCCTCGATGTCCGGGGCACCGCCGCCGCGGCGGAGTTCGGGATCACCTCATGGCAGGTGTTGCTCACTCATGACGCGGACGTGGCCCCAGCCGTCGCGGTGGCGTCCTGAACCGCTCGTCCCCGGCCGCCCACACCCCGTCCAACTGCGCCCACAACGCCTCCTCCTGAGCGGTCATCCCGCCCCCGTCAGCCCCGAGCAGACGCTCGGGGTGCCCGGGCTGCGGCCCTGGCGCGAGCCGCGGATCCGGCACGCCGCCCCCGTACACCGGGAGATGTCCGTAGCACTCGGGCGCGGTGTAGAGCCCGAATCCCTGCCCAAGCGCGGTCAGCCCCACTTGGGCGTCGCGCCAGATCGCCCGCAGCCACTTCCTGGACCGATCGCCCACCGGGGCTCCCTTCGCCGTCTCAGGGCAGCGAAGGTAGAGAACCGTCCTCGAAGGCGGCTTGAGCGAGGACTCGACGGCCCGTCAGCGGCTGCCGGGCGGACCGGCGGCCGACACCCGCGGAGACGGGAGCCGGCAGAGGGTCCGTGCGGGGTGTTCGGCGGTGCGCCGACCCCCGATGGCCGGTCCTGGACGCGGTCAGGAGGGCCATGCCGGTGCTTCCGGCGTCGATGAGCTGGTTCCACACGGTGGTGAACCGGGTGCCGGTGAGGTCCTCGCGGTCGCGCAGGGCGTCACTTCTGCGCCTCCGAGGAACGGGAGGCCGGTGAACCGGTCGTCCCCCCGGCACGCCGGCTGGGGCACGCCGACCCCGGTTCCACCCTGCGGAAGCACTCCCACTTCCCGCCCCGGGCGGGAGCGCGAGGCAGCGCCGCCATCGACGCCGTCTTCGGGCAGCCCGGGACGGGCGCCGGCTCTTCGCCCCGGCGTCGCGAGGAGCTCGTCGAGGGCTGAAGGTCCCAGAGAACTCCCAGCGGTGCCGCCGCACCCCTCTCAAAGCCGCGTAACCGCAGGTCAGGGAGGGGGCGGCGGCACCGCTGCGTCAGATGTCCCGGAACGTCTCGATCTGCGCCCCCACCGAGTTCAGGCGCTCGGCCAGGTCCTCGTACCCGCGGTTGATGACGTACACGTTCCGCAGCACGGAGGTGCCCTCCGCCGCCATCATCGCCAGCAGGACGACCACGGCGGGCCGCAGGGCCGGCGGGCACATCATCTCGGCGGCGCGCCAGCGGGTCGGGCCCTCGACCAGCACCCGGTGCGGGTCCAGCAGCTGCAGCCGCCCGCCGAGCCGGTTGAGGTCGGTGAGGTAGATCGCGCGGTTGTCGTAGACCCAGTCGTGGATCAGCGTCTTGCCCTGCGCGGAGGCCGCGATGGCCGCGAAGAACGGGACGTTGTCGATGTTCAGGCCGGGGAACGGCATCGGGTGGATCTTGTCGATCGGCGCCTCCAGCTTGGAGGGCCGCACGGTCAGGTCCACCAGCCGGGTGCGGCCGTTGTCGGCGACGTACTCGGACGAGCGGTCGTGGTCGAGGCCCATCTCCTCCAGGACCGCCAGCTCGATCTCCAGGAACTCGATCGGCACCCGGCGGACCGTCAGCTCCGACTCGGTGACGACGGCCGCGGCCAGCAGGCTCATCGCCTCGACCGGGTCCTCGGACGGCGAGTAGTCGACGTCCACGTCGATGTCCGGCACGCCGTGCACGGTGAGCGTGGTGGTGCCGATGCCCTCGACCTTGACGCCCAGCGCCTCCAGGAAGAAGCACAGGTCCTGGACCATGTAGTTGGAGGAGGCGTTGCGGATGACGGTGACGCCGTCGTGCCGGGCGGCGGCCAGCAGCGCGTTCTCGGTGACCGTGTCGCCCCGCTCGGTCAGCACGATCGGGCGGCCCGGCCGCACGGACCGGTCGACCACCGCGTGGTACTGGCCCTCGGTCGCCGCGATGTCCAGGCCGAACCGGCGCAGCGCGATCATGTGCGGTTCGATGGTCCGGGTGCCGAGGTCGCAGCCGCCGGCGTACGGCAGCTTGAAGCGGTCCATGCGGTGCAGCAGCGGACCGAAGAACATGATGATGGAGCGCGTGCGCACCGCCGCGTCGGCGTCGATGGCCGCCATGTCCAGCTCGGCCGGCGGCACGATCTCCAGGTCGACGCCGCCGTTGATCCAGCGGGTGCGCACGCCGATGGAGTTCAGCACCTCCAGGAGGCGGTACACCTCCTCGATGCGGGCGACCCGGCGCAGCACCGTGCGCCCCTTGTTGAGCAGCGAGGCGCACAGCAGGGCCACGCAGGCGTTCTTGCTCGTCTTCACGTCGATGGCGCCGGAGAGCCGGCGACCGCCGACGACCCGCAGGTGCATCGGGCCCGCGTAGCCCAGCGAGACGATTTCGCTGTCCAGGGCCTCACCGATGCGGGCAATCATCTCAAGGCTGATGTTCTGGTTGCCCCGCTCGATGCGGTTGACGGCGCTCTGGCTGGTGCCGAGCGCCTCGGCGAGCTGCGACTGGGTCCAGCCGCGGTGCTGCCGGGCGTCACGGATGAGCCTGCCGATGCGTACGAGGTAGTCGTCTGCCATGGGAGTGAGGCTATCTCAGATATGAGATGGCGCCTCCTGGGGGGTCCGTTCGGGTGACGGGACGTCAACGACGCCTGGTGGAACGGGTGCGACGCCACCCGAAAGGTCCGGGCAAATCCACCGATGTCGTATGACGTCCCGTGCTGCTGTGCGTGTGTCGCGGGCCGTTCCTGCCGCCGGTGGTGATGGACCAGGAGCGCTTGTTGATGTTCAGGCGCACCCCGGGCAGGATGCGAAAGCTCTTGCGAAACGTGAGGGGCATGGGCGCCTCCCTTCGGGAATCCGCGAACGTACCCGTCGGGTACCCCGACTTGGCGCGCTGATGGCGCGACTCCGGCGGCCTGTCGCGCGGTGGCCCGCGAGGCCGCGCCGGGGTCCGGAAGGCGGTGCCGCGATCCGGGAGGGGCGCGCCGGTCCGGACCGGCCGTGCCGCCCGCCGGGGCGGCGGCCCGCGGTTCCTCGTCGCGCTCGCGCCGGCCGGGCGGCGCCGCCCCGGCGGGAACGGCCGCGGCGCGTGGGGGCGGGGGAGGGGGATGCGGGCCCGGGCATGACCAGACCGCCCCCATGTACTAGAGTTATCTCGACATCGAGATATCTGCCGAGGCGCACCACAGCCGCCACCTCGGTAAGGACTACCTAACTTAGCCTTACCTTAGCGGATCGGCCGAGACGGCGTGGCGGCAGGATTGCGGTGGTACGCGTACATAAATGAAGGAGACTGTCGTGTCGGCGAACAGCTTCGACGCCCGCAGCACGCTGCAGGTGGGCGACGAGTCGTACGAGATCTTCCGGCTGGACAAGGTCGAGGGCTCCGCGCGCCTTCCCTACAGCCTGAAGGTGCTGCTGGAGAACCTGCTCCGCACCGAGGACGGCGCCAACATCACCGCCGACCACATCCGCGCGCTCGGCTCCTGGGACTCGCAGGCCCAGCCGTCGCAGGAGATCCAGTTCACGCCGGCCCGCGTGATCATGCAGGACTTCACCGGCGTGCCCTGCGTCGTCGACCTCGCCACCATGCGCGAGGCCGTCAAGGAGCTCGGCGGCGACCCGGCGAAGATCAACCCGCTGGCTCCGGCCGAGCTGGTCATCGACCACTCCGTCATCGCCGACAAGTTCGGCACCTCCGACGCCTTCAAGGTGAACGTCGACCTGGAGTACGGCCGCAACAAGGAGCGCTACCAGTTCCTGCGCTGGGGCCAGACCGCCTTCGACGAGTTCAAGGTCGTCCCGCCCGGCACCGGCATCGTCCACCAGGTGAACATCGAGCACCTGGCCCGCGTCGTCATGGTCCGCGACGGCAAGGCCTACCCCGACACCCTGGTCGGCACCGACTCGCACACCACCATGGTCAACGGCCTCGGCGTCCTCGGCTGGGGCGTCGGCGGCATCGAGGCCGAGGCCGCGATGCTCGGCCAGCCCGTCTCGATGCTCATCCCGCGCGTCGTCGGCTTCAAGCTCACCGGTGAGCTCCAGCCCGGCACCACCGCCACCGACCTGGTGCTGACCATCACCGAGATGCTCCGCAAGCACGGCGTCGTCGGCAAGTTCGTCGAGTTCTACGGCGAGGGCGTGGCCGCCACCTCGCTGGCCAACCGCGCCACCATCGGCAACATGTCGCCGGAGTTCGGCTCCACCGCCGCGATCTTCCCGATCGACGACGAGACCCTGAACTACCTGCGCCTGACCGGCCGCTCCGAGCAGCAGGTCGCCCTCGTCGAGGCGTACGCCAAGGAGCAGGGCCTGTGGCTGGACCCGGCCGCCGAGCCGGACTTCTCCGAGAAGCTGGAGCTCGACCTCTCCACCGTCGTGCCCTCCATCGCCGGCCCGAAGCGCCCGCAGGACCGCATCGAACTCACCCGCGCCGCCGAGCAGTTCAACGCCGACGTGCTCAACTACGTGCAGGCCGGCGTCACCGGCGGCGACGACCGCAAGCCGGGCGTCCCGCAGCAGGAGCAGCCGCACGGCGTCGAGTCCCCGGTCGACGAGGCCAGCGCCGAGTCCTTCCCGGCGTCCGACGCCCCCGCCTACGGCCACGAGGACAACGGCGCCGGCGCCCCGCAGCACTCCGCCGTCGTGCCCGGCCCCGGCCCGTCCAACCCGGTCACCGTCACCGCCCCCGACGGCACCACCTACGAGCTGGACCACGGCGCGGTCACGGTCGCGGCCATCACCTCCTGCACCAACACCTCCAACCCGTACGTCATGGTCGCCGCCGCCCTGGTGGCCAAGAAGGCGGTCGAGAAGGGCCTGACCCGCAAGCCGTGGGTCAAGACCACCCTCGCCCCGGGTTCGAAGGTCGTCACCGACTACTTCGACAAGGCGGGCCTGACCCCGTACCTGGACAAGGTCGGCTTCAACCTCGTCGGCTACGGCTGCACCACCTGCATCGGCAACTCCGGCCCGCTGCCGGAGGAGGTCTCCAAGGCCGTCAACGACCACGACCTCGCCGTCACCTCGGTGCTGTCCGGCAACCGCAACTTCGAGGGCCGGATCAACCCCGACGTCAAGATGAACTACCTGGCGTCCCCGCCGCTGGTCGTCGCCTACGCCCTCGCCGGCTCCATGAAGGTGGACATCACCAAGGACGCCCTGGGCACCGACCAGGACGGCAACCCGGTCTACCTCAAGGACATCTGGCCGACCGAGGCCGAGGTCAACGACGTCGTCGCCAACGCCATCGGCGAGGACATGTTCTCCAAGTCCTACAGCGACGTCTTCGCCGGCGACGCCCAGTGGCAGGCGCTGCCGGTCCCGACCGGCGACACCTTCGAGTGGGACCCGGAGTCCACCTACGTCCGCAAGCCCCCGTACTTCGAGGGCATGACCATGGAGCCGGCCCCGGTCGAGGACATCACCGGCGCCCGGGTCCTGGCCAAGCTGGGCGACTCGGTCACCACCGACCACATCTCCCCGGCCGGCGCCATCAAGGCCGACACCCCGGCCGGCAAGTACCTCACGGAGCACGGCGTCGAGCGCCGCGACTTCAACAGCTACGGCTCGCGCCGCGGCAACCACGAGGTCATGATCCGCGGCACGTTCGCCAACATCCGCCTGCGCAACCAGATCGCGCCGGGCACCGAGGGCGGCTACACGCGGGACTTCACGCAGGAGGGCGGCCCGGTCTCCTTCATCTACGACGCCTCGCAGAACTACCAGAAGGCCGGCATCCCGCTGGTGGTCATCGCGGGCAAGGAGTACGGCTCCGGCTCGTCCCGCGACTGGGCCGCCAAGGGCACCGCGCTGCTCGGCGTCAAGGCCGTCATCGCCGAGTCCTACGAGCGCATCCACCGCTCCAACCTCATCGGCATGGGCGTGCTGCCGCTGCAGTTCCCGGAGGGCGCCTCCGCCGAGTCCCTCGGCCTGACCGGCGAGGAGACCTTCTCCATCACCGGCGTCACCGAGCTCAACGAGGGCACCACCCCGCGCACGGTGAAGGTCACCACCGACACCGGCGTCGAGTTCGACGCGGTCGTCCGCATCGACACCCCCGGTGAGGCGGACTACTACCGCAACGGCGGCATCATGCAGTACGTGCTGCGCAGCCTGATCCGCAAGTAAGCGGCACCGCAGGGCGGTCCAGGGCCGCGTCCCCGTCGCCGGGGACGCGGCCCTTCGCCGTCGCCGGCGCGGACCCCGCCGGATCACCGCCCTCGGCGCGGACGCGGGGCGCGCCCGCCGCGCACCTCCCGCGCCATCCGTTTACAAGCGGGGCGGGTGACGCTACCTTCGCCCCCAAGCGAGGTGGGAGCGCTCCCATCGGTGGACCGGAACACGCCCCCGGGACGCTCCCGCCTCGCGGTGCCGGACGGGCGGGGCCCGTGCGGGCGTGCGGCCGCCGGGCCGCCCGCACCGCCCGTGCTCACGCCGGGCCCGGGCCGGCGCCCAGCACCGTCGCCAGCCAGAAGAGCTGGCGGCGCACGTGCACCGCGTCGCCGCCCTCGTGGCCGTTGAACGGGTAGGCGTGGATCTCCTTGCGCGGCTCTGTGCCGGTCAGCTCCCCGTAGCGGTTCCACGCGCCGTACGCCCCGCTCGGCGGGCACACCGTGTCGCGCAGGCCCACCCCGAAGTGGGCCGGGGCGTGGGCGCGGCGGGCGAAGGAGACGCCCTCCAGGTAGGCGAGGGTGCGGTAGGCGGCCCGCTCGGCGCCGCGGTGGACGGCGAGGTAGGCGGTGATCTCGCCGTACGGGCCCGCGTCCGTGAGGTCCAGGGCGCGGCGGATGCCGCACAGCAGCGGGGCGGTGACCAGGACCGCCGCCAGGTCCGGCAGCAGGCCCGCGACGGCCAGGGCGAGGCCGCCGCCCTGGCTGTTGCCGACGGCCGCGACCCGGTCGCCCGCCACGCCGGGCAGTGCCCGCACCGCGGCGACCGCGCGCACCGCGTCCGTGATCAGCCGGCGGTAGTGGTGGTCGTGGGGCGAGCGCAGGCCGCGGACCGCCGGGCCGGGGCCGCCGGGGGCGGTGGCGTGCGGATCGGGGGTGTCGCCGCCGCTGCCGTACCGGTCGCCCTGGCCGCGGTTGTCCATCAGCAGGTGCGCGTACCCCGCGGTCACCCAGGTCAGCCGCTCGTGGGGGAGGCCGCGCCCGCGGCCGTAGCCCGCGTACTCGACGACCGCCGGCAGCGGTTCGCGCACCCCGGCCGGCCTGCTGAACCAGGCGCGCACCGGGTCGCCCGCGAAGCCGCGGAAGGTCACGTCCCAGGTCTCGGTCAGCCGCAGTCCGTTCGCCACGGGCCGCGCCGACGCCAGCGGGACATACCGTGCGGCCTCCCGCAGGGTGCTCGTCCAGAACTCGTCGAAGTCGGCGGGCTCCTCGAGGGCCGGGCGGTGGCGCTCCAGCTCCGGCAGGGGCAGGTCGAACGCGGGCACAGCGGCACCTCGCAGACGTCTCGGGGGCGGGGGAGGACGGGCGCAGCGCGGAGAAAAGGGGGTCGCGACGGCCGATCGTTGCGGCCGCACCCCGGAAAGTTCCGAGCGGCCGGGCGGCTCCTTCATCTCTTCCACCGTCCCGCGGGATTGATGCGGATGTCCCGCGATCGCCTCGATCTCCCTGCCCGCGCCACCCATTGACAGCGCTTACCGGCACCTCTAAGTTGCCGCGAAGTTACCGGTAAGAGCTCGAAAGTTTCGGTTCCGCGTCCCCTGCCCGGGAGGCCCGAGCATGAGCACCTCCACCAGGCCGGTTCCACCGCCCGGCGCCCAGGACCCGCCGCCGGCGCGGCCCGGGGCCCGCCGTGCGCGGACACCGGCGCGGACCGGCCGGCGCAGGGCGCTGCGCCGCGACTGGCAGCTGTACTCGCTGGCGGTGCTGCCGCTGCTGTTCTTCCTGGTCTTCCGCTACCTGCCGATGATCGGCAACGTGATCGCGTTCCGCCGCTTCGAGCCGGGCGGGTCGATCTTCGGCGAGGAATGGGTGGGCCTGCGCTATGTGGAGATGTTCCTCACCGACCCCACCTTCTGGCAGGTGTTCCGCAACACCCTGTGGCTGGGCGGACTCACCCTCGTTTTCTGCTTCCCGGTCCCGATCGTGCTCGCGCTGCTGCTCAACGAGGTGCGCAGGCGCTCCCTGAAGCGGTTCGTGCAGTCGGTGTCGTACCTGCCGCACTTCCTGTCGATCGTGATCGTCGCGGGCATCACCCTGCAGATGCTCGCCACGGACGGGCCCGTCAACCAGGTGCTGGGCTGGTTCGGGCACGACCCGATCCGGTTCGTCCAGGAACCCGAGTGGTTCCGCACGATCTACGTCGGCTCGGAGGTCTGGCAGACCGCCGGCTGGGGCACGATCCTCTACCTCGCCGCGCTCACCACCGTCGACGACGACCTGTACGAGGCGGCCCGCATCGACGGCGCGAGCCGCTGGCGGCAGATCTGGCACGTCACCCTGCCCGGCATCCGCCCCACCATGATCACACTGCTGATCCTCAACATCGGCACGTTCATGGCGGTCGGCTTCGAGAAGGTGCTGCTGCTGTACAACCCGCTGACGTACCCGACGGCCGACGTGATCTCCACCTACCTGTACCGCACCGGCGTGGAGTCCAACAGCTTCAGCTACGCCGCCGCCATCGGCCTGTTCGAGGCGGTCGTCGGCCTGGTCCTGATCACGGGCGCGAACCAGCTGTCGCGCCGCACGGCGGGGACGAGCCTGTGGTGAGCGTCGACCGGCCGACCCGCGGCTACCGCGTCTTCCAGAAGGTCAACGGGGTGGTCCTCACCCTCGTCGTGATCGTGACCCTCTACCCCTTCGTCAACATCGTCGCCCGCTCGTTCAGCGGGGAACGGCAGATCAGGGCCGGCGAGGTGACGCTGTGGCCCAAGGGCTTCGATCTCACCACCTACGAAGTCGTCCTCCGGGACGAGATGTTCTGGCGGAACTACGGCAACACCGTGCTGTACACGGCGGTCTCCACCGCCGTCGCCATGGTGCTGACCACCTGCTACGCGTACGTGCTGTCGAAACGGCAGCTCAAGGGGCGCGGCTTCCTCGTCACCGTCGCCGTGTTCACCATGTTCTTCACCGGCGGGCTGATCCCCACCTACGTGCTGATCACCAGCCTCGGCCTGAAGAACACCGTCTGGGCGCTGGCCCTGCCCAACGCGATCAGCGTCTTCAACCTGCTGGTGATGAAGGCCTTCTTCGAGAGCCTGCCGGCCGAACTGGAGGAGGCCGCGCAGATCGACGGCCTGAGCACGTACGGGATCCTGCTGCGGATCGTGCTGCCGCTGTCCAAGGCGGTCGTGGCGACGATGGTGCTGTTCTACTCGGTGTCCTTCTGGAACTCCTGGTTCGGCGCCTTCCTGTACCTGGACCGGAGCGAGCTGATGCCGGTCACCGTGTACCTGCGCAACCTCATCGCCGGCGCCACCGGCGGCGCCGGCGCGGGTGCCGGCGCCGAGCAGCTCAGCCAGACCGCGGCGAACATCCAGGCCGTGACGATCGTGCTGACCTCGCTGCCGATCCTGTGCGTGTACCCGTTCGTCCAGCGCTACTTCGTCTCCGGCGTGATGCTCGGCGCGGTCAAGGGCTGACCACCGCGCCGTTCCCCGACCGGCCTACGGAACAAGGGAGTGTCCGTGCCCGCAGAGAACCCAGGGAAGCTGTCACGGCGTCAGGTCCTCGCCGCCGCCGGTTCCGCCGGCCTCGCCGCGCTCACCGGCTGCGGCAGCGGCGACGACGGCGGGGACGCCAAGGACCTGTCGAAGAAGCGGAACGGCGCGATGCGGGAGTACCGCGTCGGACAGCAGTTCAAGGCGACCAGGCCGCTCGCCTTCGACGTGCTGCACAACGACAACCCGGTCTACCCGCTCCGGGACGACTGGCTGTTCTGGAAGGAGCTCACCCGGCGCACCGGCGTCACCCTGAAACCGATCGGCGTCCCGCTGAGCGACTACGAGAAGAAGCGCAGCGTCATGATCGGCGCGGGCGACGCCCCCTTCCTGATCCCCAAGACGTACCACCCCTCCGAGACCGCGTTCGTGTCGTCGGGCGCGATCCTCCCGGTCAGCGACTACGTGCACCTGATGCCCCACTTCCGGGACAAGGTCGCGAAGTGGCGGCTGGAGCCGGAGCTGGACTCCATCCGCCAGTCCGACGGCAGGTTCTACCTGCTGCCCGGCCTGCACGAGAAGGTCAGGTCCGGCTACTCGCTGGCGCTGCGCACGGACGTCCTCGACCGGCTCGGCCTGGACCCGCCCACCACCTGGGACCAGGTGTACGAGGTCTTCGGGGCGATCAAGGAGGAGTACCCCGACCGCTACCCCCTCAGCGACCGCTGGAGCACCAACACCCCCTATCCCGTCGCCGCCCTGATGAGCTACCTCGGCCAGGCGTACGGGGTCCGGGCCGGCTGGTCGTACGACAACATCAGCTTCGACCGGCGGGCGGAGAAGTTCGTCTTCACCGGCGCGACGGACGGCTACCGGCAGATGGTCGGGTACCTGAGGAAGCTGGTCGCCGAGAAGCTGATGGACCCCGAGAGCTTCACCCAGACCGACGACGAGGCGGTGCAGAAGCTGCTGGGCGAGAAGTCCTTCGCGATCAGCGCCAACCCGCAGGAACTGGTGCAGAACTACCGCTACAACCTGGAGAGGCAGGTCGAGGGGTCGGCGATCGAGATGATCCCGGTGCCGCTCGGCCCGGCCGGGCCGGTGGTCCTGGGCGGCGCCCGGCTGGAGAACGGCGTGATGATCGCCGGCAAGGCGCTCCGGAGCGACGACTTCGTCGCGCTGATGCAGTTCGTGGACTGGCTGTGGTACTCGGACGAGGGCCAGCGGTTCGCCCGGTGGGGCGTCCAGGGCGTCACCCACACCCGCTCCGGCGGCGAGTACCGGCTCAAGCCCGGCATCAGCCTCATGGGCTCCGACCCGGACGCGGAGAAGGACCTGCAGAAGGACTACGGCTTCTACAACGGCGTCTTCGCCTACGGCGGCAGCTGGGACCTGGTCTCCTCCATGTTCGGCCCGGACGAGCGGAGGTTCCAGGACGTCATGTCCCGGCGCGAGCAGCTCCCCGTCGACCCGGCCCACCCCCTGCGGTCCGTCGAGCAGGAGCAGGCCTCGCTGTGGGACACGCCGCTCAGGGACCACGTCACCCAGAACACGCTCAAGTTCGCCCTGGGCAAGCGCCCGCTGTCCGAGTGGGACGCGTACGTGTCCGAGCTGACGGCGAAGAACATGCGGCACCTCGTCGACCTGCACAACAGGGCGTACGAGCGCTTCCGGAAGGAGAACGGGTGATCCGCGTCCCCGCCGCGCCGGCCGGCCGCCTGTCCGACGCCTGGCGGTACTGCGTCGGCACCGGCCGCCTCGACCTCGCCCTGCGCCGCGACTACCAGGACTCCCTGGCCCTGGTCCGGCGCGAGATCGGCTTCCGGTACATCCGGGGGCACGGCCTGCTCAGCGACGGCATGGGCGTGCACCGGCCGTACACGTGGCGGGGCGCCCGCCACGTCCGGCACTCCTTCACCTACGTCGACCAGGTCGTCGACGCCCTCCTCGCCCTCGGCATCCGGCCCTTCCTCGAACTCGGCTTCATGCCGGGCGGGCTGGCGAGCGGCGAGCGGACGGTGTTCTGGTGGCGGGGCAACGTCACCCCGCCCCGGGACTGGAAGGAGTGGGCGGAACTGGTCCGCGCGACCATGGCCCACCTCGTCGACCGGTACGGCCTGGACGAGGTGCGCACCTGGCCCGTCGAGGTGTGGAACGAGCCCGACCTGCCCGACTTCTGGCAGGACGCGGACGAGCGGGTGTACCACCGGCTGTACGAGGTGACCGCGCACGCCGTGAAGGAGGTGGACGCCGCCCTCCAGGTCGGCGGCCCGGCGCTCTCGCCGGCCGCGGACGGGTGGCTGGAGCGGTTCGCCGAGTTCGCCGAACGCCGGGACGTGCCCGTGGACTTCGTCTCCCGGCACGCCTACAGCTCCGGGCCCGCGCAGCACGTGCCGTTCGGCACGCACCAGACGCTGGCCCCGGCGAGCGCGCTGCTGGAGCAGTTCGCCGCCCCCCGCGAACGGCTGAAGGGCACCCGGCTGGCCGGACTCCCGGTGCACATCACGGAGTTCAACTCCTCCTACCGGCCCGACAACCCCGTCCACGACACCGCCTTCCACGCCGCCTACCTGGCCCCGGTCCTGGTCCACGGCGCCGACCACGCCGACTCCTTCTCGTACTGGACGTTCAGCGACGTCTTCGAGGAGACCGGCGTGCCGACCGCCCTGTTCCACGGGGGCTTCGGGCTGCTCACCCACCGGCAGGTGAAGAAGCCGACGTACCACCTGTACGCCTTCCTGGCCCGGATGGGGCGGGAGCTGCTGGCGCGCGGCGAGGACCACCTGGTGACGCGGCACGCGGACGGCAGGGTCACCGTGCTGGCCTGGGCGCCGGTCGACGCGAGCGGCGCGACGCCCGGCCCCGGACGGCACCGGCTGCGCCTGTCGGTCCCGGCCGGCCCCGGGGAGGTGTTCGTCCGCCGGTCCACGGTGGACGAGGAGCACGGCAACGCCCGCACCGCCTGGCAGCGGATGGGCAGCCCCCGCTCACCCCGCCCGCACCAGCTCGACGTGTTGCGCGAGGCCGCCGAACCCGCCCGCGACCACCGCCGCCTGCCCGCCGCGGACGGCCGGGTGGACCTGGACCTGACGCTCTCCCGCCACGGGATCGCCCTCGTCGAGCTGGAGCCGGTCGAGGACCAGGCGCCGCCCTGGTGGGACGAGCGCCGCCTGCTCGGCAGGGACCCGGAGTGAGCGCGTCGCGGGCGCCCGCGGCCCCCGAGGAGGCCCCGCGATGACCGCCCCGCCGGCCGTCTTCGGCGCCGGCCCCCTCTCCCGCGCCGCCGCCCTGGTCCACACCCTCGTCACGGTCGAGGCCCTGCTGCTCCTCGCCGCCTCCCCGGGCCTGGCCGGCCTGTTCCTGCTCCGCCCCGACGCCGCCCACCTCCCCCTGGCCGCCGGCTGCCTGCTGCCCCTCGGCCCGGCCCTCTCCGCCGCCCTGTACGCCCTGCACCACCGCGGCCGCGACCTCACCGACCTCCACCCGGCCCGCGCCTACGGGCGCGGCTGGCGGCTCAACGCCCTCCCGGCGCTGAAGCTGTGGACCCCGCTCCTCGCCTGGCTCACCGTCATCGCCTTCACCCTCACCCACTTCCCCGCCACGGGCCTGCCCGGCTGGTGGGCGGCGCTGCTCGCGGTGATCGGCGCCGGCTCCCTGCTGTGGGGCGCGCACGCCCTCGTCCTGACCTCCCTGTTCGCCTTCCGCGCCCGCGACACCGCCCGCCTCGCCGCGTACTTCCTGCTCCGGCACGGCCGCGCCACCCTCGCCGCCGCCTCGCTGCTCGTCCTGACGGCCGCGGCGACCGCCCTGCTGACCGAGGCCCTGCCCGCCCTGCTGGCCGCCCCGCTGCTGCTCTCCCTGCTGCACGGCAGCCGCCCGGTCATCGCCGAGACCCGGAAGGACTTCACCGCATGACGCCCACGATCCCCTACGGCGGCGACTACAACCCGGAGCAGTGGCCCGAACAGGTGGGGGAGGAGGACCACCGCCTGTTCACCGAGGCGCGGATCGACACCCTCACCGTCGGCGTCTTCTCCTGGTCCCTCACCCAGCCCGCGCCCGGCGCTTACGACTTCACGGCCCTGGACCGCGTCCTGGACCGCGCCGTCCCGCAGGGGCGGCGGGTCTGCCTGGCGACCGGCACCGCCGCCCTCCCGCCCTGGCTCGCCAAGAAGCACCCCGAGGTCAACCGCACCGACTTCGAGGGCCGCCGCCACCGCTACGGCCAGCGCCACAACTTCTGCCCCAGCGCACCGGCCTACCGCGACCACGCCGCGGCGCTGGCGGAGCGCCTCGCCGCCCGCTACGCCGGCCACCCCGCGCTGCTGGCCTGGCACGTCAACAACGAGTACGGCGGCGCCTGCTACTGCGACCTGTGCGCCGACGCCTTCCGCGCCTGGCTCCGGGACCGGTACGCCACCCTCGACGCCCTCAACGACGCCTGGTGCACCGCCTTCTGGTCCCACCGCTACACCGACTGGGACCAGATCGAGCCGCCGAACGCCCTCACCGAGCACTGGCGCGGCCCCGACCACACCGCCTTCCAGGGCACCACCCTCGACTACTTCCGCTTCACCACCGACGCCCTGCTCGGCTGCTTCCGCGCCGAGAAGGAGGCCATCCGGCGGCACGACGGGGCCACCCCCGTCACCACCAACTTCATGGGCGCCTACCGCCCGCTCGACTACCACCGCTGGGCGCCCCACCTCGACTTCGCCTCCTGGGACAGCTATCCGCCGCTCGACGCCCCGCCCACCCGGCCCGCCCTCGCCCACGACCTGATGCGCGGCCTGAAGGACGGCGCCCCCTTCTGGCTGATGGAGCAGACCCCCTCCACCACCGCCTGCCGGGACGTCAACCCGCTGCGCCGACCCGGCGAACTGCGCCTGGCCACCTTCCAGGCGATCGCGCACGGCGCCGACGCCGCCCTGTACTTCCAGCTGCGCGCCTCCCGCGGCGCCTGCGAGAAGTACCACGGCGCGGTCATCGGCCACGCGGGCCGCGACGACACCCGCGTCTTCCGTGAAGTCGCCGCCCTGGGAAGGGAGCTGGAGGCCCTCGGCGACGCGACCCTGGGCGCCCGCACGCCGTCGCGCACCGCCCTGCTGTTCGACTGGGACAGCTGGTGGGCCCTGGAGATCTCCGACGGCCCGTCCCGGCTCGTCCGCTACCAGGACGTCGTCCACGCCTACTACCGGGCGGCCCGCACGGCGGGCGCCGACGTCGACGTCGTCCCGGTCACCGCCGACCTCACCCCGTACGACGTGGTCCTCGCCCCCGTCCTGCACATGGTCAAGGGCGATCTCGCCGCCCGTCTGGAGGCCGTCGCCGCCCGGGGCGGCACGGTCCTGGCCACCTTCCTCTCCGGCCGCGTCGACCTCTGCGACCGCGCGTTCCTCGCCGACGTCCCCGGCCCGCTCGCCTCCCTGACGGGCGTCCGCGTCGACGAGTGGGACGCCCGCCCGCCCGAGGTCGTCCAGCCGGTCCGGCTGGGGGAGTCGGTCTTCGAGGCCCGCCTCGTCTTCGAGATCGTGCTGCCGCGCGGCGCCGAACCGGTCGCCGTCTACGGCGCCGACTTCTACGCGGGCACCCCCGCCGTCACCAGGAACACCTACGGCGCGGGCGAGGGCTGGTACGTGGCCACCGCCCTCGACCAGCCGGGCGTCGACGCGGTGGTGCGCCGCGTCCTCGCCCGCCACGGCCTCGTCGGCCCCTACGCCGGCCATCCCGCCGTGGAGAGCGCGACCCGCGTCGCCCCCGACGGCACCCGCCTGCTGTTCCTCCTCAACCACGCCCCCGAGCCGGCCCGCCTGACCGCCCACGCCGCCGGCACCGACCTGCTGACCGGCGAACGCGTCGAGGCGCACGCCCCGCTCACCCTGGACCCGCTCGGCGTCGTCGTGCTGCGCGTTCAGTAGATCCGCCGCCCCCGCCGGTCCGGCACCCCGGACTTGCGGAGGAAATAGCTGTTGACCTGGTCGCGCCACTCGCGGGCGCCGCGCAGCTGCTCCTCGTACCGCTGCGCGGCCCGCGCGTGCCGGGCCGGGTCCATCAGCCCCGCCAGCGAGGCCCACACCTCGCGGGCCCGCTCCACCTCCGCCACGCCCTCGAAGTGCGTGTCGTAGATGTGCTGGATCACCGTCCTCCCGCTGTGCAGCACGTGCCCGTACGGCACGTGGTGGAAGAACAGCAGCAGCTCGTCGGGGCAGGTGTCCGGCGACTCGTACAGCCGGGCCCACGGCTCGGCGTACTGCCCCGCGTACCCGGTGCCCGTGGCACGGGAGCGGTCGACGCCGACCCCGTCCCGGTCGGCGAAGTGGTAGGTGCCCCAGGGGCTGTACTCGTAGCCGTCCACGCTCGGCCCGTAGTGGTGCCCCGGCTGCACCATGAAGCCCACCCCGAGCGGGGCGGTGTACTTCTCGTACGTCCGCCACGAGCCGTCGAGCACCGCGTGCAGCCCGGCCGCCAGTCGCCCGGGGGCGTCCGGGTGGGTCAGCGCGATCCACTCGTCCAGCAGCGCGCGCGGCTCCGCGTCCGGCTGCCAGGCCAGCCGCCCGAAGGTGTACAGGTTGGCCTGGGCCAGCGGATGCCCGGTCCAGAACGGGTCGTCGCCCGCGTTGGACACCGCCACCAGCCCGCCGCGCGCCAGCTCCCCGACCGCCGTCCGCCCGTCCGGCCGGAACCGCAGCACCTCGCTCCACATCGGCCCCAGCCAGCACACGTGCCGCTGCTGGCCGGTGTACTCCTGGGTGGCCTGCACCTCCACCGCGAGCCGGGTGCGGGGCATCGCCCCGATCAGCGGCGAGACCGGTTCGCGCACCTGGAAGTCCATCGGCCCGTGCTTGACCTGGAGCACCGCGTTCGGCGCGAACGCGCCGTCCAGCGGCGTGAAGTGGTCGTGGGCGGCACGGGCCCGGTCGGTGGTCCGGTCCCGCCAGTCCTGGCGGTGGTCGTAGACGAACGCCCGCCAGTGCACGGTGCCGCCGTACGGTTCCAGCGCGGCGGCCAGCGCGTTGGCGCCGTCGGCGTGGCTGCGCCCGTAGGCGAACGGGCCCGGCTGCCCCTCCGAGTCCGCCTTCACCACGTACCCGCCGAAGTCGGGTATCGCCTCGTACACCCGCCGCGTGGCCCGCGCCCACCACGCGCGCACCGCCTCCTCCAGCGGGTCGGCCGTGGGCAGCCCGCCGAGCACCACCGGCGCGGCGAACGTCACCGACAGGTGCGTCCTGACGCCGTACGGCCGCAACGCGTCCGCGATCGCGGCGACCTCGCCGATCCGGTCGGTGAGCAGGTGCGCCTCGACGGCGTGCACGTTGACGTTGTTCACCGCCACCGCGTTGATCCCGCAGGCCGCCAGCAGCCTGCCGTAGGCCCGCACCCGCGCCAGGTCGCCGCGCGCCCGGCCGTCCGCCCAGAACAGCGAGCCGCCCGCGTACCCCCGCTCGACCTGGCCCATCACCGGATGCACGGCCACGTTGTCCCAGTGGTCGAGCATCCTCGAGGCCACCGCCGGGCGGTGCGTCTCGGGCGCCCGCCCGCCGCGGAAGGCGGCCGCGCCGAGCCGGACGACGTGGAACAGGCCGTACAGCAGCCCGGCCGGGCCGGCCGCGGTCACGGTCGTCGTGCCGTCCCGGCGCGCGCAGGTGAACTCCTCGCCCCCGGAGCCGGTCACGGCGAGCACCAGGTCGTACGGCGCCGCGCCCGGCCCGGCGTCGCGTACGACACGACCGCCGAACCGGGCGCAGGCCTCGGCCACCTCCCCGTGCACCGTGTCCACCAGCGGCCCCGAGCCGCGGATCAGGGTCCGCCGGGAGCCGAGCGGCCGGAAGGCGGCCGGCGGCAGCCAGGCCGGGTCGACCCCCTCGGGCGGCACGGGCACGGGAAGCGGCATGGGTCCCCCACTCGGTCGCTCAGGCGAGCAGTTCCACCTCCGCCACGGTCGCCTCGCCGTCGAGGACCAGGCGGTACCTGTCGTACGTACCCGGGGACCGCACGGAGAACGCGCGGGTCTGCCGGTCCCAGGCGAAGGACTCGCCGGAGCGCTCGTCCAGCGTCCGCCAGGTGGCCCCGCCGTCGGAGGAACCCTGGAGCGTCCACCCGGCCGGGGCCCCGGCCCGGTCCGCCGACGACGTCAGGGTGTACTGCACGGCCCTGGCCGCCTTGGGCACCGGCAGGTCCACGGAGGTCACGCTCGCGTCCGTGGCCGAGGTGTCGTCGAACAGCGCGCCGTCGCCCGCCAGGACGTCCGCGCGCGGCGCCGGCACCTTGTCGTCCCGGGTGATCGACACGGGCGCGGCGTTCCGGCCCGTGCCCCACGCGGACGGCCGGGGCCCCATGTCGAACTCCAGGACGCCGCCCCTGGCGAGCAGGGAGTGCGGGAGCGACGTGGAGGTCCACTTCTGGCCGTTGACCCGCAGCCCCTGCACGTAGACGTTCCGCGCGCTGTTCCTCGGCGCCTCGACCACCAGGTCCCTGCCGTCGTCCAGGTGGACGGTCGCCTTCTTGAACAGCGGGGAGCCGACGGCGTACTCGCCGCTGCCCATGACCAGCGGGTAGAAGCCCAGCGCGGAGAAGAGGAACCAGGCCGACTGCTCGCCGTTGTCCTCGTCGCCGTGGTAGCCCTGCCCGATCTCGCTGCCCACGTACAGCCGCGACAGCACCTCGCGGACGTTCTTCTGCGTCTTCCACGGCTGGCCGGCCGCGTCGTACATGTACAGCGCGTGGTGGGCGACCTGGTTGGAGTGCCCGTACATGCCCATCCGCACGTCCCGGGCCTCGGTCATCTCGTGGATGACCCCGCCGTAGGAGCCGACGAACTCCGGGGCGGCCGTCTCGGGCGTGGCCAGGTAGGCGTCGAGCTTGTCCGCGAGGCCCTTGCGGCCGCCGTAGAGGTTGGCCAGGCCCCGGCTGTCCTGCGGGGCGGTGAAGGCGTAGCCCCAGCCGTTGGTCTCCGTGTAGTCGTGGCCCCACACGCGCGGGTCGTACGCCGAGGACTCCACCCGCCAGTCGCCCTCCGCGTCCCTGCCCTGGAAGAAGCCGGCCTTCGGGTCGAACAGGTTGACGTAGCCCCGGGCGCGGTTCAGGAAGTACGCGGACTCCTCCCGGTAGCGCTTCTCGCCGGTCTCCGCGTACAGCTTCCGGCCCATGCGGGCGATGCCGTAGTCGTTGAGGTAGCCCTCCAGCGCCCACGACAGGCCCTCGTGCGTCTCGGTGCTGGTGTAGCCGAGGAAGGGCGAGGTCGCCATGCCCTTGCGGCCCACGCCCGAGGACGGCGGCACCACGGTCGCGTTCTTCACGGCCGCGTCGTACGCCGCCTTCGCGTCGAAGTCGACGCCCTTGACGTACGCGTCCGCGAACGCCACGTCCGAGGAGGTGCCCGTCATCAGGTCCGCGTAGCCGGGGGAGGACCAGCGCGAGGTCCAGCCGCCGTCCTTGTACTGCTGCACGAACCCGTCGACCAGCTCACCGGCCTGCTCCGGGGTCAGCAGGGAGTACGCCGGCCAGGTCGTCCGGTAGGTGTCCCAGAAGCCGTTGTTGACGTACACCTTGCCGTCGACGATCTTCGCGCCGGTGTGCGTCGGGGTGTCCGGCTGCGGCATCCTCGAGAAGGGGGAGGCGTACTTGTACGTCCCGTCGACCTTCTCGAAGCCCGAGTTCGGGTACAGGTACAGCCGGTACAGGCTGGAGTAGAGCGTGGTCAGCTGGTCCGGCGTGGCGCCCTCCACCTCGACCTTGCCGAGCAGCCGGTCCCACTGCTTCTGGGCGTGCTTGCGCACCGCCTCGAAGGAGGTGCCCTCGGGGATCTCCTGGCGCAGGTTGTCCTCGGCCTGGTCGACGCTGATCAGGGAGGTCGCCAGCCGCAGCGTGACCGTGCGGTCCTCGCCCGCGTCGAAGCGCAGGTGGCCCTTGACGCCGTCGGCGGAGCCCCCGGTGACCGGCTTGTCGAACTCGCCGTACACGAACAGCCGGGTCGCGCCCGTCGACAACCCGGACTTCACGTCCGAGTAGCCGGTGACGACGCCGTCGTCCTGGTCCAGGGTCAGCCCCGCCTGGTCGGTGACGTTGTCGAACAGCACGCTCGCGTCGTCGCCGGGGTAGGTGAAGCGGAGCACCGCCGCGTGGTCGGTGGGCGTCATCTCCGCCTTGAGGCCGTTCTCGAACCGCACCCCGTAGTAGTACGGGCGCGCGGTCTCGTTCTCGTGCCGGAACGCCAGCTCCCGGGCCTCCCGGCCGGTGTCCGGAGTGCCCCGCGCGGCCGACGGCATCACCTGGAAGGTCTGCCGGTCGCCCATCCACGGGCTCGGCTCGTGGCTCGCGCTGAACGCCTGGATCGTCGGCAGGTTGTCCGCGTTGTTGCCGCGCGCGTAGTCGTACAGCCAGCTCAGCGAACCCGCGTTCGTCACCGGCGTCCAGAAGTTGAAGCCGTGCGGCACGGCGGTCGCGGGGAAGTTGTTGCCGCGGGAGAACGCGCCGCTGGAGTTGGTGCCCCGGGTCGTCAGGGCGTAGTCGGACGGGTGCGCCTTCGGCCGCTCCGGCGCCGCCCGGTCGAGCACGACGTCGTCCAGCCAGCCGCGGAACTTCGCCGGGCCCCCGGGGGAGTCGTAGGCGACCAGGATCCGGTCGACCGTCTTTCCGGCGGCGACCGACCCGATGCGGGAGACCACGTTGTTCCACTGGTTGACGTACAGCACCTTCGCCGCGCCCTGTCCCCGCGGGGTCAGGGCGAACCCGTGCTGGTCCGTCGCCCCCAGCCCGCTCAGGTACGTGCCGTCGGTGAAGGCCAGGTCCACGGCGACGTTGGTGGCGGCGTAGTCCCGGTCGCCGTCCGCCATCGACGGGAAGATCCGGTACGACAGCCGGGTGTCCCGGCCGACCGCCACGTCCACATCGAAGACCTTGTTGTACGAGTACGCGCGCCCGTTCGCGGTGTGCCGTCCGGCGTACCGCAGGGCCCGCTTCCCGGTGAACCCGGCGCCCGACTTCGCGGTGGGGGAGCCGCTCGGGCCGCGGTCGACCAGGGAGAGCATGTCCTGCGGCACCGGACCGCCGCCGCCGGCCGCGGCGAACTGCACGTCGGCTATCTGCAGGATGTCCCCGCCGTTGTTCTTCCCCACCTCCAGCCGCAAGTGCCGGAACTCGGCCGGCTCGGCGAGGTCGTACGTCCGCGTCTGGAACCGCTCGGGGAACGACTCGCCCGAACGGGAGTCCAGCGTCCGCCACTGCGTGCCGTCCGCGGAGCCCTTCAGGGTCCAGTCCACGGGGTCGCGTTCGGCGTGGTCGTTGGCCGACGTCAGCGCGTACCGGGCTATCGGGACCGGCGCGTCCAGCTCGAACTCGACCCACCCGGTGGGCTCGAAGGTCAGCCACTTGGTGCCGGGCTCGCCGTCGGCGAGATTCTCCTTCACCTCCCCGGCGCCCGTGTTCTCCCCGCTGGCCCGCACCTGCGTGACGTGGTCGGTGACGTTGCCCGGGATGCCGCTGCTGTACCCGCCGTCCACGCCCGCGGTCCGTTTGCCGCCGCCCGGTGCCTCGTCGACGGTGTTCAGCCAGTCCGGAGCCGGATCGTCCGTCTCGAAGGAGGAGGCGAACTCCCGGTCGGCGGCGTCCCGCGCGGCGGGCAGGGCGACCGCCGCGCCCTGCGACCCCGCGGCCAGAGCGAAGGCGGCCGCCAGTGCGGCCGCCGTGGCCCATCTGTGGCGGGCTCTGCGGCGAGCCCCGTGGCGAACTCTGTGATGCATGTGCTGATGACCCTCCCCGCACGTGGGACAACGTTGTCAACTTCGTGCGCAAGGACCAGTAGTGGGCCAAGCGGCAAGTGCTGTCAAGAGTGCCGACCGCGGCCCACGTGCCCCGCGGCGCGGATTCGTCCGGCGGGCGGCGCGCGAGCGGCCCGTATTTCCGCGAGGTCTCAACTCGGAAAAGACAAACGGCCAACCGTGTATTCGATCTTGCTCCGTCGGCGGAAAGTGGACTATACCTGTCGGCAATTCATGTGATCCGCGCCACCGGTCCGTCCGTACGATCCGCAATGCCCCGCACGACCCTGCTTGACCCGACCGCGGTGCCGGGAAGGATCCGGTTCACCGCCCGAGCCCCACTTCGGAAGGCGAGGACTTGAGCATGGGATCCACTTCCGGCGAGAACCACGAATCCGCGGGCGTCGGCCGCCGTGATCTGATCAGGCGGTCCGCCGCGCTCGGCCTGGTCTCCGTGCCCGCGACGAGTTTCCTGTCCGCGTGTGCCAGCAGCGGCGGAGGCGGCGAGGACAAGGCGGAGTCGGGCGAGAGGACCGCGAAGAACCCGCTGGGCGTCAACGACGGCGCCCGGATGGAATTCGTGCTGTTCGACGGCGGCTTCGGCACGGAGTACGCCGAGGACGCCGTGAGGGTCTACGAGAAGAACTTCCCCCGGGCCGAGGTGAAGTTCTCGGCCACCCAGAAGATCCAGTCCACGCTCCAGCCGCGGTTCAACCAGGGCAACCCGCCCGACCTCATCGACAACTCCGGCGCCGAGCAGATGGACATGGGCGTCCTGGTCGGCAAGAGCCAGCTCGCCGACCTCACCCCGCTGCTGGACGCGCCGTCCTACGACGACCCGGACAAGAAGGTCCGCGACACGCTGCGCCCCGGCATCGTGGAGATGGGCCGGTTCGACGGCGAGAAGGTGTGGGTCCTCTACTACGCCTACACGGTCTACGGCGTCTGGTACTCGCAGAAGGCCCTGGACGCGCTGGACGAGCAGTACCCGCAGACCTGGGACCAGATGCTCGCCGTGTGCGCGAAGGCCAGGAAGAGGGGCATGGCGGGCTGGACGTACGCGGGCAAGTACCCGTACTACATCCCCTTCTCGCTCTACCCGATGATCGGCAAGGTCGGCGGCCGCGAGGTCCTCGACGCCATCGACAACCTGGAGCCGAACGCCTGGAAGCACCCGGCGGTCAAGGCCTGTTTCGAGGCCTACTACGAGCTCTACCGGAAGGGCTACGTCCTCAGGGGCACCCCGGGCCTGGACCACATCCAGTCGCAGACCGCGTGGGCCCGGGGCAAGGCGCTGTTCCTCCCCAACGGCTCCTGGGTGGAGAACGAGTCCGCGAACGTCATCCCGGCCGACTTCGGCCTCGCCGTCTCCGCGCCCACCGGCCTCGACTCCTCCGACAAGCTGCCCTTCGGCACCCTGTGGGCCTCCGGCGGCGAGCCCTTCGTCGTCCCCGCCGGGGCGAGGAACGGGGCGGGCGGCATGGAGCAGTTGCGCATCATGCTCGGCGAGGCCGCCTCGAAGAACTTCACCAGCAAGGTCAAGTCGCTGACCGCCTTCGACGGCGGCACCGACGGCATCACCCTGACCCCGGGCCTGAAGTCCGCTGTCGCGGCGCTGGAGAAAGCCGGCGACAACGTGGTCAACCCGCGCATCCAGGACTGGTACGTGCAGCTCCAGAAGGAGAAGATCGGGGTGGCCGGCCTCGGCGAGATGATGGCCGGCCGGCTCACCCCGGCGGAGGCCGTCAAGAAGATCCAGGGCTTCGCCGACGAGACCGCCAGGGACACGTCGATCAAGCACTACAAGCACGCGTGAGGATCCGTCACCGGGGCCTGCCCGGCCTGTCCCCGCCGGACGGGGCCGGGCGGCACCCGCGCGCAGATCGGGGTCGGTAGCGATGCAGCACGGCAAGTACCGGTTCATCGCGGGGTTCCTCGCGGTTCCCCTGGGGCTGTACACGCTTTTCGTCGTCTGGCCGTTCATCCAGTCGATCTACTACTCGTTCACCGACTGGACCGGCCTGAGCCCCGAATTCGAGATGGTCGGCTTCGGCAATTACGAGCGGATGCTGGACGACGAGATCTTCTGGAAGTCGTTGCGGCACAGTCTGCTGTTCGCGTTGGTGCTGCCGCTGGTGACCATCGCCCTGGCACTGTTCTTCGCCTTCATGATCAATGCGGGCGGCCGGAAGAGAAAGGGCGGCCCCGCCGTCACCGGTGTCCGGGGCGCCTCCTTCTACCAGATCGTCTATTTCTTCCCGCAGGTCCTGTCGATCGCGATCGTCGCCCTGCTGTTCGCCTTCGCCTACAACCCGGACAGCGGGGCGGTCAACTCCCTGCTGCGCGGGATCGGGCTCGACGGCGTCCAGCCGCTGTGGCTCGGGGACCCGGACCTGGCGCTGTGGTGCGTGATGGCGGTGCTCGTCTGGTCCACCGTCGGTTTCTTCGTGGTCCTCTTCTCCGCGGGCATGGCCTCCATCCCGGCGGAGCTGTACGAGGCCGCGCTGCTGGACGGGGCGAACCGCGTCACCACCTTCTTCCGGGTCACCCTGCCGCTGCTGTGGGACACCGTGCAGTCCGGCTGGGTGTACCTGGGGATCCTCGCCCTCGGCGCCGAGTCGTTCGCGGTCGTGCAGATCATGACGACCGGGCCCGGCGGTCCCGACTACTCGACCACCGTCATGGTGCTGTACGTGTACCAGAAGGCCTTCCGCGACGGTCAGGCCGCCTACGCCACCACCATCGGCGTCGCCCTGCTCGTCGTCACGCTGGCCTTCGCCGCCGTGGTGATGCGGCTGGGCCGGCGCGAGCGGCTGGAGTACTGAACGGATGAAGACCACCGAGAACCCCGCTCCCGTACCGGCCGGATCCGGTGCCCCCGTCGCCGGGGCGGACCGCCGGGCCGGCCCGCCCCCGAAGGAGAAGAGGGAGGGCGCCGTCCTCGACGTCTTCTCCCACGGCATCCTCGTCATCTGGGCGGTCATGGTCGTGCTGCCGCTGCTGTGGGCGGTGATGACCTCCTTCAAGGACGACGGCTCGATCTTCGGCTCGCCCTGGTCGCTGCCGGACCGGCTGCGCTTCGACAACTGGTCGCGGGCCTGGACCGAGGCCGACATGGGCGACTACTTCCTCAACACCGTCCTGGTGGTGGGCGGCTCGCTCGTCGGCACGCTGGTGCTCGGCTCGATGGCGGCGTACGTGCTGGCCCGCTTCGACTTCCCGGGCAACCGGTTCGTCTACTACCTGTTCGTCGGCGGCATGAGCTTCCCGGTCATGCTGGCGCTGGTCCCGCTGTTCTACGTCGTGAACAACATGGGCCTGCTGAACACCGTCCACGGGCTGATCCTGGTCTACATCGCCTACTCGCTGCCCTTCACGGTGTTCTTCCTCACCGCGTTCTTCCGCACCCTGCCGGCCTCGGTGGCGGAGGCCGCGTTCGTGGACGGCGCCTCGCACAGCCGGACGTTCTTCCAGATCATGCTGCCGATGGCCAGACCGGGCCTGGTCAGCGTCGGCATCTTCAACTTCCTCGGGCAGTGGAACCAGTACCTGCTGCCGACGGTGCTCAACACCGAACCCGACCGGCGCGTCCTCACCCAGGGCCTGGTGCAGCTGGCGGTCAGCCAGGGCTACAAGGGCGACTGGTCCGGCCTGTTCGCCGGCCTGGTGATGGCGATGCTGCCGGTGCTCGCCGCGTACGTCGTCTTCCAGCGGCAGGTGGTGCAGGGCCTGACGGCGGGCGCGCTGAAGTAGCGCTCCGCGCCCTTTCGGGTACGCGCTGTCTCCGGAACGGAAACAGCGCGTACACGCCTGTGCACGATTCGGATGCGGTTCAACCTCTTGACGGGAGGCAACCCGAACAGCTCAGCTTAGAGTTCACTAGTTGGACATGGACGGGGCCTCATGGAAGCGGTCCCGCGCGCAGGAGGTCGTCGTGGAGACTCCGGGGTCGCAGTCGTCGCTGCACCGAGCCAACCTGGAGCGGGTCGTCCGAGCCGTACGGCTGGCCGGTTCGCTCACCCAGGCGGAGATCGCGAGGACGACGGGCCTGTCCGCGGCGACGGTCTCCAACATCGTCCGGGAGCTGAAGGACGGCGGCACGGTCGAGGTCACGCCCACCTCGGCGGGGGGCCGCCGGGCCCGCGCGGTCTCGCTGAGCGGGGACGCGGGCATCGTCATCGGCGTCGACTTCGGGCATACGCATTTGCGGGTCGCGATCGGGAACCTCGCCCACCAGGTGCTGGCCGAGGAGTCCGAGCCGCTCGACGTGGACGCCTCCTCGTCGCAGGGCTTCGACCGGGCGGAACAGCTGGTCAACCGGCTGATCGAGGCCACCGGGGTCGACCGGTCCAAGATCGCCGGCGTGGGGCTCGGCGTGCCCGGCCCGATCGACGTCGAGTCCGGGAAGCTGGGCTCGACCGCCATCCTGCCCGGCTGGGGCGGCACCAGGCCCGCCGAGGAGCTGCGGGAGCGGCTCGGCGTGCCCGTGCACGTGGACAACGACGCCAACCTCGGCGCCCTCGGCGAGCTGGTGTGGGGCAGCGGCCGGGGCGTGAAGGACCTGGCGTACATCAAGGTCGCCAGCGGCGTCGGCGCGGGGCTGGTGATCGACGGCAAGATCTACCGGGGACCGGGCGGCACGGCGGGGGAGATCGGGCACATCACCCTCGACGAGGCCGGCCCCGTCTGCCGCTGCGGGAACCGGGGCTGCCTGGAGACGTTCGCGGCCGCACGCTACGTGCTCCCGCTCCTCCAGCCCAGCCACGGCGCCGACTTGACGCTGGAGGGCATCGTACGGCTGGCGCGGAACGGCGACCCGGGCTGCCGCCGGGTGATCGCCGACGTCGGCCGCCACATCGGCAGCGGAGTGGCCAATCTCTGCAACCTGCTGAACCCGAGCCGGGTGGTCCTCGGCGGTGATCTCGCCGAGGCCGGCGAACTGGTCCTCGGGCCGATCCGGGAGTCCGTCGGGCGCTACGCGATCCCCAGCGCCGCGCGCCAGCTCTCCGTTCTGCCCGGAGCGCTCGGCGGCCGGGCCGAGGTGCTGGGGGCCCTGGCCCTCGCGCTCAGCGAGATGGGAGATTCGACCCTTTTGGAGGGCGCCCTCTCCGCGACCGCTCCCGCCTTCACTTAGAGAACGGATGGCACCGTTGCCAACCCGTTAAGGATTTACTTCTTGACGTCGTACGCGTGGCCGAGTTGACTTCCAGCCACCTCGGCCGCAACGACGCGGCCTCGTCAGGGAGGTTTCTGAAGTGAACACGCGTATGCGTCGTGCCGCCGTTGCCATCGCAGCAGGTGCGATGGCCGTCTCGCTGGCCGCCTGTGGCAGCGCGAAGGAGGCCGGCGACAGCAAGAACGGCTCGGAATCCGCCGCCAAGGGCGACGACATCAAGGTCGGTCTGCTGCTCCCGGAGAACCAGAACGCGCGCTACGAGAAGTTCGACAAACCCTTGATCGAGAAGAAGGTCAAGGAGCTCACGAACAACAAGGGCGAGGTCGTCTACGCCAACGCCAAGCAGGACGCCAGCCTGCAGAACCAGCAGGTCGACACGATGGTGACCAACAAGGTCGACGTGCTGATCGTGGACGCGGTGGACTCCAAGGCCATCGCCGGCTCGGTGAAGAAGGCCAAGGACGCGGGCATCCCCGTCGTCGCCTACGACCGCCTGGCCGAGGGCCCGATCGACGCCTACACCTCGTTCGACAACGAGACCGTCGGCAAGACGCAGGGCGAGGCCCTCCTGAAGGCCCTGGGCGACAAGGCCAAGGACGGCCAGATCGTCATGATGAACGGGTCGGCCACCGACCCGAACGCCGCCCAGTTCAAGAAGGGCGCCCACTCCGTCCTCGACGGCAAGGTGAAGATCGGCCGCGAGTACGACACCAAGGAGTGGAAGCCGGAGAACGCCAACTCCAACATGGAGGGCGCCATCTCCGCCCTCGGCAAGGACAAGATCGTCGGCGTGTACTCCGCCAACGACGGCATGGCGGGCGGCATCATCACCGCGCTGAAGGCGGCCGGCATCGACGACATCCCGGTCACCGGCCAGGACGCGGAACTCGCGGGTGTGCAGCGCATCATCACCGGTGAGCAGTACATGAGCGTCTACAAGTCGTACCCGAAGGAGGCCGAGGTCGCCGCCGAGATGGCGGTCGCCCTCGCCCAGGGCAAGTCGCTGGACTCCATCGCCACCGACAAGGTCGACAGCCCCACCGCCAAGGGCATCCCGGCCATCATCGTCCCGGTCGTCTCGCTGACCCAGGACAACATCAAGGACACCGTCATCAAGGACGGCATCTACACGGTCAACGAGATCTGCACCGACAAGTACAAGTCGGCCTGCGACAAGATCGGCCTCAAGTAAGCGCCGGTCAGGTCCCCTGCAGAACACGGGAGTCCGCGCGGATTCCCGTACGGGACCGGCTGCGCGAAACTCCTCCGGCGCCCCGCGCCCATTCAGCCCCGCGAGCTAGGCGGGGCGCCGGACGGATTCCACGGACGCCGTGGCCCCGCGACTCCCGCGGATCCCGCAGCGTCCCCCCTCAAACTTTCCTGTACTACCTTCCGCCGGGTCAGGCGGCGAAGGAGATGGTTCACGTGTCCGCTACGCCCGTGCTGGCGTTGCGCGGGGTCTCCAAGCGGTTCGGTGCCGTTCAGGCGCTCACCGACGTAGAGCTTGAGGTCCACGCCGGTGAAGTGGTCGCCCTGGTGGGCGACAACGGCGCCGGAAAATCCACGCTGGTCAAGACGATCGCCGGCGTGCACCCCATCGATGAGGGCGTCATCGAGTGGGAGGGCAAGGCCGTTACGATCAGCAAGCCGCACGACGCCCAGAACCTGGGCATCGCGACCGTCTACCAGGACCTCGCGCTGTGCGACAACATCGACGTCGTCGGAAACCTCTACCTGGGCCGGGAGCTCCGCAAGCGCGGTGTCCTGGACGAGGTGGAGATGGAGCGCCGCTCCCGCGAGCTGCTGGACACGCTGTCGATCCGCATCCCCAGCGTCCGCATCCCGATCGCCTCGCTCTCCGGCGGCCAGCGCCAGGTGGTGGCGATCGCCCGGTCCATGCTCGGCGAGCCCAAGCTGGTCATCCTCGACGAGCCCACCGCCGCCCTCGGCGTCGAGCAGACCGCCCAGGTCCTCGACCTCGTGGAGCGGCTGCGCGAGCGCGGCCACGCCGTCATCCTCATCAGCCACAACATGGCCGACGTCAAGGCGGTGGCCGACAAGGTCGCCGTCCTGCGCCTGGGGCGCAACAACGGCGTCTTCGAGGTCGAGTCGACCTCGCAGGAAGAGATCATCTCCGCCATCACGGGCGCCACGGACAACGCCGTGACCCGTCGTGCGGCGCGCACCAATGGGGAGATCAAGAAGTGAGCATCGACAAGACCTCCACGGCTCCGGCCACCTCCGAGGACACCGTCGTGGAGAACCCCGAAGCACCGGCCGGCGCCGTCACCGTCGTCGACCCCCGGCTGCTGGTGCGCGAACAGGGTCTCGCCGGCTACGTCTCCGAGTTCAAGCGGAAGATGAAGTCCGGTGACCTGGGCTCGATCCCGGTCGTCATCGGCCTGGCGGTCATCTGGGCCATCTTCACCAGCCTGAACTCCAACTTCCTCACCGCCGGCAACCTCTCCGACATGTCCGTCGCGATGGTCGGCACCGGCATGATCGCCGTCGGCATCGTCTTCGTGCTGCTGCTCGGCGAGATCGACCTGTCGGTCGGCTCGGTCAGCGGTGTCGCGGGCGCCACCTTCGCGGTGCTGAACGTCACCAACGGCATGAACGAGTGGCTCGCCTTCCTGCTGGCCATCCTCACCGGCACGGTGGCCGGCGCGATACACGGCTTCTTCTTCGCCAAGATCGGCGTCCCGGCGTTCGCCGTCACGCTGGCCGGCCTGCTGTTCTGGAACGGCTTCATGCTCCAGATCCTGGGCGACAACGGCACCATCAACCTCGACTCCGAGGGCGTGGTGGCCAAGCTGACCAGCTATTACTTCTCCGACGTGGCCGCCGCCTACGGCCTGGCCGCCGTGGTGACCGCCGTCTACTTCCTCAGCTCCTTCTACGGCAACCGCCGCCGCGAGGCCGCGGGCGTGCCGTCCCAGCCGCTGAGCGAGACCGTTCTGCGGACCGCGCTGCTGGCGATCGTGGCCTTCGTCGTCGCGGTCGTCTTCAACCAGTACAAGGGCCTGCCGCTGGCCGTGGTGATCTTCATCGCGATGCTGCTGGTCACCGACTTCGTGCTGCGGCGCACCGCGTACGGCCGGAAGGTGTTCGCGCTCGGCGGCAGCGTCGAGGCGTCCCGCCGGGCCGGCATCAACGTGGCGATGGTGCGGATCTCGGTCTTCGCGATCTCCGGCACGTTCGCCGCGCTGGGCGGCCTGTTCATCGCGTCGAAGATCGCCTCCGCCAACCAGGGCGCCGGCGGCGGCGACCTGCTGATGAACGCGATCGCCGCGGCCGTCATCGGCGGCACGTCGCTGTTCGGCGGCCGCGGGCGGACCTGGAACGCGCTGCTCGGCGTGCTGGTCATCGTGTCCATCCAGTACGGCCTCGCGCTGGAGGGCATCGCCTCGCCGGTGCAGTACATGATCACCGGTGGTGTGCTGCTGGCCACGGTGGTGATCGACGCCGTCACCCGCAAGACGCAGAAGACGGCGGGGCGCGCGTAACCGCCCGCTTTCGAAGGGCCCCGCGCCCGGCACCGACGTCGGTGCCGGGCGCAGCCGTGTCGTGGGACGGGCCGTCGCCGGGTACGGCCTGACGCGTGACCTACGACGCACCGCCCGGGGCAGTTCCGGTACGGCGGAACATTAGACTCGACACGCCCGGCAACAGCTCGAACAGCTCTACTGCAAGGAGGCACGGGTGCCGCTGCTGACCCGCATCAGGGGACCGCGCGATCTGGACCGGCTCAGCCTGGAGGAGCTGGGACAGCTGGCCGAGGAGATCCGGACCTTCCTCGTCGACGCCGTCTCCAAGACCGGCGGCCACCTCGGCCCCAACCTCGGCGTGGTGGAGCTCACCATCGCCCTGCACCGCGTCTTCGACTCGCCCCGGGACAAGGTGCTGTGGGACACCGGCCACCAGTCCTACGTGCACAAGCTGCTCACCGGCCGTCAGGACTTCTCCCGGCTGAAGATGAAGGGCGGCCTGTCCGGCTACCCCTCGCAGGCCGAGTCCGAGCACGACGTCATCGAGAACAGCCACGCCTCCACCGTCCTCGGCTGGGCCGACGGCCTGGCGAAGGCCAACCAACTGCTGGAACGCGACAGCCACGTGGTCGCCGTCATCGGCGACGGCGCGCTGACCGGCGGCATGGCCTGGGAGGCGCTGAACAACATCGCCGACGCCAAGGACCGCCCGCTGGTCATCGTCGTCAACGACAACGAGCGCTCCTACGCGCCCACCATCGGCGGCCTCGCCAACCACCTCGCGACCCTGCGCACCACCGACGGCTACGAGCGCTTCCTGGCCCGCACCCGGGAGGTGCTGGAGCGCACGCCGGTCGTCGGCAAGCCGCTCTACGACACCCTGCACGGCGCCAAGAAGGGCCTGAAGGACTTCATCGCTCCGCAGGGCCTGTTCGAGGACCTCGGCCTGAAGTACGTCGGCCCGATCGACGGCCACGACATCGAGGCCCTGGAGTCCGCGCTCGCCCGCGCCAAACGCTTCGGCGGGCCCGTCATCGTGCACTGCCTGACCGAGAAGGGCCGCGGCTACCAGCCCGCCCTGCAGGACGAGGCGGACCGCTTCCACGCCGTCGGCAAGATCCACCCCGACACCGGCCTGCCGATCGCCACCTCCGGCGCCGACTGGACGTCCGTCTTCGGCGACGAGATGGTCCGGCTCGGCGAGGAGCGCGAGGACATCGTCGCCATCACCGCCGCGATGCTCCAGCCGGTCGGCCTGGACAAGTTCGCCAAGCGCTTCCCGGAGCGGGTGTACGACGTCGGCATCGCCGAGCAGCACGGCGCGGTCTCCGCGGCGGGCCTGGCCACCGGCGGCCTGCACCCGGTCTTCGCCGTGTACGCCACCTTCCTCAACCGCGCCTTCGACCAGGTGCTGATGGACGTGGCCCTGCACAAGTGCGGCGTAACCTTCGTGCTGGACCGGGCCGGCATCACCGGCACCGACGGCGCCTCGCACAACGGCATGTGGGACATGTCGATCCTCCAGGTCGTGCCCGGCCTGCGCCTGGCCGCCCCGCGCGACGCCGACCAGGTCCGCGCCCAGCTGCGCGAGGCCGTCGAGGTCGAGGACGCGCCGACCGTGGTCCGCTTCTCCAAGGGCGCCGTCGGCCCCGCCGTCCCCGCCGTGGGCCGCGTCGGCGGCATGGACGTACTGCGCGAGCCCGGCACCGACCGCCCGGACGTGCTGCTGGTCTCGGTCGGCGCCCTCGCGCCGATGTGCCTGGAGGTCGCCGCCCTGCTCGACCAGCAGGGCATCTCCACCACCGTCGTCGACCCGCGCTGGGTCAAGCCGGTCGACGAGGCCATGGCCCCGCTCGCCGAGCGGCACCGCGTGGTCGTCACCGTCGAGGACAACTCCCGCGTCGGCGGCGTCGGCTCCACGATCGCGCAGGCCCTGCGGGACGCGGGCGTCGACGTACCGCTGCGCGACTTCGGCATCCCGCCGCGCTTCCTCGACCACGCCTCCCGCGCGGAGGTGCTGGCCGAGATCGGGCTGACCGCCCCCGACATCGCCCGCCAGGTCACCGGACTCGTCGCCAAGCTCGACGGCCGGTACGGCCGTGCCGAGGTCGGCTCGGTGGAGGCCGCGCGCGACTGACGCCCCCCCCGCCGCGGGTCCGGACGGGCCGGGGCCGCCACTCTTTGCGGTGGCGGCCCCGGCCCGTCCGCGTTAATCAACCCGTATCGGGGCATACCTACCACGCCCCCTCTCGATCGTGTCGAGGACGACAAGCGTGGGAGGTCATCCCGATGAGCAGCACCCTCTTCCGGACGAAGAAGGTCGAGCAGTCCATCCTCGACACCGAGGAGCCGGAACACGCGCTCAAGAAATCCCTGTCCGCGTTCGACCTGACCGTCTTCGGCGTCGGTGTCATCATCGGCACCGGCATCTTCGTGCTGACCGGCACGGTCGCCAAGAACAACGCCGGGCCCGCCGTGGCCCTGTCCTTCGTCGCGGCCGGTGTCGTCTGCGCGCTCGCCGCGCTCTGCTACGCCGAGTTCGCCTCCACGGTCCCGGTGGCCGGCTCGGCGTACACCTTCTCCTACGCCTCGCTCGGGGAGCTGCCGGCCTGGATCATCGGCTGGGACCTGGTCCTGGAGTTCGCGCTCGGCACGGCGGTGGTCGCCGTCGGCTGGTCCGGCTACATCCGCTCGCTGATGGACAACGCGGGCTGGCGGATGCCGGAGGGGCTCGCCGGGCCCACCGCGGCCGACGGCTTCAGCTTCGACATCCTCGCCGCCGCCCTGGTGCTGGTGCTCACCGGCGTCCTCGTCCTCGGCATGAAGCTGTCGGCGCGGGTCACCTCCCTGGTCGTCGCCGTCAAGGTGACCGTCGTCCTGGTCGTGATCATCGCGGGCGCCTTCTTCGTCACGGCCGACAACTACGACCCGTTCGTCCCGAAGGCGCAGCCCGTGGAGGCCGACGGCGGCCTGCACGCGCCGCTGATCCAGCTGATGTTCGGCTGGGCGCCGTCCAACTTCGGCGTGATGGGCATCTTCACCGCCGCCTCCGTCGTCTTCTTCGCCTTCATCGGCTTCGACATCGTCGCCACCGCCGCCGAGGAGACCAGGAACCCGCAGCGGGACATGCCGCGCGGCATCCTCGGCTCCCTGCTCATCTGCACCGTGCTGTACGTCGCCGTGTCGGTCGTCGTCACCGGCATGCAGCACTACAGCCGGCTGTCCGAGGACGCCCCGCTCGCCGACGCCTTCAAGTCCACCGGGCACCCCTGGTACGCGGGCTTCATCAGCTTCGGCGCCGCCGTCGGCCTGACCACGGTGTGCATGATCCTGCTGCTCGGCCAGACCCGGGTGTTCTTCGCGATGAGCCGGGACGGGCTGCTGCCCCGGTTCTTCTCCCGCGTCCACCCCCGGTTCAGGACCCCGCACCGGCCGACCATCCTGCTCGGCGTGCTCATCGCGATCGTCGCGGGCTTCACCAGCCTCAGCGAACTCGCCGAGCTGGTGAACATCGGCACGCTGTTCGCCTTCGTCGTCGTCGCGATCAGCGTGATCATCCTGCGCAGGACGCGCCCCGACCTGCACCGGTCCTTCCGCACCCCGTGGGTGCCGGTCCTGCCGGTCCTGTCGGTGCTGGCCTCGCTGTGGCTGATGCTCAACCTGCCCGCCGAGACCTGGGTCCGCTTCGCCGTCTGGATGGCGATCGGCTTCGTCGTGTACTTCCTGTACGGCCGCACCCACAGCCGGCTCGCCCGCGGCGAGGAGACCACGGTCGGCGAGGTGCTGGGGCCGCAGGGCCCGGACCGGCGGTAGCCGGGCGCGGACCGGGAGGCGGGCCGCCGGGCGCGGGTCAGGGGCGGACGGTGCGCGGCCCCGCCACCTCGGCCCCCAGTTCCGCCACCCGGCGGCGCAGCTCCCGGTCCGCGGTGACCACCAGGACGGGACGCCCGTCCGCCCGCGCCACCAGCTCCACCATGTGGTCGTCCCCGCTGCCCGGCGCCGGCTCCACCCGCACGCCCGGCACGGAGTCCACCCCGCGGGCCGCGCCCTCCACCACCAGGACGATCTCCACGGGGCCGGGGCGCCCCGGCACCCCGTCCGCGGCCAGCCGGTCCCGCAGCCGCCGCGCGGCTCCCCGCCGGTCCCGCCACCATCCGTCGGGCACCGACCCGACGACGTTCGCGGCGTCCACGATCACGAGCAGGGGAGCGCTGTCGTCCATGCGGCCAGGGTCGCACGCCCGGCGCCGGCGGGCAGGGCCGGGCCGGGCCGCGGCATCCGCGGCGTTCCGCATAAAGTGAACCGGTGATCGGCGACTGGCTCCTGCGCGGCCGTGACGGCCGCCTCACCGTCTACCTGCCGTCCGGCGACGCCGTCCTGTGCCGTGCCGAGCGCTTCCCCGGAGGACCCTGGGAGGCGCCCCGCAGGATCGGCGGCGACCAGAAGCTGCACCCCGGCCTCGCGGTCGGGCAGGGCGCCGACGGCTACGCCCACCTCGTCGCCTGGCGGCCCACCGTGCGGGGCGAGTCGGGCCTGGTGCACTCCACCCACTTCCGGCCGCTGCTGGCGCCCCTGGACTGGAACCCGGTCGGCCACCCGAACAAGAAGGGGAAGCGCACCGGGCCGCCCGCCGTCGCGGTCGACGCCCAGGGGCGGGCCCACCTGTTCGTCCGCAACGACGGCGGAGGGGTGAGCATGCTCGGGCAGAAGGAGAAGGGCGGCTGGGGCCCGTGGCGGGACCTCGGCGGGCAGGACGTCCAGGAGCTCGCGGCCGTGACGGGGGAGTCCGGCAGGGTCGAGCTGTACGCGGCCGTGCCCGGCGGGCTGCTGCACTGGCGGCAGGAGACGCCGGGCACCCCGCCGGTGCTCCAGGAGGAGACCGAGGCGTCGGCGCGGCCCGGCACCCTGCGGGCGCTCGCCACGTCCCCGGAGCGCACCACGCTGTTCTTCACCGACGGCTCCGGCGAGGTGTGCGCCTGGCGGCCCGCCGGCAAGCCGGCGCCGCTGATCGCCTCGGCCGGTCCCGGCCCGGTCCGCGCCGTCCGCTGCGACATCGGGGGCCACGACTGCACGCTGCTCGCCCAGCGCTCCACGAGCGGCCGCGTCGCCTTCGCCGCGTATCCCACGCAGCGGGAGTCGGCCGGCGCCTGGTGGACCGAGTCCGGCCCCGCGCTGCCCGCGGACGCCGAGGTGTCCCTCGCGCTGGACGGGGACGGCCGGGTGGCCGCCGCCACCCTGTCCCCCTCCACCGGGCAGCTCCTCCTGACCCGCCGCAAGGCCGAACCCGGGCTGGCGCTGGAGGCCTGGCGGGCCGTCTGAGGCCCGGGGCGCACGGAAAGGGGGGTGGGGCGTACGGACCGCCGCCGTACGCCCCACCCCCCTTTGAGCGGGCTTCGGGTTACGCCGGGACGCTCGCCACGCCCGGCTCCAGGAACCGCTTGCCGGTGACGCGCTCGGAGACGCCCTCGCGGTCCAGGTACGGCGTGATGCCGCCCAGGTGGAAGGGCCAGCCGGCGCCGGTGATCAGGCACAGGTCGATGTCCTGCGCCTCGGCGACGACGCCCTCGTCGAGCATGAGCCCGATCTCCTGCGCCACCGCCTCCAGGACACGGGTGCGGACCTGCTCCTCGGTGAGGACGACGTCGCCCTGCTTCAGCAGCGCGGCGACCTCCGGGTCCAGCTCGGGCTTGCCGCTGTCGTAGACGTAGAAGCCGCGCTTGCCCGCCGCCACGACCGCCTTGAGGTTCGGGGAGACCGTGAAGCGGTCCGGGAACGCCCGGTTCAGCGTCTCGGAGACGTGCAGGCCGATGGCCGGGCCGACCAGCTCCAGCAGGACCAGCGGCGACATCGGCAGGCCCAGCGGCTCGACCGCCTTCTCGGCGACCTCGACCGGCGTGCCCTCGTCGATGACGTTCTGGATCTCGCCCATGAAGCGGGTCAGGATGCGGTTCACGACGAACGCCGGGGCGTCCTTGACCAGCACCGCCGTCTTCTTCAGCTTCTTGGCCACCGCGAAGGCGGTCGCCAGCGAGGCGTCGTCGGTCCGCTCGCCGCGGACGATCTCCAGCAGCGGCAGGACGGCGACCGGGTTGAAGAAGTGGAAGCCGACGACCCGCTCGGGGTGCTTCAGCTTCGACGCCATCTCCGACACCGACAGCGAGGAGGTGTTGGTGGCGAGGATCGCGTGCTCCGGCGCGACCGCCTCGACCTCGGCGAACACCTGCTGCTTGACGCCCATCTCCTCGAAGACCGCCTCGATGACGAAGTCGGCGTCCGAGAAGCCCTCGGCCTTGTCCAGGACGCCGCTCACCAGCGCCTTGAGACGGTTGGCCTTGTCCTGGTTGATGCGGCCCTTGCCGAGCAGCTTGTCGATCTCGGCGTGGACGTAGCCCACGCCCTTGTCGATCCGCTCCTGGTCGATGTCGGTCAGCACGACCGGCACCTCCAGGCGGCGCAGGAACAGCAGCGCGAGCTGGCTGGCCATCAGGCCGGCGCCGACGACGCCGACCTTGGTGACCGGGCGGGCCAGACTCTTGTCCGGGGCGCCCGCGGGGCGCTTGCCGCGCTTCTGCACCAGGTTGAACGCGTAGAGGCCGGCGCGCAGCTCGCCGCCCATGATCAGGTCGGCGAGCGCCTGGTCCTCGGCGTCGTAGCCCCGCTGGAGGTCGCCGTCCTTGGCGGCGGCGATGATGTCCAGGGCGCGGTAGGCGGCCGGGGCCGCGCCGTGCACCTTGGAGTCGGCGATGAACCGGCCCCGGGCGACGGCCTGGTCCCAGGCCTCGCCGCGGTCGATCGCCGGGCGCTCGACGGCGATCTCGCCCTTGAGGACGGCCGCGGTCCAGATGAGCGACTGCTCCAGGAAGTCGGCGCCCTCGAACAGCGCGTCGGCGATGCCGAGTTCGTAGACCTGCTTGCCCTTGAGCTGCTTGTTCTGGTTGAGGCTGTTCTCGATGATCACCGAGACGGCCTTGTCGGCGCCGATCAGGTTCGGCAGCAGGGTGCAGCCGCCCCAGCCGGGGACCAGGCCGAGGAAGACCTCGGGCAGGGAGAACGCCGGGACGGCCGCGGACACCGTGCGGTAGGTGCAGTGCAGGCCGACCTCGACGCCGCCGCCCATGGCCGCGCCGTTGTAGTACGCGAACGTCGGCACGGCGAGGCCCGAAAGGCGCTTGAAGACGTCGTGGCCGCCCTTGCCGATGGCGTGGGCGTGGTCCCGCTCCTTCAGCAGCTCCACGCCCTTGAGGTCGGCGCCGACGGCGAAGACGAACGGCTTGCCGGTGATGCCGACGCCGACGATCTCGCCGTCCGCGGCCTCCTTCTCGACCTGGTCGATCGCGGCGTTCAGGTTCGCCAGCGACTGCGGGCCGAAGGTGGTCGGCTTGGTGTGGTCGTGCCCGTTGTCCAGGGTGATCAGGGCGAACCGGCCCGCGCCCAGGGGCAGGTCGAAGTGGCGTACGTGGGCCTGGGTGACGACCTCGTCCGGGAACAGGTCCGAGGCCTGCTGCAGAAGCTCGGCGGTGGTGCTCACTTGTCCCCCTCGAAGTGCGGGTTCTCCCAGACGACCGTGGCGCCCATGCCGAAGCCGACGCACATGGTGGTCAGGCCGTAGCGGACCTGCGGCTGCTCCTCGAACTGGCGGGCCAGCTGCGTCATCAGGCGGACGCCGGAGGAGGCCAGCGGGTGGCCGAAGGCGATGGCGCCGCCGTACTGGTTGACGCGCTCGTCGTCGTCGGCGATGCCGTAGTGGTCGAGGAAGGCCAGGACCTGGACGGCGAAGGCCTCGTTGATCTCGAACAGGCCGATGTCGGAGATGGACAGGCCCGCCTTGGCGAGGGCCTTCTCCGTGGCCGGGATCGGGCCGTAGCCCATGACCTCCGGCTCCACGCCCGCGAAGGCGTAGGAGACCAGGCGCATCTTCACCGGCAGCCCGTGCTCGCGGGCGAACTCCTCGGAGGCGATGACCGAGGCGGTGGCGCCGTCGTTCAGGCCGGCCGCGTTGCCCGCGGTGACCCGGCCGTGCACGCGGAACGGCGTCTTGAGGCCGGCGATGGACTCCAGGGTCGTGCCCGGGCGCATCGGCTCGTCGGCGGTGACCAGGCCCCAGCCGGTCTCGCCGCCCTCGGGGTCGGTGCGGCGCACGGAGATCGGCACCAGGTCGGCCTGGATCTTGCCGTTGGCGTAGGCCTTGGCGGCCTTCTCCTGGGAGCGCACCGCGTACTCGTCGGCGCGCGCCTTGGTGAGGTGCGGGAACCGGTCGTGCAGGTTCTCCGCCGTCATGCCCATGAACAGGGCGGACTCGTCGACGAGCTTCTCGGAGACGAACCGCGGGTTGGGGTCGACGCCCTCGCCCATCGGGTGGCGGCCCATGTGCTCGACGCCGCCCGCGATGGCGACGTCGTACGCGCCGAACGCGATGGAGCCGGACACCGTGGTCACGGCGGTCAGGGCGCCCGCGCACATGCGGTCGATCGAGTAGCCGGGGACGGACTGGGGGAGACCGGCGAGGATGCCCGCCGTGCGGCCGATGGTCAGGCCCTGGTCGCCGATCTGCGTGGTCGCGGCGATGGCGACCTCGTCGATCTTCTTCGGGTCCAGGCCGGGGTTGCGGCGCAGCAGCTCCCGGATCGCCTTCACGACGAGGTCGTCGGCGCGGGTCTCGTGGTAGATGCCCTTCGGGCCCGCCTTGCCGAACGGGGTGCGGACGCCGTCGACGAAGACGACGTCCCTGACGGTACGAGGCACGATGGCTCTCCTCCAGGGTGCGGGATGGCACTGCTGCGGCACGCTGAGCGTGCGCTCAGATCCATGCTACTCGCGGGTAATGTCGGTGCCCAGTCCCCCCGCCCGGAGCGGTGAAGGTCACACCCCCGGATCACCCCTTCGGACCCGGCCCCGGACGCGCCTGCCCGGGCGCACGCCCTCGGACCGGGGCCGCGCAACCGCCTCCCCGGAGCCGGGTCAGGCCCTCGGGGGAGCCGTGGAGCCCCGCGGCGTCAGCACCGGCGTGGGGACCGGGTGCGAGCCCGGCCCCTCCCCGGTGATCAGCCCGAACAGGGTCCGGGCCACGTCCGCGCCGAAGCCGTGCACGTCGTGGCTCATGGCGGACAGCGTCGGGTGGGTGAGCCGGCACAGCTGGGAGTCGTCCCAGGCCAGCAGCGACACGTCGGAGGGCACCTTCAGGCCCATCTCGGCGGCCACCGACAGCCCCGCCACCGCCATGAGGTCGTTGTCGTACACGATCGCCGTCGGCCGCTCCGGCGGCGCGGCGGTCAGCAGCGACCTCGTCGCCCGCGCGCCCGCGTCGCCGGAGAAGTCGGTGGCGACCTGCCAGGCCCGGGCCAGCCCCAGCGCGCGGGCCGCCTCGTCGAAGGCGGCGGTGCGGATCGCGGTGTGCCCGAGGGCCGCCGCGCCGCCCACCCGGGCGATCCGCCGGTGCCCGAGCGCCGCCAGGTACCGCACGGCCTCCGCCACGGCCGAGGCGTCGTCGGTCCACACCGAGGTGAGCCCGCCGGTCAGCGAGGGATGCCCGACGGCGACCGCCGGCAGGCCGAGCCGGCGGACCGTGTCCACCCGGGGGTCGCCGTCGTGGAAGTCCACCAGGATCGACCCGCCGATCTGCCGCCCCCGCCACCACGACTCCAGCAGCCCGGCCTCCTCCTCCACGTTCCGCACCAGCCGCAGCAGCAGCGAGCAGGACCGCTCGGTCAGCACGCTCTCCACCCCGGAGACGAACTCCATGTAGAACGGCTCCAGCCCGAGCAGCCGGGCCGGCCGGCACACCGCCAGCCCCACCACGTCCACCCGTGAGCCGGCCAGCGTCCGGGCGGTGAGGTTGGGCGCCCAGCCCAGTTCCCGGGCGGCCCGGAAGATCCGGTCCCGGGTGGCCTCCGACAGCCCCGGCTTGTGGTTGAAGGCGAGGGACACCGCCCCCTTGGACACGCCGGCGCGCGCGGCGACGTCCTTGATGGTGACGCGCCGGGATTCCCCCTCGGCCGGGCGCGGTGGGGAACCGGGGGGAGTCGGGGTTGCCGTCATCGCAGGGGCTCCACGCAGTACAGGGCCGAACGGGCGTGCTCCGCGTCCGGGGTCTTCCAGCCGCTTACTCCTATGGTCACCCGTTCGCCGGGCAGCAGGGTGACCAGCCCCCGGTCGGCCCGCGCCCCGGGGTCCAGCCGGTCGGCCTGGAGCAGCAGGTCCCGGACCAGGGTGCGGGCCGTCACGGTGATCCCGCCCGGCGCGAGCGCCACGTCGAACTCCGGCGGTACGTAGGGCACCTCGCGGTCGGGGACGGGGAAGTACAGGGCGCGCAGCCGGTCCGCGTCGGCGACCAGGAACTCCTCGGGGCCGGCGGGCACCAGGTCGCCGGGGACGCCGATCCGGGCCACCGCCCGCGCCCCGGCCGCGAGCCGCACGCTCGCCTCCCCGAGCAGCGCGCCCTGCACGGACATCCGGCGCAGGACCAGGGTCCCCGACCACCGGCGCGCCGACTGGTTGACGGCCGCCAGCTCCAGGCCGCCGTCCCGCGCCCGGAGAGTGAGCAGCCGGTCCGCGTACAGCCGTTTCAGCTCGTGGTAGAGCGGCTTCTCGCGGCCGTCGCCGTCGATCGCGGCCCAGGAGGTCACCGGCCAGCAGTCGTTGAGCTGCCAGACGACGGTGCCCGCGCACACCGGCCAGTGCGACCGCCAGTGCTCGATCCCGGCGGCGACCGCCCGCGCCTGGTTGAGCTGCGTCAGGTAGTGCCAGCGGTCGAAGTCGCCCTCGGGGACGGCGAAGTGCCGGGCGAGCCCGCGTTCCAGCTTGCCGTTGCCGTCGTCCGCCTTCTGGTGGTGCAGCATGCCGGGGGAGTCCGGCGCGAGCTCCTCGCCGGGCAGCGCGCGGCGCAGCGTGGCGTACGCGGGCGGCGCCTGCCAGCCGAACTCGGCGACGAACCGCGGCACGCTCAGCCGGTAGTCGGCGTAGTCCGCGCGGTTCCACACCTCCCACGAGTGGTGCGTGCCGTGCGCCGGGTCGTTCGGGTGGCGGTGCCAGGAGCCGGACCAGGGGCTGCCCGCCGTGTACGGCCGCGTCGGGTCCAGCTCGGCCACCACCCGCGGCAGCAGGCCCAGGTAGTACCCCTCGCCCCAGGAGTCCCCCGCCAGCCGCCGCTCCCAGTCCCAGTCGCGAAAGCCCCACAGGTTCTCGTTGTTGCCGTTCCACAGCGCCAGGGAGGGGTGCGGCATCAGCCGTACGACGTTCTCCCGGGCCTCGGCCTCCACCTCGCCGCGCAGCGGCTGCTCCTCCGGGTAGGCCGCGCACGCGAACGGGAAGTCCTGCCACACCAGCAGCCCCAGCTCGTCGCAGGCGTCGTAGAAGTCCTCGCTCTCGTAGATGCCGCCGCCCCAGACCCGGACCAGGTCCACGCCCGCGCCGGCCGCCTGCGCCAGCCGCCGCCGGTAGCGCTCGCGGGTGATCCGGGAGGGGAGGACGTCGTCCGGGATCCAGTTGACGCCGCGCGCGAACACGCGTTCGCCGTTGACGACGAGGGTGAACCCGGTGCCGTGCGCGTCGGCCGAGGTGTCCAGCTCCACGGTCCGGAAGCCGACGCGCCGCCGCCACAGGTCCAGTGCCTCGTCGCCGTGCAGCAGCGTCAGCTCGACCTCGTACAGCGGCTGCTCGCCGTACCCGCGCGGCCACCACAGCGCGGCGTCCGGCACCCGGAGCCGTACGGTCCCCCGCGCCCCGTCGACCTCCCCGCGCGCCCGCGCCCCGCCGACCGCCGCCTCGAGGACCAGGGGCGCCTCGCCCCGGGTGCGCTCGACGTCGACGGACAGCTCGACGACCCCCGTGTCCCCGTCGACGGTGACGAGGGGCCGCACCCGGGCGATCCGGGCCGTCGACCAGTGCTCCAGCCGGACCGGGCGCCAGATGCCGGCCGTCACCAGGGTCGGCCCCCAGTCCCAGCCGAAGGAGCAGGCCATCTTGCGGACGTACTGGTAGGGCTCGGCGTAGGCGGCGGGCCGCTCGCCCAGCCGCCCCCGCACGGCCTCGGCCTCGGCGTAGGCGGAGGCGAACCGCACCGCGAGCCGCCCGCTCAGCCCGGTCACGTCGAACCGGTACGAGCGGTGCATGTTCCGCGCCCGCCCCAGCACCCGCCCGTCCAGCAGGATCTCGGCGACGGTGTCGAGGCCGTCGAAGACGAGGTCGGTCCGCTCGTGGGCCGACGCGGCGCGCAGGTCCGTCTCGTACGTCCACTCCCGCCGCCCGACCCACGCCACCTCCTTCTCGCCCAGGCCGAGGAACGGGTCCGGGATCAGCCCCGCCGCCAGCAGATCGGTGTGCACGCAGCCGGGCACCTCGGCGGGCAGCACCTCCGCGGGGTCGTCCGGGTGTCGCAGGATCCATCCCTCGGTGAGCGGTGTGGCCTGAAGCATGCACACTCCCTAAACCGGTCTACCCCAGTGCTGGGAAACATTTTGGCATCGTTGGCGGAATAGAGACTTTACCGGTTCAGTAAGCGCCTGCCAGAGTGCCGAACCAGCCAACCAGTCGTGCTCGCCCGTTTCGGAACGGAGCTGGTGCCCATGAAGCGCCGCACAGTCCTCGCCGGATCGATCGCCGCCCTCGCCCTCCTGGCCTCCGCCTGCACGGGCACCGGAGGCTCCGCCGAGGGCGCGGACGCGACGGCCCCGGACGATCCGTCCGAGGTCCGCGGGACCATCACGGTCCTCACCCACCGGACCGACCTGGTGCAGGACGGGACCATGAAGAAGTACGCCGCGGAGTTCAACCGGACCCATCCCGGGGTGAAGGTCGAGTTCGACGCCCTCACCGACTACGAGGGCGAGGTCAAGATCCGGATGAACACGGAGGACTACGGCGACGTCCTGATGATCCCGGCGGTGATCGAGAAGAAGGACTACCCGAAGTTCTTCGCCTCGCTGGGCAGCCGGGCCGAGCTGAGCGAGAAGTACCGCTTCACCGACTACTCCACCGTGGACGGCAAGGTCTACGGCCAGAGCTCCCTCGGCGTGGTCCCGGGCTTCGCCTACAACAAGCGGGTGTGGCGGGAGGCCGGCGTCACCGACTGGCCCACGACCCCGGCCGCGTTCCTCGACGCCCTGAGGGCCGTCGAGGCGCGGACGGACGCGGTGCCGTACTACACCAACTTCAAGGACATGTGGCCGCTGACCCAGTGGACCAACGTCAACGGCTCGGTCGGCTGCGACCCGCAGGCCACCACGAAGCTCGCCGAGGGCGACCCGTGGGCCGAGGGCGCCGACCTCAGGGTCGCCGACACGCTGCTGTACGACATCGTGCGCCAGGGGCTCGCGGAGAAGGACCCGACGACCACCAACTGGGAGGCGTCCAAGCCGAAGCTGGCCAAGGGCGAGATCGCCACCATGTGGCTGGGCTCCTGGGCGATCGTGCAGCTGCGGGACGCGGCCGAGCAGGCCGGCGCCGACCCGGACGACATCGGCTTCATGCCCTTCCCGGCGCAGCGGGACGGCACGTTCTGCGCGGTGACGTCCCCCGACTACCAGCAGGCGGTCAACGTCCACTCCGAGCACAAGGCGGCCGCGCGCGCCTGGATCGACTGGTTCACCGACAAGTCCGGGTACGCGGCCGCCAACCTGGCGCTGTCCCCGCTCAAGGACGCCCCGCTGCCCGACGTGCTGAAGCCGTACCGGGACGCGGGGGTGAGGCTGATCGACCTCGACGACACCAAGGGCGCCGAGGTGAAGTCCATCGACAACCGGTCCGAGGTCGGCATCTACAAGCCCGACTACCGCCAGGACCTCGTCGACCTCGCCCGCGGCGCCCGCGAGGGCGACCTGGAGGACTTCCTGGCCGGCCTCGGCGAGCGGTGGACCGAGGCGCAGCGGAACCTGGGGTCCTGATGGTCGGCGCGACGCAGAAGGCGGCGCGGCCGGTGCCGACGGCCGCGCCCGCCGGATCCGGACCGGCGCCCGTCCCGCGCGGCGCGCCGCGGTGGCGGCGCGTGACGCCCTGGCTGTTCCTGACCGCCCCGCTCGCCCTGCTGATCGCCTTCACCTACGCGCCGATCGTCAACATGGTCGCGTACAGCTTCACCGACTGGGACGGCGTCAGCCCCGGGCTGCACTACACGGGCACGGAGAACTACGCCGAGCTCCTCACCCGCCCCGAGCTGTTCGAGGTGTTCCTCGTCAGCGGCTACTACCTCGCCGCGTCCGTGGTGCAGATCGCCGCCGCGCTCTACTTCGCGACCGTCCTGAGCTTCAGCGTCCGCTTCCGGAACTTCTTCAAGGGCGTGCTCTTCTTCCCGTACCTGATCAACGGGGTCGCGATCGGCTTCGTCTTCCTGTACTTCTTCCAGGGCGGCGGCACCCTCGACTCGATCCTGCGCCTGTTCGGCCACGACGCCGACCACGCCTGGCTGTCCACGCCCGCCTCGGCGAACCTCTCCCTGGCCGGCGTCTCCGTCTGGCGCTACCTGGGCCTGAACTTCGTGCTGTTCCTCGGCGCCATCCAGTCCATCCCGGGGGAGCTGTACGAGGCGGCCGAGCTGGACGGGGCGAACCGCTGGCAGCAGTTCCGCCACATCATCGCGCCCGGCATCCGGCCCATCCTGAGCCTGACCGTGATCCTGTCCGTCTCCGGCTCGCTGTCGGTCTTCGAGATCCCGTACGTCATGACCGGCGGCGCCACCGGCACCGAGACCTTCGTGATCCAGACCGTGAAGCTGGCGTTCCAGTTCAACAAGACGGGGCTCGCCTCGGCGGCCGCGGTCGTGCTGCTGCTGATCATCCTGGCGGTGACCTGGGTGCAGCGGCGCCTCGTCCCCGACGACAAGGTGGACCTCGTATGACACGCCGTGCCGTGGCCCGCGCCCTGGTGTACCTGTCGCTGGTCCTCGCGACGCTGATGGTGCTGCTGCCGCTGGTCGTGGTCTTCCTGACCTCGCTGAAGACCTCGAGGGAGATGGCGGACGACAGCGGTGCCCTGGCGCTGCCCGACGACCCGTTCCACCTCGGCAACTACGTGACGGCCTTCGAGGACGGCCGGATGCTGACCGCCTTCGCCAACACGGCGGTCATCCTCGTCGTCGCCATCGGCGGGACGATCCTGATCGGCTCGATGACGGCCTACGCCATCGACCGCTTCACCTTCCGCTTCAAGAAACTGGTGGTGACCCTGTTCCTGGTCGCCGCGCTGGTGCCCGGTGTGACGACCCAGGTGGCGACCTTCCAGATCGTCAACAGCCTCGGCCTGTTCGACACGCTGTGGGCGCCGATCGCGCTCTACATGGGCACGGACATCGTGTCGATCTACATCTTCCTGCAGTTCGTCCGCTCCATCCCGGTCTCCCTGGACGAGGCGGCCCGCCTGGACGGCGCCAACGCGTTCACGATCTACCGGAAGGTCATCTTCCCGCTCCTCAAGCCGGCGATCGCGACGGTCGTGATCGTGAAGGGGATCAACGTCTACAACGACTTCTACATCCCGTTCCTCTACATGCCGTCGGAGGAGCTCGGCGTGATCTCGACCTCCCTGTTCCGTTTCAAGGGCCCCTTCGGCGCGCACTGGGAGACGATCTCGGCCGGGACGGTCCTGGTCATCCTCCCCACGCTGATCGTCTTCCTGTTCCTGCAGCGGTTCATCTACAACGGCTTCATGCGGGGGGCGACCAGATGAGGGGCCGCGACGCGGACGCGCGGCCCGGCGGGCGCCGGCGCCGCGGCGCCCGGCCGGCGGGAAGGCGGCGGCCGGGCCTCAGGCGGACAGGGCCTCGGCCAGCACCGGCGCCACCAGCTCCACCTGCCAGGGCCGGGCCCCGTGTCCGGCCAGCGCCGCCCCCACGGACGCGGCGTCGACCACCGCCGGCGGCTCCCAGCACACCCTGCGCACCGCGTCCGGCGCCACCAGGTTCTCCTGCGGCGTGTTGAGCCGTTCGGCCAGCGCGGACACGGCGGCCCGCGCGGCGCTCAGCCGCTCCGCGGCGGCCGGATCCTTGTCGGCCCAGGCCCGCGGCGGCGGCGGCCCGGTCACCGGCTGCCCCTGCTGCGGCAGCTGCGCCTCGGGCAGCGCCCGGGCGTGGTCGATCGCCGCCTGCCACTGCTCCAGCTGCCGCCGCCCCATGCGCCCGAACCCGTTCAGCGAGGCCAGCGCGTGCGCGTTGGGCGGCATCCCGAGCGCCGCCTCCACGATGGCGGCGTCGCCGAGCACCTTGCCCGGCGAGACGTCCCGCCGCCGGGCGATCCGGTCCCGGGTCTGCCACAGCTCCCGCACGACGGCCAGCTGCCGGCGCCGCCGCACCTTGTGCATCCCGGACGTACGCCGCCACGGGTCCTTGCGGGGCTCCGGGGGCGGGGCCGACGCGATCGCGTCGAACTCCTGGCGGGCCCACTCCAGCTTGCCCTGCCGCTCCAGCTCCTTCTCCAGCGCGTCGCGCAGGTCGACGAGGAGTTCGACGTCGAGGGCGGCGTAACGCAGCCACGGCTCGGGCAGCGGGCGGGTCGACCAGTCGACGGCCGAGTGCCCCTTCTCCAGCACGTAGCCCAGGACGCCCTCGACCATCGCGCCGAGGCCGACCCGCGGGAACCCGGCGAGCCGCCCGGCCAGCTCGGTGTCGAACAGGCGGCTGGGCACCATGCCTATCTCGCGCAGGCACGGCAGGTCCTGGGTGGCGGCGTGCAGCACCCACTCGGCGTCGGCCAGGGCCGCGCCGAGGCCGGACAGGTCGGGGCAGGCCACGGGGTCGATCAGCGCGGTCCCGGCGCCCTCGCGGCGCAGCTGGACCAGGTAGGCGCGCTGGCCGTAGCGGTAGCCGGAGGCGCGTTCGGCGTCGACGGCGACGGGTCCGGAACCGGCGGCGAAGGCGGCGGTCACCTCGGCGAGGGCGGCCTCGTCCGCGATCACGGGCGGAACGCCCTCGCGGGGCGCCAGCAGAGGGGTCGGCGCCCCCGTAGCAGAAGGTCCGCCGTCGTCCGGAGGGGCGCCTCCGGTGGTTCGCAGGTAACTGTCTGCTGCGGTCTCATGGGCGTCGGTCACATGTCAAGAGTATCCGTGCGAGGACGGCGCCCGCCGACGGAACGTTCCGTCGACGGGCGCCGTGGGGTCGCGAACCGGTCAGGGCCGGGCGGGACGGCTCCCGGCCGGGGCGGGGCGCGGCCGGGGATCGGGGGGCCGACCGGGTTCACCGCGGCGAACGCGGATGGGCGGGAGCGGGGCGGACGGGGCGGGAGCGGGGTGGGCGGGGCGGGTGTCAGTGGATGATGCCGGTCCGCAGGGCCACCGCGACCATGCCGGCGCGGTCGCCGGTGCCCAGCTTGCGGGCGATGCGGGCGAGATGGCTCTTGACGGTCAGCGCGGACAGGCCCATCGAGACGCCGATCGCCTTGTTCGACTGGCCCTCCGCGACCAGGCGCAGCACCTCGACCTCGCGGCCGGACAGCTCGCGGTAGCCGCCCGGGTGGCTCGGGGCACCCGGGGGGCGGCGGTGCAGGCGCGCGGCGGCGGCGCCGATGGGGGCGGCACCAGGCCGGGTGGGGAGCCCGACGTTGGTGCGGGTGCCGGTGACGACGTAGCCCTTGACGCCGCCGGCGAGGGCGTTGCGTACGGCGCCGATGTCGTCGGCGGCGGACAGGGCGAGCCCGTTGGGCCAGCCCGCGGCTCTGGTCTCCGACAGCAGGGTGAGGCCGGAGCCGTCGGGCAGATGGACGTCGGCGACGCAGATGTCGCGGGGGTTGCCGATGCGGGGACGAGCCTCCGCGACGGACGAGGCTTCGATGACATCGCGCACGCCGAGCGCCCACAGGTGGCGGGTGACGGTGGAACGGACGCGTGGATCGGCCACGACCACCATGGCGGTCGGCTTGTTCGGGCGATAGGCGACCAGGCTTGCGGGCTGCTCTAGGAGAACGGACACCAGGCCTCCTGGGGTGCGGGACGGGGTCGGCTCATGGGGGATGAAGCCGGGACGAACCGTGCTTTCAAGGTCACAGTCGTCTTCGGCACCGAACCCGTCCGCCTTTAGGGGATGATCACGATCCAGTGAGTAACAATCCGTGCAATTCGGACAGTCGATCGATCATTCGAAGCCCGCGCGGCTTCGCTCTGCGCTGCTCTGCGCTCGAAAATGTCCGTATCGACAAAGTGACTCGACCAAGTGAGGGACGGGGGCGTGATCGGTCGGGAACAAGCGGATGATCGGCCCGGAACCGCCCCGCGCCGGGGCCGGTGACGGCCCGGTCGGCGGTCCCGCGGCCGGCTGCGGGCCCTCGGCCGGCCGACGGTCCCGCCGGTGGGCGTGGCTGCGGCCGGCCGGTGCGGGCGCGGCCGGTCAGCGCGACTGCGGACCGCGCCGCTGCGGCAGCGTGACCACCGACGCGTCCCCCGGCCCGGCCGGCGGCAGACCCGCGACCTGGGCGAGCAGATCGCACCAGGACGCCAGGTGCGCGGCGGTGTCCGGCACCCCGCCCAGGCCCTCCCGGGGCGTCCAGGACGCGCGGATCTCGATCTGCGAGGCGGCCGGGCGCGCGGACAGCCCGCCGAAGTAGTGCGAGCTCGCACGCGTCACGGTGCCGCTCGGCTCGCCGTACCCCAGCCCGCGCGCCTGCAGCGCGCCGGTCAGCCAGGACCAGCACACCTCCGGCAGCAGCGGGTCCGCGGCCATCTCCGGCTCCAGCTCCGCGCGCACCAGCGTCACCAGCCGGAACGCGCCCCGCCAGGCCTCGTGCCCGGCCGGGTCGTGCAGCAGCACCAGGCGGCCGTCGGCCAGGTCCTGCTCGCCGTCGACGACCGTCGCCTCCACCGCGTACGCGTACGGCGCGAGCCGCTGCGGCGCCGGGATCGGCTCCACCTCGACCTGGGGCCGCAGCCGCGCCGTCCTCAGCGCGTCGACGGCGGCCCGGAAGGGCGGCGGAACCGTCCTGCCCCCGTCCCGGACGTCCTCCTCGGTGTTCTTCGGTTCGTCCATTCCGCCAGCGTCGTCCGACAGTCGTCCCTGAGCCGCAGCCATGCGGGGAAGATTAAGGGGAACGGGCGCCCGGCGCAGGGCAAGACACCCTCTTGCCGGGCGCCCGCGTCGCCACCGGGGCCGGGCGCGGGCGGAGCGGTTCCGCGGCCGTGCGAGACTTGCCGTCGTGAGTGCCAACGACAGCCCCGCGAGCCAGCAGCCGACAGCGACCTCCGACGCGGTCAAGGATTCCGCCTTCCTGAAGGCGTGCCGGCGCGAACCGGTGCCGCACACGCCCGTGTGGTTCATGCGGCAGGCGGGGCGATCCCTGCCGGAGTACCGCAAGGTGCGCGAGGGCGTCCCCATGCTGGAGTCCTGCATGCGGCCCGAGCTGATCACCGAGATCACCCTGCAGCCGGTGCGCCGGCACGGCGTGGACGCGGCGATCTACTTCAGCGACATCGTGGTCCCGCTCAAGGCCATCGGCGTCGACCTCGACATCAGGCCCGGCGTCGGCCCGGTCGTCGAGCGCCCGGTCCGCACCCGCGCCGACCTCGCGCAGCTGCGCGACCTGGCCCCCGAGGACGTGCCCTACGTCACCGAGGCGATCGGCCTGCTCACCCGCGAGCTCGGCGCCACCCCGCTCATCGGCTTCGCGGGCGCCCCGTTCACCCTCGCGAGCTACCTCGTCGAGGGCGGCCCGTCCCGCACGTACGAGAACGCCAAGGCGATGATGTACGGCGACCCGCAGCTGTGGGCCGACCTGCTGGACCGTCTCGCCGACATCACGGCCGCCTTCCTGAAGGTGCAGATCGAGGCGGGCGCGAGCGCCGTCCAGCTCTTCGACTCCTGGGCCGGGGCGCTCTCCCCGGCCGACTACCGCCGCTCGGTGCTGCCCGCCTCGGCGAAGGTCTTCCAGGCGGTCGCGTCCTACGGCGTGCCGCGCATCCACTTCGGCGTCGGCACCGGTGAACTCCTCGGCCTCATGGGCGAGGCGGGCGCCGACGTCGTCGGCGTGGACTGGCGCGTCCCGCTCGACGACGCCGCCCGCCGGGTCGGCCCCGGCAAGGCGCTGCAGGGCAACCTCGACCCGGCGGTCCTCTTCGCCCCGCGGGAGGCGGTGGAGGCCAGGACCCGCGAGGTCCTGGACGCCGCGGCGGGCCTGGAGGGCCACGTCTTCAACCTCGGCCACGGCGTGATGCCGTCCACCGACCCGGACGTGCTCACCCGCCTCGTGGAGTACGTCCACACGCAGACCGCCCGCTGAGCCGCCCGCGCCCGGGCCGGCGGCCCCGAGTTCCGGGGGCCGGCCCGGGGCACGTGAGCCTGCCCCGTGCGGGCCGGCCCCCGCTCCTCACCAGCCCGGCCGCGCCCGCCTGCCGAACAGCGCGCCGCGCGGCTCCGGGGGCGGCGGGGTGCCGGGGCGCAGCGGCCAGGCGATCAGCATGCCCGCCACGAAACCGGCGACGTGCGCCAGGTAGGCCACGGTGCCGGCCTGGGAGACGCCCCCGCCGGAGGAGTACACCGCCTGCAGCACGAACCACAGGCCCAGCACGATCCAGGCCGGCAGCCGCAGCGGCAGGAAGATCAGGAAGGGGACGAGGACCCAGACCCGGGCCCTCGGATACAGCACCAGGTAGGCGCCCAGCACCCCGGCGATCGCCCCGGAGGCGCCGATCAGGGGCTCGCCCGAGCCGGAGTTCGCGAGGGCGAAGACGTACGCGGCCGCGTAGCCGCAGACGAGGTAGAACAGCAGGAACCGCACGTGCCCCATGCGGTCCTCGACGTTGTTGCCGAAGATCCACAGGAAGAGCATGTTGCCCAGCAGGTGCAGCCAGCCGCCGTGCAGGAACATCGCCGTGAGCACGCTCAGCTCCGGCGACTTGTCGTAGCCCGGCGGTCCGACCACGCAGCCCGGTCCCTGCGGGCCCATGCCGATCTCGCCCGTGGGCACCACCTGCGGCATCCGGTGGTGGATCAGCTCCCGCGGCACCGCCGCGTACTGGTCTAGGAACGCCTGGAGGTGACACAGCTGGGCCAGGCCGCCCTCGCCCGTCACGGAGCCGGCGAGGCCCGGTGTGAACAGGAAGACCAGGATGTTCGCGGCGAGCAGCGCGTACGTCACCCAGGGGGTGCGGCGCACGGGGTTCACGTCATGCACGGGGATGACCACGGGGGACTAGTGCCCGCTGCGCAGGGGGCGAATCGGCGGACACGGCCGTCCGGGTCCGCGTACGGCTCCCCGGCCGCACGGCGGGCCGAGCGGCCGCTCGGTGGGCCGGTGCGGCCCTCACCCCGCCCGCCGCACCTCCTGCGCCGCCTTGCGGGCCGCCACCAGCACCGGGTCCCACACCGGCGAGAAGGGCGGGGCGTAGCCCAGGTCCAGGGAGGTCATCGCGTCGACCGTCATCCCTGCCGTGAGGGCCACCGCCGCGACGTCCACCCGCTTGCCCGCGCCCTCCCGGCCCACGATCTGCACGCCCAGCAGACGGCCCGTGCGGCGTTCGGCGAGCATCTTGACCGTCATGGGGGAGGCGCCGGGGTAGTAGCCCGCGCGGCTGGTGGACTCGACGGTGACCGTGACGTACCGCAGACCCGCCCGGCGGGCGTCCTTCTCGCGCAGGCCGGTGCGGGCGATCTCCAGGTCGCACACCTTGCTGACGGCCGTACCGACCACGCCGGGGAAGGTGGCGTAGCCGCCGCCCACGTTGGTGCCGATGACCTGGCCGTGCTTGTTGGCGTGGGTGCCCAGGGCGATGTGCCGCTCCTGGCCGGAGACCAGGTCGAGGACCTCGACGCAGTCGCCGCCGGCCCAGACGTTCTCCTGGCCGCGCACCCGCATGGCCCGGTCGGTCAGCAGGCCGCCGTGGGCGCCGAGGGGCAGACCGGCCGCCTCGGCGAGCGCCGTCTCCGGGCGTACGCCGAGGCCGAGCACGACCACGTCCGCCGGGAACTCGGCGTCCCGGGTGGCCACCGCCCGCACCCGGCCGTCGTCGCCGGTGAGCACCCCGGTGACCTCGGCGTCGCCGACCATCGTGATGCCCAGGCCCGTCATGGCCTCGTGCACCAGGCGGCCCATGTCCGGGTCGAGCGTGGACATCGGCTCGCCGGCGCGGTCGACGACCGTCACCTCGTAGCCGCGGTCGATGAGCGCCTCCGCCATCTCCACGCCGATGTAGCCCGCGCCGACCACCACCGCCCGGCGGCCCCGCGCGCGGGCCAGGCTGTCGAGCAGTTCCTGGCCGTCGTCCAGGGTCTGCACCCCGTGCACGCCGGGCGCGTCGACGCCGGGGATGCCGGGCCGGACCGGGCGGGCGCCGGTCGCGACGACGAGGTGGTCGTACGACGTCCAGGACTCGGCGCCGGAGTCCACGTCCCGGGCGCGCACCCGCCCCCGGTCGAGGTCGATCTCCGTGACCTCGGTGCGCATCCGCAGGCCGATGCCGCGCGCCCGGTGCTCCTCGGGCGTGCGGGCGATCAGCCGGTCGCGGTCGGGGACGGCGCCGCCCACCCAGTACGGGATGCCGCACGCCGAGTAGGAGGTGAAGTGGCCCCGCTCGAACGCCACGATCTCCAGCTCGCCGGGCCCCTTCATACGGCGGGCCTGCGACGCCGCGGACATCCCCGCGGCGTCGCCGCCGATCACCACCAGTCGCTCCGCGGCACCCCGTGCACGGCTCAGGTCCATGCGCACACGTTACGGGGCGGGCCGGGACGGGGCGTGCGCAAGGCCGTACGCGCGTACGGGCATCCCCGGGGCCGTGGGGACCGGCCCCCCCGCGACGCCGGCGGGTCGCGGACGTTCGGCCGGGACGGTTGCGGCGCGGGCACGGCGGGGACCCGGTCCGGGCGCCCGGTCGCGACGGCCGCCGTCGGCGGCGTCTGAGAAGGTGGAGCCATGAGCGGATCACGTACGGGCACGGACCACGTCGTCGTCATCGGGGCCGGCATCGCCGGGCTGGCGGCCGCCCACCGGCTGCTGGGGCACGGATCGCGGGTGACCGTCCTGGAGGCGGCCGAGCGCGTCGGCGGCAAGCTGCTGCCCGGCGAGATCGCCGGTGTCCGCGTCGACCTCGGCGCCGAGTCGATGCTGGCGCGCCGCCCCGAGGCCGTCGGCCTCGCCCACGAGGTGGGCCTCGCCGACCGCCTCCAGCCGCCGGCCACCGCGACGGCCTCCCTGTGGACCCGCGGCGCCCTGCGCCCCATGCCCAGGGGCCACGTCATGGGCGTCCCCGGCACCGCCTCCGCCCTCGCCGGCGTCCTGTCCGAGGAGGGGCTGGAGCGCATCGGGCGCGACGCCGACCTGCCCCGCACCGAGATCGGCGACGACGTGGCGGTGGGGGAGTACGTGGCGGCGCGCCTGGGCCGCGAGGTCGTCGACCGCCTGGTGGAGCCGCTGCTGGGCGGGGTGTACGCGGGCGACGCGTACCGCATCTCCATGCGCCTGGCCGTCCCGCAGCTGTTCCGGGCCGCGCGGACGCACACCTCCCTGCTGGAGGCGGTGCGCGCCGTCCAGGCCGGGGCGGCCGGCGGCCAGGGGACCGGGCCGGTGTTCATGGGCGTCGAGGGCGGGGTCGGCACCCTGCCGCTCGCGGTCGCGGAGTCGGTGCGGGCGCGCGGCGGCGAGATCCTGACCGGGACGCCGGTGACACGGCTGCGCCGCGAGGCGCCCACCGGGTGGCGGGTCGTCGCCGGTGACCGCGTCCTGCGCGCGGACGCCGTGGTCGTCGCCGTCCCCGCGCCCGCCGCAGCCGGCCTGCTGCGCGCCGAGGCCCCGGCGGCCGCCGCCGAGCTGGCCGCCGTCGAGTACGCCTCCATGGCCCTGGTCACCCTCGCCTACCGCCGCGCCGACGCCGCCCTGCCCGAGGGCAGCGGCTTCCTCGTGCCGCCGGTCGACGGGCGCACCGTCAAGGCGTCCACCTTCGCCTCGAACAAGTGGGGCTGGATCGCCGCCGAGGACCCCGGCCTCGTCGTCCTGCGCACCTCCGTCGGGCGGTACGGCGAGACGGAGATCCTCCAGCGCGACGACGCGGACCTGGTCGAGGCCTCCCGGCGCGACCTGCGGGAGGCGACCGGCCTGGACGCCGTCCCGGTCGCCGCCCGCGTCACCCGCTGGGACGGCGGCCTGCCCCAGTACCCCGTCGGCCACCACGCGCGCGTGGCCCGCATCCGCGAGCACGTCGCCGGGCTGCCGGGCCTCGCCGTGTGCGGCGCGCCGTACGACGGCGTCGGCATCCCGGCGTGCATCGCGAGCGCGTACGCGGCCGTGGACCAGATCCACGGCGACCTGCGCGGTATGCGGCGGCTCACCGCCGACCCGGTGCAGAGCCTGCACGGCGGAGCGGGAGAATGAGGGACATGAGTGACGACGCCCCCACCACCGCGCCCGACCGGATCCCGAACAAGGGCAAGCTGGCCAAGGACCTCAACGAGGTCATCCGCTACACCCTCTGGTCCGTCTTCCGGCTGAAGGACGCGCTGCCCGCGGACCGCACCGGGTACGCCGACGAGGTCCAGGAGCTGTTCGACCAGCTCGCCGCGAAGGACGTGACCGTCCGCGGCACCTACGACGTCTCCGGTCTGCGCGCCGACGCCGACCTGATGATCTGGTGGCACGCCGAGACCAGCGACCAGCTCCAGGAGGCGTACAACCTCTTCCGCCGCACCCGGCTGGGCCGCGCCCTGACGCCGGTGTGGTCCAACATGGCGCTGCACCGCCCGGCCGAGTTCAACCGCTCGCACATCCCGGCGTTCCTCGCCGACGAGACGCCGCGCAACTACGTCAGCGTCTACCCCTTCGTGCGGTCCTACGACTGGTACCTGCTGCCGGAGGAGGACCGCCGCCGGATGCTCGCCGACCACGGCAAGATGGCCCGCGGCTACCCGGACGTGCGCGCCAACACGGTCGCCTCGTTCTCGCTGGGCGACTACGAGTGGATCCTCGCCTTCGAGGCCGACGAGCTGCACCGCATCGTCGACCTCATGCGTCACCTGCGCGGTTCGGAGGCCCGCCTGCACGTCCGGGAGGAGGTGCCGTTCTTCACCGGGCGCCGCAAGGACGTCGCCGAGCTGGTGGCGGGGCTGGCCTGACCCGGCGCGGCACGGGCGGGCGGCCTGATCAGCGCGCCGCCGGGACGGGCCGCGGTTCCGGGCGCGGGGCGCAGGACGCGTTCCGCGCCGGGAGGCGGCCCTCCAGCAGGTACGCCTCCACATGGGCGTTGACGCAGCGGTTCGGGCCGCCCGCCAGGCCGTGCGAGCCGGCGCCCCGCTCGGTCACCAGGACCGAGCCCGGCAGCCGGCGGTGGAGTTCGAGGGCGCCGTCGTAGGGGGTGGCGGCGTCCCGCTCGGCGGCCAGGAGCAGCGTCGGCGGCAGCCGTCCCGGCGCGGTCCGCACGTCGAGCGGTCGCTGCCGGGGCGCCGGCCAGTAGGCGCACGGCAGGTTCGTCCACACGTTGTCCCACGTCCCGAACGGCGCCACCCGCGCGAGCCGCGTGTTGTCCCGGTTCCACACCTCCCACTCCGTCGGCCAGGGCGCGTCGTTGCACTCGACGGCCAGGTACACCGCGCGCGTGTTCTCCGCCTCCGCCGCCGCCTCGGGATGCGGCCCCGCCTGCTCGACCAGCGGCCCGGGATCCCCCCTCAGGTACGCCGCCAGGGCGTGCGCGCGGTGCGGCCAGAAGTCGTCGTGGTACCCGGTCTGCAGGAACGCCTTCCGCAACTGCTCCGGCCCCACCGTGCCCCCGGCGGGCTCCACCGCGAGGCGCGCGCTCGCCCGCTCGTAGCCGCGCCGCACCTCCTCGGGCGTGCCGCCCAGCCCGTACACGGCGTGGTGCCGGGCCGCCCACGCCCGGAAGTCCGCCCAGCGGGTCTCGAACGCCAGCGACTGGTCGAGGTTGTTGCGGTACCAGATCTCCCCGGGGGCGGGATCGACCACCGAGTCGAACACCATCCGCCGCACGTGCGAGGGGAACAGCGTCGCGTACAGCGCCGCGAAGTACGTGCCGTAGGAGGAGCCCAGGAACGTCAGCCGCTCCTCGCCGAGCGCCGCCCGCAGCACGTCCAGGTCGCGGGCGTTGTTCAGGGAGTGGTAGTGCCGCAGCGCGGAGCCCGCCCGCTCGGCGCAGCCGCGGGCCAGGGCCCTGGCCCGCGCGATGCGTTCCTTCTTGTCCGCCTCCGAGGGATGCGCCGGCGCCCGCGCGGGCGCCTCGGCGAACCGCTCCGGGTCCTGGCACGACAGGGGCGCCGAGCGGCCGACCCCGCGCGGTGCGTAGCCGACGAGGTCGTACGCCGCCGCGATCCGCTTCCACTCGGGCATCACGCCGATCAGCGGGAACGCCATGCCGGAGGCGCCGGGCCCGCCCGGGTTGAGGACCAGGGCGCCCTGCCGGGGCACCTTCCGCCCGCTGTCGCGCGGGTCCTTCCGCGTGGCCCGCACCCGGCTGACGGTGAGCCCGATCTGCCGGCCGTCGGGACGCGCGTAGTCGAGCGGGACGGTCACCGTGCCGCACCGCACGCCGTCCGGCAGGTCCTGCTCCGCGGGGCAGGGGCCGAAGTCGATGCCGGCGGCCGCGGCCCGCGCGGCGGCCACCGCGGTGCCGCGCCGCTCGGCCGCGCCGGGGACCGCGGGGGCGCCGTCGGCGGGGGCGGCAGCGAGGGTGCTCAGCAGCAAGGACCCGGCGGCCGAGCAGAGGACGGCGGCTCTCATCGCGTATCCCTTCGGGGTGCAGACAGCGGCAGAAGGGATGTTTCGCCCGGTGCCGGGGGAAGGCAAGCACCGTCCGCCGGTGTCGGCGCCGAACGCCCGGTGCGCCCCGGCGCCCTCAGCCGTGCCGTTCGCGGTGCGCGAGGGCCGCGCGCAGTTCCGGCTCGCCGACCGCGCGGATGCCGCGTACGGCGACGGCGGCGAGGTACGCACGGTCGTCCTCGGCGCCGCCGGTGCGCCGGGCCAGCGCGTGCAGCAGCCGCTGCCCGGCCGGGGAGGCCCAGCGCGAGTACGGGTGGGCCTCGATCCGCGCCAGGACGAGGCAGCCCAGCGTCAGGGCGAGCGGCAGCGCGAACCACAGGGCGACCAGGTGCCGCGGCACGTCCGGCGGCACCGGCAGCGCGAGGGCGGCCGCGCCCAGCGCGGACACGGCCGCCGCGGCGAGCCGCACCCGCCGCACCCCGTCCGCGACGCCGTTCCCGGCGCCGTCCGGCACGGCCAGGCCCGCTTCGACGAGCCGGTCGGCGAGGCCGCGCACCGCGTCCGCCGCCGCCGTGGCGGCCCGCACCGGCGCGATCCGGGACTGCCCCCCGGGTCCGATGGCCCCGATGACGGACCGTTCCATCTCGTCGCGTCCGTGCGGATCGACGACGGTCGCCCACCCGGTGCGCGCCAGCAGCAGCCGGCGCCGGCGCGCCATGGAGACCAGGGTGAGGTCGGCGACCCGCCGGGGCCCGCCGGACAGGAACGCGGCCTCGTACAGCGTCAGTTCACGTTCCCGGGCCGCGGCCGCGCCGCCGGTGTCCACGGCCGCCGCCCGGGCGGCGGCCAGGCACAGCCGCGCGCACGCCGTGCCGGCCACGGCCCAGGCCGGCAGCAGCAGAAGGAGCCATGACATGCCGTGTTTGTACGCCAGGGCCGGGCCCGGACGCCAGGGGATTTCGCCCTCCGGGCCGCGGCGCCCCCGGCCTGCGACGTCCCGCGCCCCGCGCCCGGTCGGGGCGGGCGCGGCGGTCAGCGGCGCAGCAGCACCCGCCGGGTGGCGCGGGCCAGGCGGACCGCCGGCCGCGCGGACCACGGCACCGGACCCGACCGCTCCCGCCACCACCGGCGCAGCTCGTGCCGGGCCCGGGGGTCCCGCGGCCGGCCGCCGCGCAGCAGGTGCCCGGCGAAGTCCAGCGCGTCCCGGCGGTAGCCGCCGGTCATCGGGCGGCCGTGGGCGTAGGCGAGGAAGGCCGGCCGGTACTCCCCGCCGAGGATCTCCGGCAGTTCGGGCGCGACCTTGGCCACGACGTCCGCCCGCTTCCCGGCGAGTGCCCGCGCCTGCACCCGCAGCCGCACCCGGTCGAACCCTTCCGGCGCCGGCGTCCCGGCGACCAGCGCGGACAGCAGCGCGGCCTGGGCGAGCCCGAGCCGCTCACGGACGGAGCCGTCCGGGGCGGACTCCTCGCCCGCGGGGGCGGGCGTCCCGGGGGAGGCGGGGGCGCGCTCCCGGACGCGCCGGGGAGTTCCGGCCGGCCCGGCGGGTTCCCCGGCCGACGCGCGGCCCTTCGCCACGGCCTCCCCGATCGCCCTCATCTCCCCCTCCAGCTCGGCCGGTTCGGGGAAGTTCTCGTCCCGTTCCAGGAGCACGCCCGGCAGGTCGGCGCGGGACGCGAGGTCGGTGAGGATGCCCAGGACCGGCTCGGGCACGGGGTGGGCGTGGCTGTCGTGCCAGACGCCGTCGCGTTCGAAGCCGCCCGCGACATGGACGTAGGCGATGGCCTCCAGCGGCAGTTCGGCGAGCGCCTCGGCCGGGTCCTCGCCGCGGTTGACGTGGTTGGTGTGCAGGTTCGTTACGTCGATGAGGAGCCGCACCCCGGTCCGGTCGGCCAGCTCGTACAGGAACTGGCCCTCCGTCATCTCCTCGCCGGGCCAGGAGAACAGCGCGGCGATGTTCTCCACGGCGAGCGGCACGGGCAGCGCGTCCTGCGCGATGCGCACGTTCTCGCACAGCACGTCGAGGGCGTCCCGGGTGCGCGGCACCGGCAGCAGGTGTCCGGCCTCCAGCCGCGGGGAGGCGGTCAGCGGGCCGCCCGCCCGCACGAACGCGATGTGCTCGGTGACCAGGGGGGAGCCCAGCGCCTCGGCCCGCTCGGCCAGCGCCCTCAGCCGCCCCGCGTCGGGCCGGTCCGCGCCGCCGAGGCCGAGCGCGACGCCGTGCGGCACGACGGTCACGCCGCGCTCGCGCAGCCGCAGCAGCGACTCGGGCAGATGGCCGGGGCAGACGTTCTCGGCCACGACCTCGACCCAGTCGATGCCCGGCATGCGCTCCACGGCGTCCGCGATCTCCGGCCGCCACCCGATGCCCGTGCCCAGTCGCTCCATCGTCGCCCCCTCCTCCACCCGGCCGCTCGCTCACCCGGACCCCCCGGGGCGTCCCCGCGGGACGTGACGGGGATATGGCCCCGCGGTGCGCGGCCGAACCCCCTCACGGACACGTTCAGAGCAACATTTGAGGTTCCGGGAAGCCCGCCGCCGGTCCGGCCCGGCGGGACGGGGCCCGGCCCGCCGCGGGAGGGTGCGCGCGGCGGCCGTGGGGCGCCGCGGGGCGCCCGGAAGGGGGCACGGACCCGGACGGCGCGAACGCGCCTACCGCAGCGCGGGATGGTCCGCGACGACCGTGCAGGAGCCCGGCGCGATCTCCGTGAAGCCCGCGTCCCGCACCAGCGGCAGCCCGGCGGCGGTCAGGCCGGGCCAGCGCGCGGGATCCGCGGTGCGCACGGCGAGGGGGAAGCCCGCGTCGCGCCAGGCGGCGCGCTCCTCGCCGGACAGCTCCCACCAGGCGAGCTGGGCCCCGTGGCCCGCCTGCGCCATCGCCTTGCCGGCCGACATCTCCAGCTCGGGGTTCAGCCACAGCACGGGCGCGGACGGGTCCGCCGCCGGCGGCGGCTCGGGGTCGTCGAGGTCGGTGCCGGAGACCTGCAGCCGGGCCAGGTCCCTGGGCCAGCCGTCCAGCGGGACCGGGGGGAAGACCCGCACCTCGGCCGTCTTGCCGGTGACCGTGATCCCGGGCAGCGCCTCGGCGCGCCGCCACTCGGCGCCGCGCGCCCGCCGCACCACCTTGCGGATCCGGGCGTCCTGCCAGTCCCGCACGGCCCCGGCCCAGACGCCGTCGCCCGCCGACCGCTCGTCGGCGAGCAGCACCAGCACGGCGCGGGCCGCGGTCTCCAGCGCGTCGGTACGGGCCGGCGGGGCCGCCCGCTCGATCCGTACGACCAGCGGGAGGACGAACTGGGGGGCCCGGTCGCGGGGGTCGGGTTCGGTCCGGAAAGGGCTGTCGCTCACGGATGCAGGGTACGGGACCGGCCCGGTCTCACCCCGAGCAGGCCGTGCGCTGGGCCTCCTGCCACTCGCAGACCGGGCAGAGGGTGATCCCCCGGTACGACTCCGGATACTCCGTCGGCTCCCGGCACAGCACGCACTCCGCGTACGGCGGCCCGTCGGCCCTGGGCGGTGGTTCGACCTCGGTGATGAGGCAGTAGTCCTCGCTCATGCCTCCAGCCTAGGACCACCGCCGGCCGCGGCGCGGTCAGCTCCGGCCGGCGGTGGTGCCGACCAGCTCGGACACCCTGACGAACCGGAAGCCCTGCCGGCGCAGTTCCGGCACGACGGTCCGCACGGCCCGCTCGGTCGCCGGGGCGGCGCTGCGGGTGCAGTGCAGGACGACCACGGAGCCCGGCCGCACCCCGTCCAGCACCTGCCGGGCCACCGCGTCCGCGTCCGTCGCGAACGCGTCCCCGCTCACCACGTCCCACTGCACGGCGGTGACGCCGGTGGCGGTCAGCTCCCGCAGGGCCCGCCGGTCGTAGCAGCCGCCGGGGAAGCGGAAGTACGGCTTGGGATCGGGCACGCCCGCCTTCCGGAACGCCGCGTAGGCCCGCTCGACGTCGGCCCGCATCCGGCTGCGGGGCATGGTGGGCAGGCCGTAGCAGTCGCCGGTGAAGGCGTGGTGGCTGTAGGAGTGGTTGGCGACCTCGAAGAGCGGGTCCCGCCCGATGGACCGGGCCTGGCCCGGGTACTCCTCGGCCCACCGGCCCGTCATGAACACCGTGGCCGGCACCCTCAGCTCCCGCAGCGCCGCGATCAGGCCCGGGTTGTCGAACCGCTCGCCCGCCGCGGCCCGCGCTCCCTGCCCGGCGGTCATGTCGGCGTCGAAGGTGAGGGCGACGGCCTTTCCCCCGGTGCGCGGACCGTGCCGGAAGACGGGGGTGAGGCCCGCGGGGCCGGGGGCGAGGGTGGGAACCCGCGTCGGGACGGCGGACGGCGCGGCGGAGGCCGGCGCGGCGGAGGCCGGGCGGGGCGCGCGGGGCGCCTGGACGGTGCCGCAGGCGGCGAGAGCGGCGCTCAGCAGACAGGCGGCGGCGACACGTCGTGCACGTGTGATCACCGTACGAACGTACGGTGGTGTGCCGGACGGGACGGCCGGCGCGCCGGGGCGCCGGCCGCGCGGTCACCCGTCCGGCGGTGCGCCGCCCCCGCGCCCGCCGCCCGCCGTCAGATGTCCCGCCGCTCCAGCGGCCGCGTCGCCGGCCCCTGGATCACCTTGCCGTCCGTGTCGAAGCGGGAGCCGTGGCAGGGGCACTCCCAGGCGCGTTCGGCGGCGTTGAAGTCGACCAGGCAGCCGAGGTGGGTGCAGCGCGCGGAGACGGCGTGCAGGGCGCCGTCGTCGTCCCGGTAGACCGCCACGCGCCGGCCGTCGACCCGGACGACGGCGCCCTCGCCGGGCGACAGGGCGTCCACCGGCGGCGCGGGCCTGAGCCGGTCGCCGACGAAGTGACCGGCGACCTTGGCCTGCGTCATGAGGAACTGCGGCGCCTCGCGCACCGTCGTGCGCAGCCGGCGCGGGTCGTACAGCTCGCTCCACGCGCACGGCTCGCCGGTGATCAGCGCGGTGAGCAGCCGGCCCGCCATCACGCCGCCGCTCATGCCCCAGCCGCCGAAGCCGGTGGCCACGTAGGTGTGCCGGGCGCCCGGGTGCAGCGGGCCGACCAGGGGCACGGTGTCGGTGGGGTCGTTGTCCTGCGTGGCCCAGGCGTGGGTGAGCTCGACGCCGGGGAAGTGCTCGCCGGCCCAGGCGGACAGCTTCTCGAAGCGGGCGCGGGTGTCGCCGGTGCCGGGCGTGAAGTGCTCCCCGGTGATCACCAGCAGCCGCCGGGTGCCGTCGGTGCCGTGGGGCGCGGTGCGGACCGAGCGGGTGCCCTCGTCCGGGGTGATGTACATGCCGCCCGGGTCGCGGTCCGCCTCGACGGTCCCGGCGACCACCAGCTCGCGGCGCGGGGAGAGCCGGGTGAACAGCAGGGCCCGGTCGAAGACCGGGTAGTGCGTGGCGACCACGACGTCCCGGGCGGTCACCGTCGCCCCCGTGCCGGTCGACACCCGGCACGGCTCGCCCTCGTCCAGGCCGTGCACGGTGGTGTGCTCGAAGACCCGCCCGCCGCGGCGGACCAGGTCGTCGGTGAGGGCCAGCAGGTACTTGCGCGGATGGAACTGCGCCTGCCCGGTGACCTCGACCGCGCCCGCCACGGGGAACGGCAGTCCCGTCTCCGTCACGAACGAGGCCGGCAGGCCCGCCTCCCGGGCGGCGGCCGCCTCGGCGCGCAGCTCGTCCACCCGGCCCGCGTCGCACGCGTAGGTGTAGGCGCTGCGGCGCTCCCAGTCGCAGTCGATGCCGAGTTCCGCCACGATCCCGGCGGCGCGCTCGACCGCCTCGGACTGCGAACGGGCGTACAGGCGGGCGCCCTCGGGGCCGCGGGTGCGCCGCAGCTTGTCGTAGACCAGGCCGTGCAGGGCGGTGAACTTGGCGGTGGTGTGGCCGGTGACGCCGGCCGCGATCCGCCCGGCCTCCAGCACGGCCACGCTCCGCCCGGCCCGCGCCAGCTCCCACGCCGTGCTCAGTCCGGCGATGCCGCCGCCGATCACGGCCACGTCGACGTCGAGGTCGTCCTCCAGCGCGGGGTACGTGCCGCCGGGGGCGGTCTGGAGCCAGTACGAGCCGTTGACGCGCGGGGTGTCTGCCATACGGCCCGGGTACCCCGTGGCGCCCGGACCTCACCGGGCGCGGCCGGGCCCCGCCGTCGCCCTCCCGCCCGCCTGCCGCGCGCCGCCGTGCACGCGCGCCGGGAGCGCGCGTCCGACGCCGCGCGGCCCGCCCCGCGGGCGGAGGCGGGAGGGCGACGACCGGGCCTAGCGGCGGCGCCAGGGGCCCGTCACCGCGAACGTCGTCCCGGGCGCGTAGCAGTTGAGGTACATCGTCCGCCCGTCGGGGGAGAAGGTGACGCCGGCGAACTCGCCCCACTCCGGGTCCGCGGCGCCGCCCGCCGCGATCGCCTGGCGGTTGCGGGCCATCGCGTACACCTCGCCGTGCCGGGTGACGCCGAAGACGTGCTGGGCGCCGGCGCCGTCCTCGCAGACCATCAGGCCGCCGCCGGCGGCGAGGCAGATGTTGTCCGGGGCCTCGCCGGGCAGCCGGACGTCGGTGTCCGGGCCGAAGACGACCACCAGGGTCAGGCGGCGCCGGTCCGGGTCGTACCGCCAGACCTGCCCGTGGTGGTCGGCCTGCGACCCCTCCGCGCTGCGGGCGAAGGACGACACGAAGTACACCGACCGTCCGCCCCAGTAGCAGCCCTCCAGCTTCTGCGCGTGCGTGATGCCCCTCGGGCCGAAGTCCTGCAGCCGGACGGGGGTCCGGGCGGCCCGCGGGTCCGGCACGTCGGCCCACTCGACGCCGTCGAAGCGGGCGCCGGGCTCCTGGACGCAGGACAGGTCGGGTACGCCGGGCACCCGCATCGCCTGCAGCCGGCCGCCCGCGCGCAGCGAGCCGGGGCCGCCCAGCGGCTTGTCCGGCAGGAAGCGGTAGAACAGGCCGAAGGGACGCTGGAAGGCGTCCTCGGTCTCGTACACCACGCCCCGCTGCGGGTCGACGGCGACCGCCTCGTGCGGGAAGCGGCCCAGCGCGGTCAGCGGGACCGCTCCGGTGCGGCGCGGGTCGGCCGGGTCGACCTCGAAGACGAAGCCGTGGTCCTCGGCGTAGCCGGCGGTGCCGGCCCGGTCCTCGGTCTCCTCACAGGTCAGCCAGGTGCCCCACGGGGTGGGCCCGCCCGCGCAGTTGACGGCCGTGCCGGCGATCGCGACCCGCTCCGACAGGACGCGGCCGCGCGAGTCCAGGGTCAGTGCCGTGCAGCCGCCCTTGGCCGCCGGGTCGTAGGTGAGGCCGTCGACCGGCGGGACCGGGAACCGGGCGTCGGCGCGGTTCTCGTGGTTGCGGACGAGGTGGACCCGGCCGTGTCCGCCCGCGAAGGCCGACATGCCGTCGTGGTGGGAGGGCACCGGGCCCTCGCCGGAGCGGAGCGGGTCGCCCTCACGGGAGAGCACCCGGTAGCGGAAGCCCTCCGGAAGGTCGAGCAGCCCGTCCGGGTCCGGCACGAGCGGGCCGTAGCCGGTGTGGCCCAGGTCCTGGGCGGCGGCGGTGCCGGCGAAGAGCTCGGACAGGGCCCCGGTGAAGACGATGCCCGCTCCCAGGGCACCGGTGCGGGCGAGCAGCTGACGTCGGGTCGTGGCACGACCGGTCTCTGTCATGGAACGGCCTTCCTGCTGGCGGACAGGAACTGTGACCCGCCGTGTCTATCACCCGCCGCCCGGTGCGGGAACCATGCGGAAGGCGCCCGTCACCCGGCGATGCGCCCCGGCGGCGTCTCCTGGCCCTTCTCCAGGAAGCGCAGCAGCTCCACCGGGATGGGCAGCACCAGTGTGGAGTTCTTCTCCGCCGCCACCGCCATCACCGTCTGCAGCAGCCGCAGCTGGAGCGCGGACGGCGTGTCGGACATCGCCTGCGCGGCCTCCGCCAGCTTCTTCGACGCCTGGTACTCGGCGTCGGCGTTGATGATCCGGGCGCGCCGCTCGCGGTCGGCCTCGGCCTGCCGAGCCATGGACCGCTTCATGGTGTCCGGCAGCGACACGTCCTTGATCTCCACACGGTCGATCTGCACGCCCCAGCCGATCGCCGGGCTGTCGATCATCAGCTCCAGGCCCTGGTTGAGCTTCTCGCGGTTGGACAGCAGGTCGTCCAGGTCGCTCTTGCCGATGATCGAGCGCAGCGAGGTCTGCGCCATCTGGGAGACCGCGAAGCGGTAGTCCTCGACGTTGACGATCGCCGCCGCCGCGTCGACGACCTTGAAGTAGACGACCGCGTCGACCCGCACGGTGACGTTGTCGCGGGTGATGCCCTCCTGGGCGGGGACGGGCAGCGTCACGATCTGCATGTTGACCTTGCGCAGCCGGTCCACGGCGGGGACGATCAGCGTGAAGCCGGGCCGGCGGGCATCGCCGTGCAGACGTCCGAGGCGGAAGACCACCCCGCGCTCGTACTGCTTGACGACCCGCGCCGCCGCGGCCGCGTACAGCACGCCCGCGGAGCCGGTCGCCACCGCCGCCGTCAGCAGCTCCTGGAGCATGACGACCTCCCGTCCAGAGGTCCGTTATGTGTGTTCCTGTCACGATATGCCCGATGCCCGGTCCGGGGCCATGCCCCGGACCGGGCGACAGGAACGGACGGCGGGGACGCCGGCGTCAGACCGCCGTGACCTTCGGCGGCTCGGCGACCTTCGCCCGCTCGGTGGCCTTCGGCGGTTCCGTGACCTTCACGGGGACCGTGCCGACCATGCTGTGCCGCTCGGCCCAGTCCTCCAGGGCCGTCCGGCAGGCGTGGTCGAGGTGGTGCAGCCCGGACAGGTCCAGCTCGACGGGCCGGTCCTGGGGCAGCGCCTCCAGGCTGTCCAGGATCCTCGGCAGCCGGAGGAAGGTCGCGTTGCCCGACAGGTGCGCCTGGACGGGTCCGGCGCCCTTGTCGACGATCTCCAGCTTGACGTGCGAGGCCTCCCAGGCGGTCTTGATCACCGCAAGCGCCAGACCGATGAGCACGCCCTCGAACATGTTCACCGCGACGATCGACACGGCGGTGACCACCAGGATCAGCGCCTCACCGCGGTGCGACCGCCACAGCGCGGCGACGCTGCGGAACGGGATCAGCTTCCACCCCGCGTGGACCAGGATGCCCGCCAGCGCCGGCAGGGGTATCAGCGCCAGCGCGGCCGGCAGCAGCGCCGCGAACAGCAGCAGCCACACGCCGTGCAGCACCCGGGACGCCTTGGTCCGCGCGCCGGCCCCGACATTGGCGGAGCTGCGCACGATCACCGCGGTCATCGGCAGCGCGCCCAGCACGCCGCAGACGGCGTTGCCCGCGCCCTGCGCCATCAGCTCCTTGTCGTACTGGGTGCGCGGACCGTCGTGCAGCCGGTCCACCGCGGCGGCGCTGAACAGCGACTCGGCGGAGGCGATCAGGGTGAAGGCGAGAATGGTGCCGATCAGAGCCGGGCTGGCCAGCTCCCCGAAGGCGTCCAGGCCGGGCGGCTGGATGGCGCCCAGCAGGCCGTGCACCTCGACGGTGGCGACCGGCAGGCTGAACGCGAGCGTGGCCAGCGTCGCCAGGACCACCGCGGCGAGCGCGCCGGGCACCGTCTGCGCCGCCTTCGGCAGCTTCTTCCACAGCACCACCACCGCGATGGTGCCCGCGCCGATGGCGAGCGAGGCGAGCGCCGCGGTGCTGCCGAGGGCGTCGACGGTGGCCCCGGGCAGCCCCAGGATCTTGTCGATGCCGGAGGCGGGGGCCTCCAGCCCGGCCGCCGCGTACAGCTGACCGGCGATGATCACCAGGCCGATTCCGGCCAGCATGCCCTCGACCACCGAGACGGATATCGCCCGGAACCAGCGCCCCAGTTTCAGGGCGCCCATGACGAGCTGGAGCAGTCCGGCGACCAGCACGATGACCCCGAGCGCGGGCAGCCCGAACTCGCTGACGGCCTCGAAGACCAGCACGGTCAGGCCGGCGGCCGGCCCGGACACCTGCAGGCTGCTGCCCGGCAGCAGACCGGTGACGATGCCGCCCACGATGCCGGTGACCAGGCCGAGTTCGGCCGGGACGCCGGAGGCGACGGCGACGCCCACGCACAGCGGCACGGCGACCAGGAACACGACGATGGAGGCGGTGAAGTCCTGCCTCAGGTAAGGGAACTTGCTCATCGCGTCCCTCACAGCGCCTCGAAGGAGTCGGTCTGCGCGCGGTGTTCCCGCACGGCTCCGGTGTGCACCTCGTAGTACCAGCCGCGCAGCCGGAGCCGGCCGTCGGCCAGCCGCTGCTCGACGCACGGGTAGGACCGCAGCCGCAGCAGCTGGGTCAGGACGTGGTTCTGCACGGCCTCGGCGACCGTCGGGTCGTTCGCGTCGGACGCCTTGGGGTCCTCCGCGGCGTGCGCGAGCCAGTCGCGCACGGCGGGCACGGCGGCGAGGTCGTCGCCGCGCACCAGCGCGCCGACGGCACCGCAGTGGGAGTGGCCGCAGACCACGATGTCGCCGACGCCGAGCACCTCCACCGCGTACTCGATGGTGGCCGCCTCGCCGGTGGGGGTGCCGGAGCCGTACGGCGGGACGATGTTGCCCGCGGTGCGCAGCTCGAACAGCTGGCCGGGGCGGGCGCCCGTGATCAGGGCCGGTACGACCCGGGAGTCGGAGCAGGTGATGAACAGGACCTCGGGCGACTGGCCTTCGGCCAGTTTGGCGAACTCCTCAGGGCGCTGTCCGAACGTGCGGGCGTTGTCGATGAGGGGCTGCATAGGGGATTTCCTCCTGGCGCGCCAGTGGGGGGCGCGTCGGGCCAACAGGACAGAGGTGGGGGGACTGCTCTGCTGCTCAGCAGCGGAACACCTGCAGGGCGGCCGGGGAGTGGGCGGCCGGCCGTCTGGGTGTGCTGTCGTACGCGGCGTGGGGTGCGGCCGGTTCGGGTGCGGCCGGGGCGCACGGCCCGGGCAGCGGGCGGTCGGGCGACTCGGCCGCGCAGTCGGTGGTGCGGTGCCGGTCGCGGACGCGCAGGGGACCGGTCGGATCCCCGAGGGTGCCGGATTTCTGGCAGTTCGCGTGCTCGTCGCGCTGGGCCTTCGCGGAGGGGTTCGCTCCGGGCTCGGCCAGGGTGCGACTCGTCGTGTGCGCGGATGCGAAGGACGCGGTGAGGGAGGAGAACTGGAGGGAGAACAGGACGACGGCGAGGAACGCGACCGCGATCCGGACTGTCGTGCCTCGCATCCTGCCCCTCCCTCCAGGAAGTTCACACCGTTTAGCGCGCACCAACGCTTGGTCAACGGATGGTCAAGAAACACCTTAGCCCGGCAAAGTCGTTTGCAGGGTTAACTGGACGTTTCAAGCTGAAGAGAGCCTGAAAACCGCACCTGACGCGGCGTGAAAACGCCCTTGCGGAGAGGGAGTCCGTGAGTTATCGGGGCCCGGTCACCGGGGTTCGACGAGGTGCCGGGCGTCCCGGGCGAGCGCGGTGAGCCGGGAGATCGCCCGGAAGTACTTCTTGCGGTAGCCGCCCCTGAGCATCTCCTCGGAGAACAGCTGGTCGAAGGGCAGACCGGAGGCCAGGACCGGTACCTCGCGGTCGTAGAGCCGGTCGGCGAGGACGACGAGCCGCAGCGCCGTCGACTGGTCGGGCACCGGCCGCACGCCGGTGAGGCAGACGGCCCGCACGCCGTCGGTCAGGGCGCCGTACCGGCTGGGGTGGACGCGGGCGAGGTGCTCCAGGAGCTGCGGGAAGGCGTCGAGGGAGGCGCCCCGGGTGGCGTGCGCCGCCCGTGTCACCTGCTCGTCGGAGAACGGCGCCGGCGCCTCGGGCAGACCGCGGTGGCGGTAGTCCTCGCCGTCGATGCGCAGGGTGCGGAAGTGGGCCGACAGGCCCTGGATCTCGCGCAGGAAGTCGGCCGCCGCGAACCGGCCCTCGCCGAGCTTGCCGGGCAGCGTGTTGGAGGTGGCGGCGAGCGCGACACCCGCGTCGACGAGCTTGCCGAGCAGGGTGGAGACCAGGACGGTGTCGCCCGGGTCGTCCAGCTCGAACTCGTCGATGCACAGCAGCCGGTGGCCGGAGAGCGTCCGCACGGTCTGCTGGAAGCCGAGGGCGCCGACCAGGTTGGTCAGCTCCACGAACGTGCCGAACGCCTTGCGGGCGGGCTCGGCGTCGGTGGCGTGCCACAGGGAGGCCAGCAGGTGGGTCTTGCCGACGCCGTAGCCGCCGTCGAGGTAGACGCCGCGGGGGCCGGAGGGGGCCTTCCTCGGCGCCTTCCCGAAGCCGAACAGCCGCCGCCTGCCGGATCCCGCGGCCGGCGCGCCGCCCAGCCCGGCCGCGAACTCCTCCAGGACGCGCACGGCCTCGGACTGGCTGGGCTGGTTCGGGTCCGGGAGGTAGGTGGCGAAGCGCACCGAGTCGAAGCGCGGCGGCGGCACCATCTCGGCCACCAGCCGCTCTGCGGGGACGTGCGGCTCACGGGCGCACAGGGACAGCGGAGCGGTGTCGGCTGTCGGGGTCGGTCCGGAGGCGGCGGAGGAGGTCGGCACGGTTCCCCATGCTAAGCGCCGTGCCACACTGCACGACATGCGACGCCTGTTCCCTGTGACCGACGAGACAGCAGCCGGCGCCCCGGCTCCGGGGGCCGGTGGGCCCTCCGGGGCTCCCGAGCCTTCCGGGGCGACCGCGGCGCCGGAGGCGTACGGGACCGCCGGCGCCGCCGAACCGAACGGTTTCGGCCACGCGGACCGCGAGTGGAGCCTCGGCGAACTGGCCGCCGCCTACGCCTACCCCGACCCCGGACCCGGCGGGCGGCCGTGGCTGCGGGCCAACATGGTGTCCACGCTCGACGGGGCCGCGCAGCACGAGGGCCGCTCGCAGCCCATCTCCGGCGCCGCCGACATGCGGATCTTCGGCACGCTGCGGGCGCTGGCGGACGTGGTCGTCGTCGGCGCGGAGACGGTGCGCCAGGAGGGGTACCGGCCGGCCCGCGCGCGGGCCGAGTTCGCGGCGGCGCGCAAGGCGGCCGGCCAGGGCCCGGCCCCGGCGATCGCGGTGGTCACCGCCGGCCTGGAGCTGGACTTCGGTCTGCCGCTGTTCACCTCGCCGCTGGTGCCCACGCTGGTCCTCACGGGCGCCGCGGCGCCTCCGGACCGCGTCGCGGCGGCGGAGAAGGCGGGCGCCCGGGTGGTGGTCGCCGGCGACGGCACCGGCGTGGACCCCGCCCGCGCCGTCCGGGCCCTCGCCGGGCTCGGCCACACCCGGCTGCTGACCGAGGGCGGCCCGCGGCTGCTCGGGCAGCTGGTGGCGGCGGACGTGCTCGACGAGCTCTGCCTGACCGTCTCGCCCCTGCTCGCCGCGGGCGGCGCGCAGCGCATCGCGGGCGGGCCGTCCCTCGCCGTGCCGCGGCGGTTCGCCCTGGTGTCCCTGCTGGAGGAGGAGGGTTTCCTCTTCGGCCGGTACCGGAGGGCGTGAGCGGAACCGGCCCGGATATACGTCCGGTCGGTACCGCGCGCCTGTGCGCCCGGTCGGTGCCGCACCTCCCGGAAACGGCGGAATCTACCGCTCCGCCCGGTTTCCGGCAGGCAGGATGGTTTCGGCAGGGCCCGGCGCGGCCCGTGGAGGAAGAGGGCCGGCGAGGTTCTCGAAGGAGAAGGGGCGTCTGATGTTCACGAGCGTACTGATGATCGAGAAGGCCCTGACGTCCGCCGACGTGGAGTTCGTCACCACCCTGCACGGCGACGAGCCGGTCTTCTTCCACGTGCTGCTCCAGCCGCGCGGCGAGCAGGCGGACCGCCTGCTGCGCGCCATCGACGACATCGCGATCGGCGAGCTGGACGAGGCCGTCCGGGAGGGCGAGACCCCCGAGGGCGAGGAGGCCAGGAGCGTCGGCCGGCAGGCCCTGGACGTGTCCCTGCAGGCCCTGCACGCGGCCGGCAGCGAGGCCGAGGGCCGCCTCGTCGAGGACCACCCGCTGGACGCGCTGAAGACCCTGGTCGACGAGGTGGGGGCGGACGAGGTGATCGTCCTGACCGACCCGCACTACGTGGAGGAGTTCTTCCACCGCGACTGGGCGTCCCGCGCCCGGCACAAGGTCGGGGTGCCGGTGCTGAAACTGTTCTCCCACAGCAAGGCATAGGCTGGGGCGGCGCCCTCGGCCGAGGGCGCCGCGACCGTCGTACCGCCCGAGCCGCACCTGGGAGAACAGCGCATGGCACCCGGCCTTCCCCCCGCCATGGACCGACCGCACTTCATCGGCATCGGCGGTGCCGGGATGTCGGGCATCGCCAAGATCCTCGCGCAACGCGGCGCCGAGGTGGCGGGCAGCGACGCCAAGGACTCCGCCACCGCCGACGCCCTGCGCGCGCTGGGCGCCACCGTGCACATCGGGCACGCGGCCGAGCACCTCGCCGACGACGCGAGCTGCGTGGTCGTCTCCTCGGCGATCCGCACCGACAACCCGGAGCTGGCCCGCGCGGCCGAGCTGGGCATCCCGGTGATCCACCGCTCCGACGCCCTGGCCGCCCTGATGGCGGGCCTGCGCCCGATCGCCGTCGCCGGCACCCACGGCAAGACCACCACGACCTCGATGCTGGCGGTGGCGCTGACCGAGCTGGGCCTGGACCCGTCGTACGCGATCGGCGGCGACCTGGACGCCCCCGGCTCCAACGCGCTGCACGGAGCGGGCGAGATCTTCGTCGCCGAGGCCGACGAGTCGGACCGCAGCTTCCACAAGTACGCCCCCGAGGTCGCCATCGTCCTCAACGTCGAACTCGACCACCACGCCAACTACGCCTCGATGGACGAGATCTACGAGTCCTTCGAGACCTTCGCGGGCCGGATCGTGCCCGGCGGCACGCTGGTGATCTCGGCGGACCACGAGGGCGCCCGGGAGCTGACGCGGCGGCTGGCCGGCTCGGTGCGGACGGTGACGTACGGCGAGGCCGAGGACGCCGACGTGCGCGTGCTGTCGGTCGTGCCGCAGGGCCTGCGGAGCGAGGTGACCGTCGAGCTGGACGGCGCGCGGCTCACCTTCGCGGTCTCCGTCCCCGGCCGCCACTACGCGCACAACGCGGTCGCCGCCCTCGCGGCGGGCGCGGCGCTCGGCGTCCCGGCCGCCGAGCTCGCCCCGGCGCTCGCCGCGTACACCGGCGTCAAGCGGCGCCTGCAGCTGACGGGCGAGGCGGCCGGCGTGCAGGTCGTCGACTCCTACGCGCACCACCCGACCGAGATGACGGCGGACCTGGAGGCGATGCGCGCGGCGGCGGGCGACGGCCGCATCCTGGTCGTCTTCCAGCCCCACCTGTTCTCGCGCACGCAGGAGCTCGGCACGGAGATGGGCCACTCCCTGGCCCTCGCCGACGCCTCCGTCGTCCTGGACGTCTATCCGGCCCGCGAGGACCCGATCCCGGGCGTGACCAGCGAGCTGATCGTCGAGGCGGCGCGGGCCGCGGGCGCGGACGTGACGCCGGTGCACGACAAGGCGGACGTCCCGGAGGTGATCGCGGGAATGGCGAAGGCCGGTGATCTCGTTCTCACCATGGGCGCGGGCGACGTCACCGACCTCGGACCGCGCATCCTGGACCAGCTGTCGAAGTGAGGGGCTGAGGCTCATGCCGTACGACGTGGAGAAGCCGGACGAGCAGTGGCGCGCGGAGCTGTCCCCGGCCGAGTACGCCGTGCTGCGGCAGGCCGCGACGGAGCCCGCCTTCACCGGTGAGTACACCGACACCAGGACCGAGGGCGTCTACTCCTGCCGGGCCTGCGGCGCCGAGCTGTTCACCTCGGACACCAAGTTCGAGTCGCACTGCGGCTGGCCGTCCTTCTTCGACCCGAAGGACTCCGACGCCGTGGAACTGCTGGAGGACCGCTCGCACGGGATGGTGCGCACCGAGGTGCGCTGCGCCCGCTGCGGCTCCCACCTCGGGCACGTGTTCGAGGGGGAGGGGTATCCGACCCCGACCGACCAGCGGTACTGCATCAACAGCATCGCGCTGCGGCTGGAGCCGGCCGAGCGCTGACCGGGCGGCGCCGGTGACGGGTGTTCCGGCGGGCGGCCGGGGAACCCGTCCCGCATGGACGCACTCCACCGGCCCCTGCTCGACCGCAGCCCGGCCCTGCTGGCCGAGGGCTACGCCTGGCTCCCCAACCGCATGCGCGAGAGCGGGGGCCAGGTGGTGCGGACCCGCCTCATGGGCCGCCCGGCGCTGGCCGTGCGGGGCCCGGACGCGGTGCGGTTCTTCTACGACGAGCGGCACGTACGCCGCCACCGGGCCATTCCCGAACCCGTGCGGGGCACCCTGTTCGGCCACGGCGCGGTGCACACCCTCGACGGGGACGCCCACCGCGCGCGCAAGGCGCTGTTCCTGCCGCTGCTGCACGTCGACCGGATCGCCGGCGTCGTCGAGCACGTCACCGCGGCGTGGGACGAGGCGGTCCCCTCCTGGGCCGCGCGGCCCCGCGTCACGCTGTTCGACGCGGCGAGCGTCGTCCTCACCCGCGGGGTCTGCCGCTGGGCGGGGATCCCGCTGGCCGAGGAGGAGGCGGAGCCGCTGGCCCGCGACCTGGTCGCGATGGTCGACGGGTTCGCCACCGCCGGGCCGCGCCACTGGCGGGCCCGGCGCGCCCGCGGCCGGCAGGAGGCCCGGCTGGCCCGGCTGGTGCGGGACGTCCGCTCCGGCGCGGTCACCGCGCCCGCGGACTCGGTGCTCGCGCGGGTGGCCCGGCACCGCCACCCGGACGGCGAGCCGCTGGAGCCGGGGACGGCCGCGGTGGAACTCCTCAACGTCATCCGCCCCACGGTCGCCGTCTGCTGGTTCGTCGCCTTCTCGGCGCACGCGCTGCACCGCTGGCCGGAGCACCGGGACCGGCTGCGGGCCGGGGACGCCGCGTACGCCGCGGCGTTCGCTCACGAGGTCCGCCGCTTCTACCCGTTCGCCCCGTTCCTGGGCGGCCGCGCGGTCACGGACCTGTCCTGGCAGGGCGAGCGCCTCCCGGCCGGCGGGCTGGTGCTGCTGGACGTGTACGGGCAGAACCACGACGAGAAGCTGTGGGGCGACCCGTACGCCTTCCGCCCCCAGCGGTTCCTGGAGCGGCCGGTCGAGCGCGACGAGCTGATCCCGCAGGGCGGCGGCGCGCCGGACACCAACCACCGCTGCCCGGGCGAGGGCATCACCATCGGCCTGCTGGAGGCCCTCGCCGTACGCCTGGCCCGGCTGGACCACAGCGTCCCCGAGCAGGACCTGACGATCTCCCTGCGGCGCATCCCGGCACGGCCGCGCAGCGGCTTCGTCGTCGCCGACGTACGGGCCCCCGCCGGCTGAGCGTCCGGCGGCCGGCTCCGGGGGACCGGGACGGCCGGCGGTTCCGGGGGGCGGGACGGCCGGGCGCGCCGTCACGGACGCCGTCGGCCGCCCGGAGCCGCGCTCACGGCCGCCGCTCACGGCCGCCGCGGCGCCGGCCCCGGGTGACGCGGGACAGGACCGCGGTGGCCAGCACCGCCGAGAACATGAGGCCGCCGAGCGCGGGGTGGAAGACGGTCAGCACCGATCCCGCGACGAGGCCGAAGCAGTAGAACGGCCCCAGCCGCGAGGGCCGGCCGTCCGGCGGGGCGGGGAAGGCGTCGAAGGCCGCCGCGAACTGTCTGTCCTGGCGCAAGGAGGCCTCCAGCTCCCTGAGGATGCGTGCCTCGCGTGTGCTCAGTCGCCGGTCATCCATGACGTGTGCCCTGCGTTCGGCGGAGACGGGACACCGCCACGAGTACCCGTTCGAACGGAGCCTGCACCCGGCGATGCGTTCGACGGTCCGGGGCGCGCCACCGGACTGAACATTGGGCCATTCAGCTCAATCTCCCCCGTTCCGTGGCGCGGCGCCGGGACGACGGGATTGGCTTCCCGTGATCTGGTTACGCACTGCTCGACACTCAGGGTTGCAACCTAGGACGCAGATGGCCACACACACTGAACCGATTGCCCCGGTTCCGGCGGCGGAACGCCGTGGCCGGGGCCAGGTGATCATCGCCTGGATCACCACGACGGACCACAAGAAGATCGGGCACCTGTATCTGATCACATCGTTCGCGTTCTTCCTGGTCGGTGGAGTACTGGCGATGGCGATCCGGGCGGAGCTCGCCCGGCCCGGGCTGCAGCTGCTGTCCAACGAGCAGTACAACCAGGCGTTCACGATGCACGGCACGATCATGCTGCTGCTGTTCGCCACCCCCACCTTCGCGGGCTTCGCCAACGCGATCATGCCGTTGCAGATCGGTTCGCCGGACGTGGCCTTCCCCCGGCTGAACATGCTCTCGTACTGGCTGTTCGCCTTCGGCGGCCTGATCGTGATCAGCAGCTTCCTCACGCCCCAGGGCGCCGCCGACTTCGGCTGGACCGCCTACACGCCGCTGAGCGGGCCGACCCGCACCGGCTATCTCGGCGGCGACCTGTGGATCATGGGCCTGGCGCTGTCCGGCTTCGGCACCATCCTCGGCGCGGTCAACTTCATCACCACCATCATCTGCATGCGCGCGCCCGGCATGACGATGTTCCGGATGCCGCTGTTCACCTGGAACGTGCTGCTCACCTCGGTGCTGGTGCTGCTCGCCTTCCCCGTGCTGGCGGCGGCCCTGTTCGCGCTGGAGGCGGACCGGCGCTTCGGCTCCCACATCTTCGACGCCCACTACGGAGGGGCGCTGCTGTGGCAGCACCTGTTCTGGTTCTTCGGCCATCCCGAGGTCTACATCCTGGCCCTGCCGTTCTTCGGCGTGATCACCGAGATCATCCCGGTCTTCTCGCGCAAGCCCATCTTCGGCTACACCGGCCTGGTCGGCGCGACCATCGCCATCACGGGCCTGTCGGCGACGGTGTGGGCGCACCACATGTTCGCCACCCAAGGGGCCCTGCTGCCGTTCTTCTCCTTCATGACCTACCTGATCGCGGTGCCGACCGGGGTGAAGTTCTTCAACTGGATCGGCACGATGTGGACGGGCTCCCTGTCGTTCGAACCCCCGATGCTGTGGGCGGTCGGCTTCCTGGTGACCTTCCTCTTCGGCGGGCTGACCGGCGTCATCCTCGGCTCGCCCCCGCTGGACTGGCACGTCACCGACTCCTACTTCGTCGTCGCCCACTTCCACTACGTGCTGTTCGGCACCATCGTGTTCGCGATGTTCGGCGGATTCAGCTTCTGGTGGCCGAAGATGACCGGCACCATGCTCGACGACCGGCTGGAGAAGGTGCACTTCTGGTCGCTGTTCACCGGCTTCCACCTGACGTTCCTGGTGCAGCACTGGCTCGGCGCCGAGGGCATGCCCCGCCGGTACTCCGACTACCTGGCCGCCGACGGCTTCACGGCCCTGAACACCATCTCCTCCATCGGCGCGTTCCTGCTGGGCCTGTCCACGCTGCCGTTCCTCTACAACGTCTGGAAGACGGCGAAGAGCGGCACGAAGGTCGAGGTCGACGACCCCTGGGGATACGGGCGTTCGCTGGAGTGGGCGACCTCCTGCCCGCCGCCCCGCCACAACTTCGTCACCCTGCCGCGGATCCGCTCCGAGTCCCCCGCCTTCGACCTGCACCACCCCGACGTGGCCCAGCTGGACGAGAAGGAGAACGTCGGCAAGCGCGACACGATCGACGCCGCCGGACACGAGAGCGACCGGTCATGATCAAGGACCGGGACGGCCGGCCGCGGACCGGTACCGGCGCGTCCCTGGCCGCCGAGGCCGAGGGCTACCTCCTGGCGCACGACCACTACGAGGCCGCGCGCCGGGAGGCCCGGGAGCTGTGCACCCGGATGCCGTGGCTGACCACCGGTCAGGCCGAGGAGGTGGCCCGCCACTACGTCGACCTGCGGCTCGACCTGACCCGCCACATGCTGCGCAGCACGGTCCGGCGCGCCGCCGAACTGCGCCAGGAGTACGAGGCCCGCTACCGCGAACTGCGCGGCGCCCTGCTCCGCCGCCACGCCGTCGGCGCCTGCGCGGTCCTGTCCTGCGCGACCGGCCTCGGCGCGGCGGTGGGCACGCTGGCGCGGTAGGGGCGCCTGCCGCGTGCCCGCCGGCCCCGGCGGGTGCGGGCCGGGCGGGCGGGGGCCCCCGGCGAGTCCTCGTTCACCGTTCCCCGAGCGGCAGCGACACCGTGAACACCGTCTCCCCCGGCCGGCTGGTCAGGTCGATCGCGCCGCCGTGGGCCCGCACCAGGGACCGGGCGACCGCGAGGCCGAGGCCGCTGCCGCCGCGGTCGCGGCTGCGGGCCTTGTCGACGCGGTAGAAGCGGTCGAAGACCCGCTCCCGGTCCGCGGGCGGGATGCCGGGACCGGCGTCGGCGACCGTCACACGCGCCGTGCCGGGGGCGACGCGGACCGCCACCGAGACGTCCGTGCCGGCCGGGGTGTGCACGGCCGCGTTGGTGAGCAGGTTGTCCAGCACCTGCCGGACGCGCTGCGGGTCCAGCCGCAGCCTCACCGCCCGCGGGCCGGCCGTCACCGTCAGCGGATGGTCCGGGTGGCTCGCGCGGAACGCGTCCGCGGCCTGCCGCACCAGCTCCGCCAGGTCCGTCTCCGCCGGCCGCAGCGGCGTCTCCGCCTCCGCCGCGTCCAGCCGGGCGAGCAGCAGCAGATCGTCCAGCAGCACCCCCATCCGGGCCGCCTCGGCGCGCAGCCGCGCCAGGTGCCGGTCCCGCTCCCCGGGCGCGTTGGCCGCCGCGTACTGGAACAGGTCGGCGTAGCCCCGCACCGACATCAGCGGCGTGCGCAGCTCGTGCGAGGCGTCCGCGACGAACCGCCGCAGCCGCCGCTCCGCCTCCGCGCGCACCGCGAGGGAGTCGTCGATGTGCTCCAGCATCGTGTTGAACGCGGTGCGCAGCTCCTCCACCTCCGGCCCGCCGTCCCGGCCGTCGTCGCGCAGCGGCAGCCGCGCCGCCGACTCGGTCAGGTCGTGGGAGGCGATGCCGTGCGCGGTGTGCGCCATGTCGCTCAGCGGTTTCAGCCCGCGCCGCAGCAGCCGCCGCCCGGCCGGCACCAGCGCCAGCAGCGCCAGCCCGAACGCGACGACCTGCACCGTGATCAGCTGGTCCACGGTGTCCTCGATGCCGTCCATGGGCGCGGCGCTGACCAGCACCACCCCGGGCTCGACCGCGCAGGCCCGCAGCCGGTAGCGGCCCTGGCCCCCGATCCGCGCGGTGCGCACCAGCTCGTCGCGGGAGTGCGCCCGCTGCTCGGCGAGGGCGGTGAGCGGGCGGACGTCGGCCGGCACGTCGGCCGGCTTGCGCAGCCTGGCCGAGCCGCCCGACACGTCGTACACGGCCGTGTACCAGCCGTAGTACGGCTGCCGCCGCACCGTGCCGTGCACCGCCGCGTCCTTGGACTGCACGACCTGGACCAGCTTCATCTGCTCGCCCAGCTGCCGCTCCAGATAGTCGCCCATGTACGTGGTCAGCGCGGTGCCGACGACCGCGAACACCACCAGCGACAGCGCCCCGAGACCCAGCGCCAGCCGGGTGCCGAGCCGCAGCCGCCGGTACGCCGACCGCAGCCGCCGGATCACTGCCGGATCACGTACCCGAAGCCGCGCACGGTCCGGATCAGCGGGGCCCGGCCGTCGCCGGGCTCGTCCAGCTTGCGGCGCAGCCGGCTGACGACCAGCTCCACGACGTTGGACCGGCCGCCGAAGCCGTACTCCCACACGTGGTCGAGGATCTGCGCCTTGGTCAGCACCGTCGGCGACTTGCGCATCAGGTAGCGCAGCACCTCGTACTCGGTCGGGGTCAGGTTCAGCAGCCGTTCCCCGCGCCGCACCTCCCGGGTGTCCTCGTCCATCGTCAGGTCCGCCACCCGCAGCACCGACCGCTGGAAGCGGGGCCCGGCGCTGCGCCGCAGCACGGTCCGCAGCCGGGCCATCAGCTCCTCCACCGCGAACGGCTTGACCAGGTAGTCGTCGCCGCCCCGCGTCAGCCCCGCCACCCGGTCGGCGACCCCGTCCCGCGCGGTGAGGAACACCACCGGCACCATCGTCCCCGAGCGGCGCAGCCGGTCCAGCACCCCGAAGCCGTCCACGTCGGGCAGCATCAGGTCCAGCACCACGATGTCCGGCCGGAACTCGCCGGCCAGCCGCAGCGCCTCCGCACCGGAGTTCGCGGTGACCGCGTCCCAGCCCTCGTATCGGGCGACCGTCGCGACCAGGTCCGCGATGGGCGGGTCGTCGTCCACGACGAGAAGTCGTACTTTCTCCACCCGCTCATGGTGCGGCACCCGGCCGCGGAAGCCGACGCCGGTGCGGCGCCGCGGCCACATCGATAACCGCTTGAAAGCCCTACGACAGGTGATCGACAGCTCCGGCCGGTCAAGCTCGGTGTCCCCGCACCCGACCGAGGAGCTGCCGCCCGTGACGACCCTCCAAGCACCCCCCGCGCCTCCCCGGGCGATCCGTCCCGGGGTGGCGGCCCGCACGGCCCTGTACGCCGTGCTGGCCGCCAACGCGGCCGTGGTGGCGTACTTCTTCGCCCAGGCGGGCTTCGCGTCGAACGCCCTGATCGTGCTGGGCCGGCTGACCGGCCTGTACGGCGCGCTGCTGATGGCCTTCCAGCTGCTGCTGGTGGCCCGCCTGCCGTGGCTCGACCGCCGCATCGGCATGGACCGGCTGACCTCCTGGCACCGCTGGACCGGCTTCGGCCTGCTGTGGACGCTGCTCGCGCACGCCGTGTTCCTCGCCCTCGGCTACGCCCGGGCGTCCTCGCTGGACCCGGTGGACCAGCTCGTGGACCTCGCCGGGACCGTCGAGGGCGTGCTGCGCGCGGTCGTCGCGCTCGGCCTCCTCCTCGTCGTGGGCGCCGTCTCCGCCCGCTCCGCCCGGCGCCGGCTCGCCTACGAGACGTGGCACTTCGTCCACCTGTACACCTACGTCGCCGTGGTGCTGGCCTTCACCCACCAGGTCGCGGCCGGGACCACCTTCACCGCCTCGCCCGCCGCGACGGCGTACTGGTACGGGCTGTGGGGCGTCGCGCTCGGCTCGGTGCTGACGGGCCGCGTGCTGCTGCCGCTGTGGCGGAACCGGCGCCACCGGCTGCGGGTCGCCGCCGTCGTCCCCGAGAACGACCAGGTCGTCTCGGTCTACGTCACCGGCCGCGACCTGGACCGGTTGCCCGCGCGGGCCGGCCAGTTCTTCCTGTGGCGGTTCCTGACGAGGGACCGCTGGTGGCAGGCCCACCCGTTCTCCCTGTCCGCCGCGCCCGACGGCCGCACCCTCCGGCTGACCGTCAAGGCGGCCGGCGACGGCACCGCGGGCCTGCGGCACCTGAAGGCGGGCACGCGGGTCTTCGCCGAGGGCCCCTACGGCGCCTTCACCGCGCTGCACCGCACCCGCCCGCACTCCCTGCTGATCGCCGGCGGCGTGGGCGTCACGCCCATCCGGGCGCTGCTGGAGGAACTCCAGGGGCACGCGGTGGTCGTCTACCGGGTGACCGCCGAGCGGGACGCGGTCCTCCACGACGAACTGCGCGACCTCGCCCGCGCCAAGGGCGCCGAGCTGCACCTGGTGACCGGGCCGCCCGTCCCCGACAAGCTGGCCCCCGCCGAGCTGGCCCGGCTGGTGCCGGACGTCGCCGACCGGGACGTCTTCCCGTGCGGGCCGCCCCCGATGATGCGGGCGGTGCTGGCCGGCCTGCGCGAGCTGGGCGTGCCGGGGCCGCAGATCCACTTCGAGCGCTTCAGCCTGGCCGGATGAGGAAGACGAGGCGAGCACGGTGAAACGAGCGATACCCGTCCTGGTCCTGAGCGTCGCGGGCCTGATCCCGGTCTGGCGCTACGAACCGCCGACCGGCGCCCCCTCCGCCACCGCCCCGGCCGCCACCCCCGGCTCCCCGGACGCCCCGGCTGCCACCGGCTCCGCCACCCGGGTCGTCGCGGGGCCCACGGTGACCACGGACAAGGGCCCGGTGCAGGTGGAGGTGGTCTTCGAGGGGGAGGAGATCACGTCGGTGCGGATGCTGCGGCAGCCGGACCATCCGCAGACCGCGGCGGCGGTGCCGAAGCTGATCGAGGAGACGCTGCGGGCGCAGAGCGCGGACATCGACACGGTGTCCGGGGCGACGGTCACCAGCGACGGCTACCGGGAGTCCCTCCAGGCCGCCATCGACGCGAGGGGCGCCTGAGGTGCGGCGCGTCGAACACGTGATGGGGTTCCCGGTCTCGCTGCGGGTGGACGACGCGGACGTGCCCGAGCGGGCGGCGGACGCGGTGTTCGCCTGGCTGCGCGAGGCCGACGCCCGGTTCAGCCCGTTCAGGCCGGACAGCGAGGTGTCCCGGCTGGACCGGGGCGAGGTGACCGGTCCCAGCGCCGGGCTGCGGGACGTCCTCGCCCTGTGCGAGGAGTACCGGGCCGCCACCGGCGGCGCCTTCGACGTACGGCTGCCGGGCCGGGGACTGGACCCCTGCGCGGTGGTGAAGGGCTGGTCGGTGCAGAAGGCGGCCGGGCTGCTGACGGCGGCCGGGGCGCGCCGGTTCTGCCTGAACGCCGGCGGCGACGTGGTCGCCGCCGGCGGGCCCTGGCGCGTCGGCGTACGGCACCCCGACCACGCCGGCCGGCTGTGCACGGTGCTGGAGGTCGCCGACGCCGCGGTCGCCACCTCCGCCCGCTACGAACGCGGGGACCACATCGTCGACGGCCGCACGGGCCGGCCGGCGACCGGTCTGCTCAGCATGACGGTGGTGGCGCCCACGCTGACGGAGGCGGACACGGTGGCCACGGCGGCGTTCGCCCTGGGCGCCGAGGGCGTCGAGTGGGCCGCCTCCCGGGAGGGCTGCGAGGTGTTCGCCGTGGACGCGGACCGGCGGGTGTTCCGCACGGCGGGACTGCCGGTGGCCGCCTAGGGGACCGGACCGGGCGGGCACGGCCCCGGCCGCCGCCGGCGCGGACCGGAGCGGACAGGAACCGGACGGCGGTGGTCCGGCCTGCGCCGTCCGGGCCGACGGCGTGGGGGGCGAGCCCCGCGGAGACCGACGCCGCCGCGCGCGGCCTTCCCGCCGTGCGCGGGCCGGCGGCCCCGAGGGCCGGGACCGCGACGGGGCGCCGGACGCACGCCGCGGGACGCGGGGAGGCCGGTCCCGCCGCGGCCGCACAGCGGCTCCGGAGCGCCGGGAGAAGGGGAGCGGCCCACGAAATCCCGGCCGGACTGGGGGAGATGGCGCAGCGGGCACCCCTCGCCCACCGGAACCGTGCGCACCGGAGCGTCTAGACTCTCCCGGCGACGGGCCGCGCGCCCCCCGGCCGGAAACTGCCGCCAACCGAAGGGTGTTCGGCGTTGTGATACGGATGGACTCAGTCAGCAAGCGCTACCCGGACGGCACGGTGGCGGTCGACCGGCTCTCCCTGGAGATCCCCGACCGGGCGATCACCGTCCTCGTCGGCCCGTCGGGCTGCGGCAAGACGACCACCCTCCGCATGATCAACAGAATGGTCGAGCCCAGCGAGGGCACCGTCCTCCTCGACGGCGAGGACGTCCAGCGGCAGCCGGTCACCGCCCTGCGCCGCTCCATGGGGTACGTCATCCAGAACGCCGGGCTCTTCCCGCACCGCACCGTCCTCGACAACATCGCCACCGTGCCGCGCCTCCTCGGCTGGGGCAGGCGGCGGGCCCGCGCGCGGGCGGCGGAGCTGATGGAGCGGGTCGGACTCGACGCCTCCCTCGCCCGGCGGTACCCCTACCAGCTGTCCGGCGGGCAGCAGCAGCGCGTCGGCGTGGCGCGGGCGCTCGCCGCCGACCCGCCGGTGCTGCTGATGGACGAGCCGTTCTCCGCGGTCGACCCCGTGGTGCGCAAGGGACTGCAGGACGAACTGCTGCGCATCCAGGACGAGCTGGGCAAGACGATCGTGTTCGTCACCCACGACATCGACGAGGCGGTCAAGCTGGGCACGATGGTCGCCGTGCTGCGCACCGGCGGCCGGCTCGCCCAGTTCGCGCCGCCCGCCGAACTGCTGTCCGACCCGGCGGACGCCTTCGTCGAGGACTTCCTCGGCGCCGACCGCGGCATCCGCCGGCTGTCCTTCTTCCCCGCCGCGGGCCTGGAGCTGACCACCGGCCCGGTCGTGCCCGTGGACGCCACCGCCGAACAGCTCGCCGCCCCGGACGCCCCCTACCTCCTGGTCATCGACGCGGACCGCAGGCCCCTGGGCTGGGCCGAGCCGCGGGAGCTGATCGCCGGGGACATCCGGCCGGAGCGGCTGCTGCCGTACGGACGGCCGTTCACGCCCGGCGCCGACTCGCTGCGCGCCGCCCTGGACTGCGCCGTGCTGTCGCCCACCGGCTGGGCCGTCGCCGTGGACGCCGACGGCCGGGTGACCGGGGTGGTGTCGCAGCAGTCCATCGGCGAGGCGATCCGCAGCGCCCACGCCGGCGCCCGCGACGACGCCAGGGTCGCCGGATGAGCGGCTTCCTGAACGACTTCTTCGACATCCCCAGCGACCTCCAGCACAGCTGGCCGGGCCTGATCGGGCTGCACCTGCGCGAAGCCCTGCTGCCGGTGCTGGCCGGGCTGCTGACCGCGCTGCCGCTCGCCCAGCTGTGCGTGCGGCTGCGCTGGCTGTACCCGCCCGTGCTCGCCGTGACGACCGTGCTCTACGCCGTCCCGTCGCTGGCGTTCTTCGTCGTCCTGATCGACTACACCGGCCAGACCGAGCTCACCGTGATGATCCCGCTCGCCGTCTACAGCCTGGTCGTGCTGGTCCCGGCCATCGTCGACGGCGTCCGGTCGGTGCCGCGGGAGACCCTCGCCGCGGCCACCGCCATGGGCTTCGGACCCGTACGCCGCTACCTCCAGGTGCAGTTGCCGATCGCCGCGCCCGCCATCATCGCCGGGCTCCGGGTCGCCACCGTGTCCAGCATCTCGCTGGTCAGCGTCGGCGCCCTGATCGGCAATCAGGGCGCCCTGGGCAACCTGCTCACGGACGCGCTGATCTACGACCGGCCGGTGCTCGCGGTGAACTCCGTGGTCACCACGGCCGCGCTGGCCCTTTCGTGCGACGTCCTGCTGGTCCTGCTCCGGACCCTGCTGACGCCGTGGATGCCGCGCGGGACCCGCGGCGCCCCGCGGACCGGCCGGCCCGACGCGGCGGCCCCCGCCCTCGAGGACGCGGCCCGGTGAACGTACTGAACTTCGTCCACGCCTTCTTCGGCGACAGCGCCCACTGGCACGGCTACGACGGCATCCCGCACCGCCTGGGACAGCACGTGCTGTACTCGCTGCTGGCCCTCGCCCTCGCCGCCGCGATCGGGCTGCCGGCCGGGCTGCTGACCGGACACACCGGGCGCGGCGGCAACGTGCTCGCCCTCATCGCCACCGCCGCCCGGGCGCTGCCCAGCTTCGGCCTGCTGGTGCTGATGTTCGTGCTGCTCGGGCTGGGCCTGCTGCCGGTGATGATCCCGCTGGTCGTGCTCGCCGTCCCGCCGATCCTCGTCACGACGTACGAGGCGGTCCGCGCCGTCGACCCCGCGCCGGTGGACGCCGCCCGCGGCATGGGCATGGGCGAGACGCGCGTCCTCCTCCGGGTCGAACTGCCGGTCGCCCTGCCGCTGATCCTCGGCGGCCTGCGCTCGGCCGCCATCCAGATCGTGTCCACGGCCACCATCGCCGCCTACGTCAGCCTCGGCGGCCTCGGCCGGTACATCGTGGACGGGCTCTACCAGCGCGACTACGAGAAAGTGGTCGGCGGCGCCACGCTGGTGGCCGTGCTGGCCCTGCTGACCCTGGCGGTGTTCTGGGCGGTGGCGCGGCTCGCGGTGTCGCCCGGCGTGCGCGGGAGGTGACGTCGCGACCGGCCCGCCCGCCGGCGCGGATCGACGACCGGTCCGGTCTTGACGGGCCGTGATCGGCTGGATTGGATCAGTGGATGACTTTCATCGCGAAGAGCAGCTGGTCCAGAACGAGGCACCCGGGCGCGGCCGCCGTCGCGCTCGCCGCCACGGCGGCGCTCCTCGCGGGCTGCTCCTCCTCCGGCACCTCCGACGACCCGTTGAAGGACGACCGGGCCGGCGGCGACACGGTCGTCGTCGGCTCGAACAACTTCGCCGAGAGCATCCTGCTCGCCGACATCTACGGCGAGGCCCTCAAGGCCAAGGGCGTCAAGGTCACCTACCAGCCCAACATCGGCAGCCGCGAGACGACGTACGGCCTGCTGAAGAACGGCTCCGTCACCGTCCTGCCCGAGTACAACGGCGCGTTGCTGGCCTACCTCGACCCCGAGGCCACCCCGAGGACGGTCGAGGAGACCACGGCCGCCATCGAGGCGAAGCTCGACGACGGACTGACGCTGCTCCGTCCCGCGCCCGCGCAGAACAAGGACTCCGTCACCGTCAACGCGGCCACGGCGAAGAAGTACGGCCTCACCGCCGACTCCGGCATCGCCGACCTGAAGGACGTCGCCGACGAGATGGTGATCGGCGGCTCCCCGGAGTTCCAGACCCGGCACCAGGGCCTGACGGGACTGAAGTCCGTGTACGGCGTGGAGTTCAAGTCCTTCAAGGCGCTGGACGCGGGCGGCCCGCTGACCCAGTCGGCGCTGCGGAAGAACACCGTGCAGGCGGCGAACGTCTTCACCACCGACCCCGCCATCGCCAGGGAGAAGTTCGTCGTCCTGAAGGACCCGAAGAACCTCTTCGGCTTCCAGAACGTCCAGCCCCTCGTCCACGAGGACGGCCTGGACGACAAGGGGGCCGACGTCCTCGACGCCGTCTCCGCCAAGCTCGACACGGCCACGCTGCGGGACCTGGACGCCCAGGTCCAGCTGGAGAAGAAGGACCCCCTGGACGTGGCCAGGGCCTGGCTGAAGTCCGTCGGCCTCGGCTAGGACACCGCCGGGCCCCGGCGGCGCCCCGGTCAGGGCGCGGTGCGGCGGCCGGCGCTGTCGCCGGCCGCCGAGGCGATCAGCTGGTCGACCAGCGCGATCAGCACGTCCCGGCACGACTCCCGCTCACGCGCGTCGCACAGCAGCACCCGGACGTCCTCGGGCAGCGCCAGCGCCTCCCGGACGTCCTCCGCCGGGTACGGGTGCTCCCCGAAGAAGCCGTTGACGCCGACGACGAAGGGGATACCCCGGCGCTCGAAGAAGTCGATCGCGGCGAAGCTGCTCCGCGGCCGGCGGACGTCGACCAGCACCACCGCCCCCAGCGCGCCGATCGCCAGGTCGTTCCACATGAACCAGAACCGCTGCTGTCCCGGCGTGCCGAAGAGGTACAGCACGAGGTCCCGGCCCATGGTGATGCGGCCGAAGTCCAGGGCCACGGTGGTGGCCCGCTTCTCCTCGACGCCCGCGAGGTCGTCGACGCCGAGGCCCGCGGTGGTCAGCGGTTCCTCGGTGCGCAGCGGGGCGATCTCGCTGACCGACCCGACCAGGGTCGTCTTGCCGACGCCGAAGCCCCCGGCGACGAGGATCTTGACCGTGTCGGGTGCCGTGGGCGCCGGGGAGGCGGCGTCAGAGCCGGTCAAGGCCGTCCCTCACTTTCTGCAGCAGGTCCAGGTCCGGGGTGGTGCGGGAGACGGGGCGCGGCGCACGGGCGGTGATCCGCCCCGCGTCCAGCAGATCGCTGAGCATGACCACCACCACGCTCACCGGAAGGTCGAGCCGGGCGGCGATCTCCGCCACGGCGACGGGCTCCGCGCACAGCCGAAGGATCCGCAGGTGCTCCGGCTGGGGCCGCGCGGTCCGCTCGGGCTGCGGGTCCACCGCGGTCACCGTCGTGATGAGCGTGAAGTCGGCGCGGCTGGGCCGGGTCCGTCCGCCGGTCAGGGTGAACGGCCTGACGAGCCGGCCCCCCGCATCGCCTCCGCTCACTTCACTCGCCGGGGCCGGCGGTGGCCCGCGGTGCCGCGCTGAGATGCTCGCCGATCTTCTTCACCAGCATGTTCATCTGGTACGCCACCACACCGACGTCCGCGTTCGGACCGGTGAGCACGACGAGATGGGCGCCGGGGCCCGCGGAGGTGAGGATCAGATAGCCGTGGGCCATCTCGATCAGCGCCTGGCGCACCGGACCGCCGCGGAAGTCCCTGCTGACGCCCCTGCTGAGGCTCATCAGGCCGGACGCGGTCGCCGCCAGCCGCTCGGCGTCGTCGCGCAGGAAGCCCGTGGACTTGCTGACAACCAGTCCGTCCTCGGAGAGGACGACGGCCTGGTTCACGTCGGCGACCCTCTCCACGAGGCCGGTGAGCAGCTGGTCCAGCTGGGTGTTCGTGGCGGGAACGGGGCGTGTCATGGGGTGCCCTTCGTCGGCGGTCGGAAGTCGGGAGTCGGCGATCTGTGGTCGCAGAGCCGCGGTCCCCGGGGCGGGGAACCGCGGCCCGGGGACCGCGGTCGGCGGGCGGCGCCGGGGAGGGGCCGGGAACCCGCGCACCGGGGCCGCCCGGTGCGGCGGGGCCCTGCGGGTCGCGGGGACCCGGGCCGGCGCGGTCCGGGCCGGTACGGTCGGTGTCGGTGTCGGTGTCGGTGTCGGTGTCGGTGCCGGTGTCCCGCGCCCGGAGCGTGCCGCGCTGGAAGCCGGCCAGCGAGGAGGCCGCACGCTCCGCGGTGAACTCGTCGGGGAAGCCGTCGTCACCGGCGGGCGGCGCCTCCTCGCGCAGCTCGGCGGACAGGCTGGTCTGCGGCACCCGGCGCGGCAGCGGGACGAGGCCGTCCCGGCGGGCGGCGAGCGGCGGGGCGGCGACGCTCCGGGCCGGAGCCGGCCGGGCGGACCGCGCGGCCTCGCCGGCTCCGGCCCGCGCGGCCCGCCCGGCGGCCCGGGCGTCCACCGTCTCCGGGGCACCGGCGTCGGGCACGTCCCGGACCACGATGTCGTGCGGGACCAGCACGGTCGCCGTGGTCCCGCCGTACGGCGAAGGGCGCAGGGTGACGGTGATGCCGTGCCGGCGGGCGAGCCGGGCGACCACGAACATGCCGAGCCGCAGGTCGTCGGCGAGCGCCACCACGTCGAACTTCGGGGCCACCGCCAGCTGGGCGTTGAGCGCGGCGTAGTCCTCCTCCGACAGGCCGAGGCCGCGGTCCTCGACCTCGATCGCCAGTCCCCTGGCCACCATCGCGGCGCGCACCCCGACCGGGCTGGGCGCGGGGGAGTACACGGTCGCGTTGTCGATCAGCTCGGCCAGCAGGTGGATCACGTCCGCCACCGCGGGCGGCGCGAGGTGCACCTCCTCGTCGGTGTGCACCTCCACCCGCTGGTACTCGGCGACCTCGCCGACGGCGCCGCGCAGGATGTCGATCAGCGCGACCGGCTCCCGCCAGCTGCGCCGGGGCCGCTCACCGCTGATGATGACCAGGTTCTCCTCGTACCGGCGCAACTGGCTGGCGGTGGAGTCCAGTTCGTACAGTCCTTTGAGGACGTCCGGGTCGGTGTGCTCGCGTTCCAGCGCGTCCAGCTTGGTGAGCTGCATGTTGACCAGGTTCTGGCTCTCCCGGGCGATGCCCAGGATCACCTTCTGGAAGCCGCGCCGGATGTCGGCGAGTTCGACCGCGGTGTGCACGGCGGTGCGCTGGGCGGTGTTGAACGCCTGGGCCACCTGGCCGAGTTCGTCCTGCCCGTAGTCCAGCGGCGGGGTCGCCGACTCCACGTCGACCGTCTCGCCCCGCTCCAGCCGGGCCACCACGTCGGGCAGCCGCTCCTGCGCCAGGCCGAGGGTGGCCAGCCGCAGGCCGCGCAGCCGCCGGGAGAGCGACCGCGTGATCCGCCAGGACATGCCGACGCACACCAGCAGGGCGGCCAGCCCGCCCGCGCTCAGCGACGCGGCCACCAGCAGCAGCCCGCGGGCCTCGTCGGCGCTCCGGGTGAGCAGGTCCGCCGTCTGCTGCCGGATCAGCGCCTTGTAGCGCTCGGTGAGCGTGTCCATCGCCTCGCTCCACCGCCGCCGCGCGTCGGGCAGGGCGACGGTGCCGTCGCTGCCGGCGGGCCGGGCCGCCAGCACCCGGTCCTCGATGCCCTGCAGGGTCCGCCACTCCGGGCTGCGCAGGATCCGCTCGGTCCGCGTCTTCGCGCTGCCGCTCAGCTGCGGCATGATCTGGTCCTCCACCAGCCACCGGCGCGTGTTGACCAGCCCGGTGAACCGGGACCAGGCCTCCTGGTCCAGCTCGCCGGCCGGCCAGGCCAGGGTGAGTTCCGCGTCCTCCTGCGAGACCAGCTCCGCCGCGTGCTCCAGCGCGACCAGCGGACCGGCCTGCGAGGTGAGGTCGCCGTCGTCGACCTGGGAGAGCTCCTGGAAGGCGTGGATCTGGTCGTCGATGATCGAGCTGTACTGGTCGAGCGCCTGCTCGGCGGTGATGTCGGTGGGGTTGTCGACCTGGTTCCGGTAGTACTCCAGGCTGCCCAGCGCGCCGAGCACCGAGTACAGCCGGTCCGAGATGCGTGACGGTGCCTGCGCGATGGCGTCGGACCGGCCGGCGAGTTCGGCGACCACGGCGTCCGTCCTCTTCCGCTGCGCGTCCAGGTCGGCCCGGGAGCCGTGCGGCGAGGCCAGCCACGCGGCCGACAGGCGGCGCTCCGACTGCAGCGCGAGCGCCGCTTCGGTGCCCATGGCCCCGGTCGACCGGCTCAGCTCCGTCTGCGTCCGCAGCCGCAGCCCTTCGGAGAACATCCGGATCGTCGTCACGCCCCGGACGGCGGTGAGCGTGACGCCGGGGACCAGCGCCAGGAGGATCAGCGAAAGACGTAGGGAACCGAGACGGCGCCGGGCACCTGTCCGAGGAGACATCGTGGTCCTAGACGATCGGCGGGGCTGCGGGGACGGCGGGGGAACGGGGTGCGCAGGATGCTATCCGTACAAGTGACCGTACGGGCCGTGTCTGGCCGAATCCTCGGCTTCGGCGCCGCGCGGAGCGAACGGTCAGCGCGTGCCGTCGGCGGCGAAACGGGCGACCGCGTCGACGTTCGCCTCGGTGACGAAGGCGGGGCCGGTGAGGACGGGGGACACGCCGCCGCCGCTGACGTTGCCGTTGGTCCGGTACAGCCAGAGCGCGTCCACCGCGAGATAACCCTGCAGATACGGCTGCTGGTCCACCGCGAACCGCACGTTCCCGGCCCGGACGGCCTTCACCAGGTCCTCGTTGAGGTCGAAGGTGGCGACCTCGGCCCCGCTGCCCGCCTCCTCGACCGCCTCGACCGCCTCGAGCGCGTACTGCGCGCCGTTCATGACGACCTCGTCGATGCCCGGGTCCTGACGCAGCCGGGCCGTGATCGCCGCGCTCGCCGCGTCCGTGTCGGTGCCCTCCACGCAGAGGTTGTCGGTGCGGCCCCCGAACGTCTTCCTCACGCCGGCGCAGCGGGCCTCCAGGGCGATGTTGCCCCGCTCGTGGACGACGCACAGGGCGTGCTCGGCTTTGAGGCCGTCGAGCTTGTCGCCGACGGCCCGGCCCGCGACGCTCTCGTCCTGCCCGAAGTACTCCAGCAGGCCCGCCGGCCGCCAGGCGTCGATGCCGGAGTTGAGTCCGACCACGGGGATGCCCGCGGCCGCGGCCGCGGCGACCGGACCCTTCATCGCCTGCGGCTTGGCCAGGGTCACCGCGATGCCGTCCACCTTGTCGCGGACCGCGTCCCGCACCAGTTCGGCCTGGCCCGCGGTGTCGGGGTCGCTCGCGTAGGCCAGGTCGATGCCGTCCTTGGCGGCGGCCGCTTCGGCGCCCTTCCTCACCAGGTCCCAGAAGGCGTCGCCCGCCCCGCCGTGGGTGACCAGGGCGACCCTCGTCCGGCCGGTGCCGGTCCGGCCCGCCGCGTCCCCGCCGTCCCCGCCGGAGCCGGAGCAGCCGGCGAGGAGCAGGCAGACGGCGGCCGTCAGGGCCGCCGCGCGGGCAGGCCGGGGGGAGGCGGAGGACAGGGGTGTGTTCATGGAGTGCGGCACCTCGCTGTGCGGCCGAGCAGGCGGAACGGGGCGAGGCGGGCCGGGCCGCGGGGCGTGCGCGTCGGCCGGGTGACTCTCGCTGGCCCGGAGCCCATCGTGGGTGACCGGTGGTAGTCAAGTGAACGACCACGTGGTGCGGGTCGTTGCCGCTGCTTCGTGATGTGCGCGGGGCGGCGAGCGGTTCACGACGGAATCGCAAGGGAACCCGCGGGGGAGGGGGCCGCCCGCGGGCCGCTGCCGCCGCTGCGGCCGGTCCCCGCGGGCGGGCACCGCGGAAGAGGTTGCGGACCGATACGGGAGGGCGACGAGGTGGCGGCAGCCGGCAGTGGCGCGGACGACCCGTCCGCCGACGTGGTCGAGCGGGCGGCCGCGACCTTCCAGCTGCTGGGCACGCCCGCCCGGCTGCGCATCCTGTGGGCCCTGGCCCAGGGCGAGAGCGATGTGAGCGGGCTCGCGCGGCGGGTCGGCGGCGCGCTGCCGGCGATCAGCCAGCACCTGACCAAGCTGAAACTCGCCGGCCTGGTCCGGGCCCGCCGCGAGGGCCGCCGCCAGGTGTACTACGTCGACGACCCGGACGTCGTGGACGTCGTACGGCTGCTGCTGGGCCGCCTGGCCCGGCGCACCCCGCCGGCCGGCCGCGGCTGAGACCGCCGGCGGCTGCGGCGCGGCTCCTGGTCCGGCAGCCAGCCGAAGACCAGGCAGCTGCCGACGCAGCCGAGCAGGAGACCGACGAAGAAACCGCCCAGGTTGGAGGTGAGCCACGTGCCCAGGGAGAGCAGGACGCCGGTGAGCGAGTAGAAGAGGCGCTGGGCGGGGTTGACGAGGGTCAGCAGGCCGCACAGCAGCATCAGGACCGGGAGGAGATAGCCGGCCAGGCCCTGCATGCCGACGTGCAGGACGACCGTCGGCGACGCCTTCTGGGTGAGCAGGATCTCCGCCCCGCCCAGGGCGAGCAGCAGCCCGCCCCAGAAGGGCCGGCGGCCCCGCCAGCGCCGGAAGGCGGCCCGGAACCCGTCGCGCGGGGCACCCGGCGTACCCGGCATCGGGTCAGCACCCCGACTCGCTGAACCGGAGTCTGAGCCCCGGTAGCCGGAACACCCCGGCGGTGGTCGCGTAGTTGGTCTGCCGCAGGTCGTCGATGTGCACGGTGTCGGACTGCTGGCTGAACACGCCGATCGGCCCCCGGCCCTTGGGTCCGGCCTTGTCCAGCGTGCCGGCGTCGTTGCCGATCTCCATCTCGCGGAAGGCGGCGTCGCCCGACAGTTCCGTGGAGTCGGTGGTCAGGTCGCTCGCGGTGACCTTGCGCGCGCCGCCGCCGGCCGTGATGACCAGGTTGGTGCCGCCCAGGTCGACGCTCTGGCACAGCTTGGTGAGCGTCGCCTCCTTGATCACGGAGGTGACCACCAGCACCTGTCCGCCGGTGTCCCCCGCGTTGGGACTGCCCTCGGCCATGGTGTCGAGCCCGCCGAACTGCGCGAAACCGGTGCCGTCGAGTTCCGTCGCGGTGACCGTGAAAGGCATGCCGGAGATCGCGAACTGCACGCCGAGCGCGCCCTGGGCGGTGAGGATCGCGAGGCCCGCGGTGGCCGCGACGGCCGGCACCGCCATCACCGCGGCCCGGCGCAGCCGCACCCGTCCGCTTCTCGCGGGGCCGTCGAAGGAGTCGGGCCCGGAGGCGCTGTCCGGGCCGCCGGGGTCGCCGGGGCCGCCCGGGGCGGGGCCGGCGGGTGGGGTGGAGTGCGAGGACGAGGCCATGTCTGCTCCCAGAGGCGTGGTCACTGCGGGTCCGGCTTCCGTGGCACGGTGTCCTGGCGCGGACGGCGGCCGGGGCGCGCTCGCCCTCGCCACTCCCGGCGGTCGCGAGGGCCCTTGTTACGCCCCGGTACACGTCGAGGAAGTTACCGGTGGTTACACGGGAGGGTCAAGCAAGTTGTGCGCAAAAGGTGGGGATGATGCGTCCGTCGTGCGCCCGGCGTCGGCCAGGGGTCCGCCGCACTCGCCCCGGCCGGGCGACTCCGGTACGTGTTATTGACGCTGACGGACTTTCAGGTCTACAACTCTTCTCGTTTCCCCGGATCCGTGGCGCCGGATCCGTTCCCGCGGCGCAGCCCGCGTTCCCGGCCCGTTTCCCCGTACGGCCGTACGTCACCGCCCGAGCCCGGCCCGCCCGGCCTCGGCGCGGTCGCTCTCGCAGCTCCTCCCCCCACTTCCGACGTACGAGAAGAGGTACCCGCATGCGTACGCGCACCCTCCTCACCCTCGCCGCCGCCGTCGCCGCGCTGTCGGTCCCGGCGGCCGTACCCGCCTCCGCCGCCGACACCCCCGTCCTGACCACCGGATCCGCCGACGGCGCGCCGGTCGCGGCCGGCGACACCCTCACCGCGTCGCTGGCGAGCGGCACCAGCGCCACCTTCTACTCCAGCGCGACCGGCACCAGCGGAGTGTCCTGCGCGTCCTCGCAGTTCACCGTCACCGTCACCGACAACCCGACCGCCCCCGGCACGGCCACCGAGTCGCTCACCGCCCACACCTTCGGCAGCTGCACCAGCAACGTCACCGGTGTGCTCGGCGTCAACGGCATCCGGATCGACCAACTGCCGTACACCACCGCCGTCTCCTCGGACGGCACGGTCACCGTGACCCCGCCGAGCGGCTCCAGCGTCCGGGCCACGGTCGCGCTGCGCACCCTGCTGGGCACCGTCACCTGCGTCTACCAGGCGCCCGGCCTGTCGGGAACGGCGAGCAACACCGGCAACAGCATCACCTTCACCGACCAGCACTTCACGAAGGTCTCCGGCTCGGCGCTCTGCTTCGGCAACGGCTACTTCACCGCCAGGTACGCCCCGGTGACCGACGGCGGAGCCGCGGTCTTCGTCAACTGACCGCTGCCCGGCAGGAGCCGGTACGGCCGTGGGCCCAGGGCCGGGCGGGCGCAGGCGGAGGCCGGCGCGGCTCCCCGGTCCGCCCGGTGGCCCGCGGCCCGCGGCTGATCCGGTCGCGGCCGGCGGGGAGCGGGGCCGGCCCGGACCAGGGCGGCGTCGGCGGACGGAACCGTCGGCGGCCCCTGCCCCCTCGGCTGCTCTCCTCGGCCGGCGACCGGAGCCTCATCCGCGCTCGCGCAGGTACGCCTCCAGCTCCGCGGCCCCGGCCAGCATCGCCCGCCCCCGGGCGGACAGCCGGCCCTGCCAGTCGCGCAGGGCGGCCCGGAGCGGCCCCGGCCCGCCCGCCTCCCGCACCCGGGCGATCAGCGGGGCGATCTGCTCCAGCGGGTAGCCGCCCCGCCTGAGCTGGTGCGCCAGCCGGGCGTCCCGCACGTCGGCCTCGTCGTACACGCGGTACCCGGTCCGCGGATCGCGGCGCGGACGCACCACCCCGGCCCGCTCCCAGGCGCGCAGCGTCGCGGGCCGGATGCCGAGCTTGTGGGCCAGCGGCCCGATGAACGTGCCGCCCGCCCCGGACACCGGGGCCGGCCCGGACCCCGCACCGGGCCCGGGCGCCGTGCCGGACTCCAGGTCGCCGAGGGCGCGCTCCACGGCCCGCAGGGTCCGCCGGTCGTCGAGGAGCTGGGCGTGGCTGTCGTCGATCAGGTGGAACGCCTCGTCGACCGCGCCCCGGTTCACGGCCCGCATGATCGACGCCGCCGTCCGGTGGCCGTGGCCGGGCACCAGGGCGAGGAACGCGCGCAGGGCCTGCGCGTGCAGCGGGGTGTAGGCGCGGTGGCCGTGGGGGGTGCGGTCGGCGGCCGGAAGGACGCCGGCCTCCTCGTAGTTCCTGATCGCCTGCGTGGACAGACCGTGCCCGCGGGCCAGATCAACCGGCCGGAGCCGTCCGCCCCTTTGAAGGTTTCGCCCCATGCGGCCGAAGGTATCGCGGAAAAGTCTCAACCGAGAGTTCAACGATAGCGTTGAAGGCATGGCCACTGTCGTCGAGAACGCCGTCCATGCCGTCGAGGCCGCCGCCGTGATGAGGCTGCTCCCGGCCCGGCCGCGGCTGCTCGCCCTGGGCGAGCCCACCCATGGCGAGGACGCTCTGCTCGGCCTGCGCAACGAGCTCTTCCGGCAGCTCGTCGAACAGGAGGGCTACCGGACGATCGCGATCGAGAGCGACTGCCTGGCGGGCCTGGTCGTGGACGACCACGTCACCTCGGGCACGGGCGCTCTCGACGAGGTCATGGAGCGCGGATTCAGCCACGGCTGGGGCGCCTTCGCGGCCAACCGCGAGCTCGTGCGCTGGATGCGCGCCTACAACGACGGCCGGCCCGCGTCCGAGCAGGTGCGCTTCGCCGGTTTCGACGGCCCGCTGGAGATCACCGGTGCCGCGAGCCCCCGGCAGGCCCTCACCGCGCTCCACGGCTACCTCTCGGCCCGGGTGGAAGCGGACCTGCTCCCCTGCACGGCGGAAACGCTCGACCGCCTGCTCGGCGACGACGACCGCTGGACCGATCCCGCCGCGATGACGGATCCGGCCCGGTCCGTGGGCCGGTCGCCCGAGGCCGGGCGGCTGCGGCTGCTCGCCGACGACCTGGTGGCGCTGCTCGACGCGCAGACACCGCACCTCGTCGAGGCGACCTCGCGGGACGACTGGGACCGGGCGCGCCTGTACGGACGCACCGCCACCGGCCTGCTGCGCTACCACTTCCGGATGGCCGACGCCGCACCGAGCCGCATGGCGCGGCTGATGGGGCTGCGGGACCAGATGATGGCCGGCAACCTCCTCGCCCTCGCCGAACGGGGCCCGGCACTCCTCCACGCCCACAACGGCCATCTCCAGCGGAACAGGAGCGCGACGCGGATGGGCGGGACGCCGCTGGAGTGGTGGAGCGCCGGCGCGATCGTGAGCGCCCACCTGGGCGAGCGGTACGCCTTCCTGGCCACGGCCCTCGGCACCATCCGGCACCGGGGAGTGGACGCCCCGCCCCCGGACACCGTCGAGGGACTCCTGTACGCGCTCCCGCAGGACCGCTGCGTCGTCGACGCCCCCCGGCTGGCCGCCGCCCTCGGGGACACCCGGCCCGCTCCCCGCGTGTCCCCCTGGTTCGGCTACTCCCCGCTGGACCCGGCCCACCTCGCGGACAGCGACGGCCTCGTGTTCGTCAAGGACGTCCCGCAGGGCTGACGCCACCGTCGGCGGTCCGGCCCGGCGGTCCGGCCCGGCGCGGAACGGATCACCGGCCGGCCCGCCTTCCGCACGGCATCGGCGCGAGTAAGATACCGCACAACCCGTTTCATTCCGTGGGGAGGGCCGGCACGTCCTGCGAAAACGCAACCGCAGCTACGCTGCGATGAGTTACTGTGTACGTCGGGTTACGAACAAACGGCACGACCCGTTCCTTTCTCGTTCCCAGGAGAGTTCCGCCGATGGCGAGGCAGTTACGCGCCGAGCAGACCCGCGCGACGATCATCACGGCCGCCGCTGACCTGTTCGACCGTCACGGCTACGAATCGACCAGCCTCAGCGACATCGTGGAGCACGCCCACGTCACCAAGGGCGCGCTGTACTTCCACTTCGCGGCCAAGGAAGACCTGGCCCACGCCATCATGGAGCTGCAGTCCAGGGCCTCCCGCCAGCTGGCGAGGGAGATGGACAGCCGGGGACTCACGTCCCTGGAAGCACTGATGCGCATCACCTTCGGCCTCGCGCGGCTGTCCGTCGAGGGGCCGATCCTGCGGGCCGGCCTCCGGCTCGCCACCGGGGGAGTGCCGGTGAAGCCACCGCTCCGGCACCCCTTCGAGGAGTGGATGGACATCGTCACCAGCAGGCTTCTCGGCGCGGTCAAGGAGGCCGACGTCCACCCGGACATCGATGTCGACGCCGTCGCCCACTTCCTGGTCTCCTCCTTCGTCGGCACCCGCGTCGTGGGCCGCACCCAGGAACCCGTGGCCCGGCAGCCCCGCCGGCTGGCCGAGATGTGGCACATAGTGATCCGGGGCCTGGTGCCGGTGACCCGCCGCGCCCGCTACCTGAGCCTCGCCGCGCGGCTGGAGCGGGAGGCCGGGCTCGCCTGAACCGCGTCCGGGAACGGCGGGCCGGGCGGGCCCGCGCGCTACGGTGAGGCGTATGCCCGACATTCCGTCCGCGCCCGTGATCCTCGGCGACGAGCCCGGGTCGTTCCCCCGCAGCGTGCTGGCCGAGCGGCACCCCGCGATCATCCGTCAGGTGCGGGACGCCTTCCCCTACGGCCCCGACCAGCACCGTGCGCTCGACGCGCTGCTGGCGAACTGCACCGAGGGCGAGATCGAACCGCTGCCCGCCGACGCGCACGACCGGGACCGCTGGGTGGCCTGGGGCATGGACGAGCACGCCGGCCGGTCCTGGTTCGACGTGCCCTGGCTGTGGTCCGAGAGCTACTTCTACCGCCGGCTGCTCCAGGCCGTCGGCTACTTCACCCCCGGCCCCTGGCAGGGCATCGACCCCTTCCGCCCCTTCAAGCGCGCCGAGCTGGACGCCCCCGGGACGGACGAGGAACTGGCCGCGCTCGACGACCTCGCCGGCCGTCCCGCCGACGAACAGGAAGAGGCCCTGCTGCACGGCTCCCTGTGGGGCAACCGCGCGGACCTCGGCTTCCGCCTGTCCGCCGAGGGCGCCACGGCCGCGGCCGCCGCCCCCGGGCTGGTCGCCGACGACAGCGACGCCCTCCGGTCGCTCCTCGGCGCCTCCGGCACCGGCACGCTGTGCCTGGTCGCGGACAACGCCGGCCGCGAACTCGTCCCCGACCTGCTGCTCGTCGCCCACCTCCTCGCCCGGGGGCGCATCGCGCGGGCCGTCCTGCACGTCAAACCGCACCCGTACTACGTCTCCGACGCCACCACCGCCGACGTGGTCGACGCCCTGCGCCGGCTGACCGGGGCACGGGGAGCCGCCGCCGCGTACGGGCACCGCCTGTGGGCCGCCATGGCCGACGGCCGCCTCGCCGTCCGCGCCCACCCCTTCTCCTGCGCGCCGCTGCCGTACCAGGCCATGCCGCGCGACCTGCGCGAGGAGTTCGCCGCGGCCACGGTCACCGTCGTCAAGGGCGACCTCAACTACCGCCGCCTGGTCGGCGACCGCCGTTGGCCCCCCACCACCCCCTTCGCGGCCGTCACCGCCCACTTCCCCGGCCCGGTCGCCGCGCTGCGCACCCTGAAGTCCGACGTGATCACCGGCCTCGACGCCGGTACGGAAGCCCGGCTGTCCGCCGCCGAGGGGCAGCGGTGGCGGACGAGCGGCACACACGCGCTGATCCAGGTGCGGGGCTGACCGGCGGGCTCACCCCGCCGCGCCGGCGGCCGGCGCGAACGTCGGCGGACGTTCCCGGTCCCGCCTCGATTCACGCGATGGTGTGATCGGGTCCGGCCCCGCGGATGGCGCGGGACGGCCACGGGTAGCCCCCGGCCATGACGCAGCAGCCCTTCGAACTCCCGCACTTCTACCTGCCGCATCCCGCGCGGCTGAACCCGCACGTCGACGAGGCCCGCGCGCACTCGGCGGCGTGGGCACGCGAGATGGGCATGCTGGAGGGCTCCGGTGTCTGGGAGCGGTCCGACCTCGACGCGCACGACTACGGCCTGCTCTGCGCCTACACCCACCCCGACTGCGACGGCCCCGCGCTCTCGCTCATCACCGACTGGTACGTGTGGGTCTTCTTCTTCGACGACCACTTCCTGGAGCGGTACAAGCGCACCCAGGACCGCGCCGCCGGCAAGGCCCACCTGGACCGGCTGCCGCTGTTCATGCCGCTCGACCCGTCGACGCCCGTACCGGAGCCGGAGAATCCGGTCGAGGCCGGTCTCGCCGACCTGTGGGCGCGCACGGTGCCGTCGATGTCGGCCGCCTGGCGCCGCCGCTTCTCCGTCGCCACCGAGCACCTGCTCAACGAGTCCCTGTGGGAGCTGTCCAACATCAACGAGGGGCGGATCGCCAACCCCGTCGAGTACATCGAGATGCGCCGCAAGGTGGGCGGCGCGCCCTGGTCGGCCGGGCTCGTGGAGTACGCGACCGCCGAAGTGCCCGCCCGCGTCGCCGGCTCCAGGCCGCTGAGAGTGCTGACGGAGACGTTCTCCGACGCGGTGCACCTGCGCAACGACCTGTTCTCCTACCAGCGGGAGGTCCAGGAGGAGGGCGAGCTCAGCAACGGCGTGCTCGTGCTGGAGACCTTCTTCGGCTGCACCACGCAGGAGGCCGCCGACACCGTCAACGACGTCCTCACCTCCCGGCTGCAGCAGTTCGAGCACACCGCGTTCACCGAAGTGCCCGCGCTGGCCCTGGAGAAGGGCCTCACCCCCGCCGAGACCGCGGCGGTCGCGGCCTACGTGAAGGGCCTGCAGGACTGGCAGTCCGGCGGCCACGAATGGCACACGCGCTCCAGCCGCTACATGAACGAGCGTGCCCGCTCCCGCACCCCCTGGCAGCTCCCCGCCGGGCCCGGCACCTCGGCCGCCGACGTCGGGGCACTCCTCGCCGCGGCCGGCGCCGAGCGGCTGCGCGCCTACACCCACGTGCCGTTCCAGCGGGTCGGCCCGTCCCTCCTGCCCGAGCTCCACATGCCGTTCGAGGTGAGGCTCAGCCCTCATCTGGAGGGGGCGCGCGAACGCATCCCCGGCTGGTGCCACCGTATGGGCCTGCTCTCCGAAGGCGTGTGGGACGAGGACAAGCTCACGGTCTACGACCTCCCCCTGGCCTCGGCCGGCATGCACCCCGAGGCGGGCCCGGAGGAGATCGACCTCATCACCCGGTGGCTGGTGTGGGGCACCTACGCCGACGACTACTACCCGGCCGTCTTCGGGCACCGCCGCGACCTGGCCGGCGCCAGGCACTGCACCGAGCGCCTGTCGGCGTTCATGCCCCTGACCGGCGAGCCGGTCCCGCCGCCGGCGAACGGGCTGGAGCGGTCCCTGGCCGACCTCTGGGCGCGGACGACCGCCGCCATGACCCCGCGGCAGCGGCTCGGCGTGCGCGACTCGGTGAACGCCATGACCCACAGCTGGCTGTGGGAGCTGTCCAACCAACTGCAGAACCGCGTCCCCGACCCCGTCGACTACCTGGAGATGCGCAGAGCCACCTTCGGGGGCGACTTCCACCGGAGCCTGAGCCGCCTGGGGCACGGCCCGGCCATTCCGGACCAGGTCTACCGCAGCGGCCCGGTGCAGTCGCTGGAACACTCCGCCACGGACTTCCTCATGCTCGCCAACGACCTCGTGTCGTACCAGAAGGAGATCGAGTACGAGGGGGAGTTCCACAACGGCGTCCTGGTCGTGCAGAACTTCTTCCGGTGCGACTACCCGACGGCCGCCGGCATCGTCGCCGACCTGGCCAACCAGCGCATGCGGCAGTTCGAGCACGTCTACGCGCACGAACTCCCCGTCGTCCAGCGGGACCTGGCTCTGTCGGAACGGGAACGCGCGGCGGTGGAACGGTACGTGGAGGAGCTGCGGAACTGGATCGCCGGCGTCCTCCACTGGCACCTGACCGTGGACCGTTACAAGGCGGACTTCCTGGCGCGTCGCGCCCACGGCTTCCTCCCGGACCGGCCGCCCGCCCTGCCCGTGCCCCGGCCGCCCGCGGCCGCGCCCGCGTACGGATGAGCCCGCGCGGTCACCCCGTCGCCGAACCCTTTCGTCCGGAATGCGGTGTTCAGGGAACTTCGCGGGGTGTGCCGGGGCCTCCGAGTGAAAGGAACGAACAAGTGGAACGCATGCGGGTGCTCGACCTCGACCGGCGTCATCGAGCGGACCACGACGGCGTCCCGGGGGAGCGGCCCACGCGGGCGGAGGCACCGGCGGGAACCGAACCGACGCCGTACGCGGTTGACCATCCCGCCCGTCCTGCGGCCTGCGTCCGGCGACGTCCTGCGCGAGACCGGGACCGCCCCGCGTCCGACCTGGGTGCGGCTGCACCCGCAGCTCCCGCCGACCCTGACGCGGGGCCGCGACGGGCACGTGCCCGGCCCGGCCATCGGGGTGCGGCGCGGACAGCGCGTCCGCATCGCCTGGACCGACCGCATCCCCGGGGACGGCGGGTACCCGGTCACCTCCGTCGAGGTGCCCTCGCGCGACCGGGGCACGCCGCCCGCCACCGCCGGGCCCGGCCGCGGCGGCGCCGAACCCGACGAGGACGTCGCGGCCCTGCCCGCCCGGTCGGTCACCCGCCTGCACGCCGCCCGGACGGGCGGCGGCAGCGACGGCTGGGCATGACGCGGCCCTTCGCCGTCCTGCCCCCGAAGGCGCTGGGGTTCGACCACGGCGGGGCGCACGGCGGCCACGGCGAGGGGCGCACGGGCTGATCCCGGACCGCGCGCCGCACGGCCCGCCGCGGCTCGCGCCGGGCGCCCGGTCCGGCGGCCGCGCCCCGGACACTCCCCCCGATCGGCTCGCGCGGCCCTTTCCCGCCGGGCAGGATGCTGTCCGTAGTCCCCTCACACGCCAGGGAGGCCCGGATGACCGGCAGTACGCCCGCGCCCTTCACCGCCGACGACTACCGGGCCCGGATGGAGCGCGCCGCGCGGGCGGCCGCCGAGGCGGGGCTGGCCGGGCTCCTGGTGGCGCCCGGACCGGACCTGGTCTGGCTCACCGGGTACGCGCCGCCCGCGGTCACCGAGCGGCTCACCCTGCTGGTCCTCGCCCCCGGCCGGGACCCCGTCCTCGTCGTCCCCGCCCTGGAGGCCCCGGACGCCGAGAAGGCGGCCGGGGCGGTCGTGCCGGCCCTGCGCGACTGGACCGACGGCGACGACCCCTACGCCGCCACCGCCGCACTCCTGGACGCCTCGGGACGGTACGGGATCAGCGACAACGCCTGGGCGATGCACCTGCTCGGCCTCCAGCAGGCGCTGCCGGGCACCTCGTACGCCTCCCTCACCGAGGCGCTGCCGATGCTGCGCGCGGTCAAGGACGCGTCGGAACTGGCCCTGCTGGAGGCCGCGGGCGCGGCCGCGGACGCGGCGTTCGAGGAGATCCGCAAGGTCCCCTTCGGAGGGCGCCGCGAGCGCGACGTCGCCGCCGACCTCGCCGATCTGCTGCGCCGGTTCGGCCACTCCCAGGTCGACTTCACCATCGTCGCCTCCGGCCCGAACGGCGCCGACCCGCACCACGAGGCCGGCGACCGCGTCATCGAACGCGGCGACATGGTCGTCCTGGACTTCGGCGGCCTCAGGGACGGCTACGGCTCCGACACCTCCCGCACGGTCCACGTCGGGGAACCCACCGACGAGGAGCGCCGGGTGCACGACCTCGTGCGCGAGGCCCAGGAGGCCGGCTTCCGGGCCGTGCGGCCGGGCGTCGCCTGCCAGGAGGTCGACCGGGCCGCCCGCGCGGTCATCGCCGGCGCCGGACACGGGGAGCGGTTCGTCCACCGCACCGGGCACGGCATCGGCGTCACCACGCACGAGCCGCCGTACCTGGTCGAGGGCGAGCCGCAACCGCTCGTGCCGGGCATGTGCTTCTCCGTGGAACCCGGCGTCTACCTCCCCGGCCGTTTCGGGGTGCGCATCGAGGACATCGTCACGGTCACCGAGGACGGCGGCCGCCGCCTCAACAACACGACACGCGAAATGGTCATAGTGGACTGACGGGCACCGGGAACCCGGGGCGGACGGGCACCGCGACGGCCTCCCGGGCCCGGCGCCGCCCGGCCCCCGACCCCGCAGCCCCGCAGCCCCCGACCGACAACGGCGCGATCCATGACCCAGGCACCGACACCCACCGCGGACACCGTCCGCCGACTGGTCCGCTCCCTGCTCAAGGAAGGCCCGGGCGACGCGGACGACACCGCCTGGCCCGACGTCCGGCCCGTCGCGGCGGGGGGCGGGCACGCCACGTGGTGGGTCGGCACCCGCCATGTGCTGCGCCTCGCCCCCGGCCACGAGGCCGCCCTGCGGCAGCGCCGCGAGCTGCGCCTGCGCGACCTGGTCCGCCCGCACGTCCCGGTCGCGGTGCCGGTGAGCGTGGCCCACGGGGAGTGGGCGCCCGGCATGACCTACACGCTGGACACCAAGGTGCCCGGCGGCTCGGGGAAGGGGCACGAGGTGTCGGCGCTCGGCGAGGCCGACCTGGCCGAGCTGCTCACGGGGCTGCGCGCGGTGCCCGTCCGCCAGGCCGAGGCCCTCGGCGTGCCGCGGGTCGCCCCGCGCTCCCTGGAGGCGCTGCGCCGCGCCGCCGAACGCGCCGCCCGGCGGCTCGCCGAGGCCGACGAGTTCGACCCCGCCCGCCTGGCCCAGCTCACGCCGCCGGCCGCGGTCCAGCTCGCCGCCCAGCCCGGTTCGGCCGTCCTCGTCCACCACGGGCTCACCGACGAGCACCTCGTGGTCGGCGCCGACGGGCGGGTGCGCGGCGTCCTGGGCTGGGCCGACGCGGTCGTCGGGGACCCCGCCGAGGACATCGCGGGGCTCGCGCTCGCCGTGGGCGCCCCCGCCGCCGTCCGCGCCGCCACCCTGGCCGGCTACGGTGCCCGCCCCTGCCTGCGCGGCCTCTGGCTCGCCCGCTGCGACAGCGTGGTCCGCCTCGCCGACGCCCTAGCCGGCCGCGCCGCGGGCCCCCTCCCGCCGCTGCGCACCCGGCTGCGGCGCGCCTGGGAGGCGATCCTGCTCGAACGGGTGACGGAACCGCGGGAGGACGGGGAGGACGACGCCCTCTGACGGCGCCCTCCGACGACGTCCTCCGGCGCCACCCGCGCCCTCCGGGCCGCCCTCACGACTGCAGCAGCACCACGCCCGACTCCCCGGGCAGCCGCAGCACCCCGTCCCCGCCCGGCGCCTCGACGGGCTCCCACGCGGCCAGCACGCGCGCGGGGCGGGCGCCCAGCGGGATCGCCGCCGGCCGCGTGCCGAGGTTCACGGCGACGCGGATGTCCCCGCGCCGGAACGCGAGCCAGCGTCCCTCCTCGTCGTAGGCCACCTTGGTGTCGGCGAGGTCCGGGTCGGTGAGGTCCGGCTGCTCGGCGCGCAGGGCGATGAGCCGGCGGTACCAGGCCAGCACGCGCGCGTGGGGCTCGCGCTCCGGCTCGGACCAGTCCAGGCAGGAGCGGTCGCGGGTCGCGGGGTCCTGCGGGTCGGGCACGTCCTCCTCCTTCCAGCCGTGCGCGGCGAACTCCCGCCGCCGCCCGTGCCGTACCGCCTCCGCGAGCTCGGGGTCGGTGTGGTCGGTGAAGAACTGCCACGGCGTGCCCGCCGCCCACTCCTCGCCCATGAACAGCATCGGCGTGAACGGGGCGGTCAGGACCAGCGTGGCCGCGCAGGCCAGCAGCCCGGGGGAGACCAGCGCCGACAGGCGGTCCCCCTGGGCGCGGTTGCCGATCTGGTCGTGGGTCTGGCTGTAGCCGAGCAGCCGGTGCGCGGCCGTGCGGGTGCGGTCCAGGGGACGGCCGTGGTGCCGCTCCCGGAAGCTGGAGTACGTGCCGTCGTGGAAGTAGCCGCCGGTGAGCGTCTTGGCCAGGGCGGCCAGGGGGGCGCGCGCGAAGTCGGCGTAGTAGCCCTGGGACTCGCCGGTCAGAGCGGTGTGGACGGCGTGGTGGAAGTCGTCGTTCCACTGGGCGTGCACCCCGAGGCCGCCCGCCTCGCGCGGGGTGACGACCCGCGGGTCGTTCAGGTCGGACTCGGCGATCAGGAACAGCGGGCGGCCCACCTCGGCGGCGAGCGCGTCCACGGCCGCCGACAGCTCCTCCAGGAAGTGGCACGCGCGCGTGTCGGCCAGCGCGTGCACCGCGTCCAGCCGCAGTCCGTCCAGCCGGTAGTCGCGCAGCCACGCCAGCGCGCTGCCCACGAAGTACGCGCGCACCTCGTCCGAGCCGGGCGCGTCCAGGTTGACGGCGGCGCCCCAGGGGGTGTGGTGCGTCTCCGTGAAGTACGGCCCGAACTGCGGCAGGTAGTTGCCGGACGGCCCCAGGTGGTTGTGGACGACGTCCAGGACGACGCCCAGGCCGAGTTCGTGCGCCCGGTCGACGAACCGTTTCAGCGCCTCGGGGCCGCCGTACGGCTCGTGCACCGCCCACAGCGAGACCCCCTCGTACCCCCAGCCGTGCCGGCCCGGGAACGGGCACAGGGGCATCAACTCCACGTGGGTGACGCCGAGTCCGACGAGGTGGTCGAGCCGCTCGGCGGCCGCGTCCAGGGTGCCCTCGCGGGTGTAGGTGCCCACGTGCAGCTCGTACAGGACCGCGCCGGGCAGCGGGCGTCCGGCCCACTCGGTGCGCCACGCGTACCGCCCGTGGTCGACGACCGCGCTCAGCCCGTCCGGGCCGTCCGGCTGGCGGCGCGAGCGCGGGTCCGGCAGCACGGGGCCGTCGTCCAGCGCGAAGCCGTACCGCGAGCCGTCCCGCGCCTCGGCCTCCCCCCGCCACCACCCCACCCGCTCGGGATCGCGTTCCATCGCACGCGTGACGCCGTCGCACCGGAGCGTCACACGGCCGGCCTGTGGTGCCCACACCTCGAACTGCACGGACGGTTCCCCTTCGTCTGCTCACCGTGATGTAGCCCGTCCATGGTGCGTCAAACGAGATCGTTCCGCTTTCGCATCCCCGGTTTTCACCCGCCGCGTCGCGCGGCGGGCCGAGCCGGACCCCGGCGCCCTTCCGGCGGAGTGCGCGCCGCGCCGCCCGGCGCGCACTCCGCCCGCCGCCCCCGCCGCCGCGCGGACCCCCGGAAGGGCCCCGGCTCTGGCCTGGGCATTACGCACCGTCGGCGCCGGTGGGCGGCCCCTGTCCCCGTCGCCGTCGAGGTGTTGACGTACCCCCGAAGTCGTGACTGACTGTGCGTACCCCGCGCACCCCGGGTGAACCGACGGCTTCGCAACGTGGAGGTGTGCCCTGCCGCCCCTCCACCGCTACCCGACCGTCGACGAGCTGGGCGTCCGGGCCGCCGCCCTGGCCGCCCGCCGTCCCCGCGACGCCCGGCTGCGCCGCGTCGGCACCTCCCGCGCGGGCACGCCCCTGTGGCTGCTGTCCGTCGGGCACGGCAGCCGCCAGGCCCTCGTCGTCGCCGGACCGCACGCCAACGAGCCCGTCGGCGGCGCCACCGTCCTGCGGCTGGCCGAACGCGCGCTGGGCGATCCCCGGCTCACCGAGGACGCGGACGCCACCTGGAACCTGCTGCTGTGCCTGGACCCCGACGGCCTGCGCCGCAACGAGGGCTGGCTCACGGGCCCGTACACCCTCGACCGCTACGCCCGCCACTTCTTCCGGCCCGGCTTCCTGGAGCAGCCCGAGTGGCTGCCCGACGGCGCGGCCGCGGCCACGCTGCCGGAGACCCGCGCCCTGCTCGCCCTCCAGGACGAGCTGCGGCCCTTCCTCCAGTGCTCCCTGCACGGCGTCGACGTGGGCGGCGGTTTCGCCGAGGTGACCCACGACCTGCCCGGCCTCGCCCGGCGGGTCGCGCACTCCGCGGCCCGCCTCGGCATCCCCCGCGAGCTCGGCGCGTACGACACCCTGTACTGGCCCGCCCTGGGGCCGGCCGTCTACCGGATCCCGCCGCCGCGCCGGGGCGACCTCGTGGCGGCCATCACGGAGGCCGCCGTCGAGTCCACGTGGAGCCACCCGCGCCGCTACGGCACCGTCACGGCCGTCGTCGAGGCGCCCATGTGGGGGGTGGCCGCCGTGGAGGACGGCTCACCGCCCGCGGACCGGGACGGGGCGCTGCGCGCCGTCAGCCGGACGCTGCGGCACGACACCCGGCTGCTGCGGGGCATCCTCGCCCGCGTCCGGCCCCACCTCGCCGCCCTGCCGGAAGCGGCCCGGCTGCTCGCGCCGGTCGACGACTACCTCCTGGTCTGCCCCGGCCTCGCCGACGCGTGGGACCCCGACACCGCCACCGGCGACGGCCCGGGACACGCGCTCCCGCCGCTGAGCACCGCCCACCTGACCGCCCTGCGCATCGCCGGGCGGCGGCTGGCCCTGCGCACGGCCGGGCTGCTGCACCAGCTGGTCACGGGCGCCGGGCGCGATCCGGCCGGGGCGCTGCCGGAACTGGACCGGCTCATCGACGCGTGGTGCGCCGACTACCGCGACGGCTGCGTGGCGCGCTGGATCCCGGTCGCACGCCAGGCCGAGTACCAGACGCGCGTGGTGCTCGCCGCGTTCGAACTGGCGGCGCGGTACGCACCCGCCCGCTCCCGTTCGGGTGAGCAGGGCTGGGGGTCCGGTGCCGCCGTGCCGATGCACCGGGAATGACGTACACCACCACCACGACAAGAGCGCTGCGGAGCGGCCTGCTGACGGCGGCCGCCCTCCTCGCCGCCTGCGCCACGCCGGCGTCGGCGACCGCCGGGGGCGCCCACGCGGGCACCTGGCTGCACCTCACGGTCACCCGGGGCGAGACCCCGTCCGCGGTCACGCGCGGCGCCCTGCTGCGCTGCGATCCGCCCCAGGGCCATCCCCGCGCCGCCCGGGCCTGCGCGGAGCTCGGCACGGCGAACGGCGACATCGCGGGCCTGCGGCCGCAGGACGCCCACTGCCCGATGGTCTACGCCCCGGTGACCGCCCACGCGCGCGGGCAGTGGCGGGGCCGGCCGGTCGAGTACACGGCGACCTTCCCCAACGGCTGCGTGATGGCGGTCCGGACGGGGTCGGTGTTCGCCCTGGACGGCGCGGGACCGAGTCCGTCGCACACGGCCTGACGGGCGTGGCGGGGGGGGGGGGGGGGCCCCGGGGGGGGGGGCGGGGCCCCCCCCCCCCGCCCGCCCCGGCCGGCCCCGGGGCGGGCCGCGGGCCGCGCCGCCCCGGGGGGGCCCGCCCGCGGGGGGGGGGCCCGGGGGGCCCGGGGGGGGCCCGCGCGGGCGGGGGGGGGCCGCCCCGGGGGCACCGGCCGCGGCGCGTGGGGGCGGGGGAGGGGGATGCGGGCCCGGGCATGACCAGACCGCCCCCATGTACTAGAGTTATCTCGACATCGAGATA